>NZ_QTLF01000029.1:0-60710 GCF_003434395.1 Bacteroides sp. AM23-12
CCTCGTGAACGGCTTTTAGCCATCGGGCCCAACACTTCCAATTTATGAGATTTAGGGCGAGTGCCACTATGGACAAGCATATACGTCTTGTAGTAACGTTCGCAAGCTTGATGTAAAAAGAATGAACCTAATTTATATTCTTTTTCCACTTGAGCCAATTTTCCATGTCTTAATAATCCCTCTGCCATGTCGAAACATCCTGCATATTCTTCCTCCGCATATTGCTTTATTTCCCGATATGGCAACTTCTCCGGTTTGCCAATCTGAAACGTGCCGTCATCATATAACAGAATGCCGTCTCTTAAGGCCTCATAAAAGAAATAATGTTTCCTTCGGATAGCCCGATTAAAAGTTGTCGTGCTTTCAACAATGATCTGAGGTGGTGCAGGATGTCTCCTTCCTTCCATTCGTTTATCATACCTGGGAACAACAAAGGCGTTCGCATGATTCTCCGCTTTAATAGCATCGCCCGTATCACATATCACCAGAATATCAAGGTCGCTTTGGTAGTAAGTAAGTCCACCTCGTTCGTCGTATGTTTCATCCCAAATGACATATTCTCCACGTGCATAACTCCCATAGAGGATAATCATACGTACATTCACAAGGTACTGCAATATCAGTTCTTGCAGCACTGCCAACTCTTCCTGTGTGCGTTTGGGCAAACGCTTTATTGATCTTTTCATAATGACAATCATCTATTCTTAACCGCAAAGATAACTTAAATCAGTGTATTAATGATTGTATTGAAACGCTTTTTTCAAGACTTTGATAGTGTGTTATACTAAGAAATGGCATGTCTGCTATTTTTCATTCCATTGATTCTAGTACTTACTCCCATCAACTCTTGTACTTCATCTTGCAGTTTCTCGTACTTCATACTTCCAACTCAAGTACTTCAAACTCTCAACTCCAGTACTTTACTTCTTACATTCTTGTACATCATTTTCCCTCTTCAAGTACTTCAATCGTTACACTCCTCTGCCTCATTTCCTTTCACTTTTCGTTCTTTTCTCTTTGTATTTCTGTTCTTTCGCACTCACATATGTATACTATTTGCACCATTAAAAAGTCCTTTATTCCCTACTGACACTGACAACTGCCACTTTAGCGTTTCTTTAGTAATAACATTTCTTTTTCCGTTTGCATACATTACTAATTATCAACACATTATAAACATCTAAAATATTAATTTCATGCACACTCTGTCAGTATGGAACATTTAGTGGCAGTACTTTTCCATTCATTCATTTGTAAACATATACACTACAACAAATATGAATAACCGGACGAAGGTAGGAATACAAATTCAACAGCGTTGAATAGGCTTCTTTCTTCCAGTGATGACAAAGTTATTAGTAAACTATGATTAATTCAAGTTTCGCAAGTTACTTTTGCGTTATCCAAACTATCTTAATTCCCCTCCCTCCTGGTAGGAGACTTAAGATACTACCGACTTTTTAGTCACTCCCAATTGAGATACTACTGTTTGTCAATAATATAAAGAATTTGCGGAACTTCAGTGATTAAGAGTTATTTAAAGGCATTTTAATTTACATACTCATCCATTCCTCTTGGATGTATTCTCTGTAAAGAGGCCTTAAGGTGTCAGTTGTCAGTAGTGTCAGTAGATTTACTTTTCTGTAGGGATAGCACAACAATTAAAATCCTGATAATCAATCAAGAGATCATCTTTTTTATTTTTTCAGTCTTCTGCCGTTCCACCCTGCATTTACTGACATAAAAATTGTTAATCTCCCGGGGAATATCGTAAATATATGATACAAACAAGTTTTTCACCAGTCTATAAGAATGAAAACAAATAATAGAAAAAGCCAGATTAAACCATCTGTTGATTTGCAACAAATGAGCTATCGTTCATTCCCGGACAACTTATCGATTAAGACAGCATCGATATCTTTTGCCAATTCTTGATAGGTCGCCAAAGGATCATCTGTATATACAGCACGAATAATCCCCTCCTTGTCTGTTATCAATATACGGGGAATGGTATGGGAAGCAAAAAGCGAAAAGACAGCATCATCATTCTGAGCGGAAAAAGGCAAGGTAAACGAATGTTTTTCCCAATAGGCTTGTACTTCAGAGCCCGATTCTGAACGGCTGATACAAGACAATAATACATCCGGATTCTCTTTATACGTATCATAAACTTTCTGAATAACCGGAAGTTCTTTCTGACAATCCGGACAATCCGTATGAAAAAAGACAATCACTCCAACCTTCCCGCTAAATGACTGCGTATTCAACACTCCCCCATCACTCATCTCTACCGAAAACTGAGGAAGGGCGTCACCGGCAACAAGAGCAAAGTCTCCCCTATCATCATCATCGTCCGTGATACAGGAAGAAAAAACTGCCAGAACGATACATAGCAATATCACCACTTTGCTTCTTATTTCCACTTTCATATCTTTCTTCGTTAGTTATGCAACTCCCAAAAGCTCTACCTCAAATACCAATGTCGAAAAAGCCGGAATCGGACCGGATGCACGGGTTCCGTATCCCATCGTGTAAGGTATATAGATGATCCATTTATCTCCCGCACGCATCCGTTGGAGCGCCAGTTGCCAACCATCTATTACATCGCAGAGGCGGAAAGCTTCCGGACAATTACGTTCATAAGAATTATCGAACACCCGACCGTTAATCAGACTCCCTTTATAATGAACGGTAACAATACTCCGCACATTAGGAAAAACAGTCCCCGTACCGGTCTCCAAAACCTTATAATAGATGCCGCAAGGCAAGGCATAAACACCTTCCTGCGATGACAATTCTTTCAAGAACTCCAAATTCGTCTCTTTATATTCTTGCTTTCTTCCCATAAATACATGATTTGAATGTACAAAAGTAAGCAGATTTAAGAGAAATCTTCCATAAAAACTGTATATTTGTTTGTTGAATCATAAAAACTCATCGCTATGGGACAAATTAAAACCAGATGCAGCGCTGCTGCCGGACTATTCTTGATTCTTTTGACAGTAATTGCGGGATTTTCGTCCTGTAAAAGTAATCAGAAAGACATTATTCCTTCTGCCGAATACGCTCCATACGTCAATGCTTATACGGGAGGAGTGATTTCGCAAAACTCAACGATACGCATAGAGCTGACACAGGACCAGCCGATGGTAGACCTGAATCAGGAACTGAAAGACAATCCGTTCAGTTTCTCTCCTTCATTGAAAGGAAAAACGTATTGGGTCAGCAACAATACCATTGAATTTGTCCCCGAAGAAGGGGCACTGAAACCAGGTGCCTTTTACGAAGGAACCTTCCACCTGGGAGATTTCGTCGATGTAGACAAAAAGCTGGAAGAATTCAACTTCTCTTTCCGCGTGCAGGAACGAAACTTTAGTATTCATACCGATCCGATAACCGTCACAGCCACCCAGCCCGACCAAGTGACCGTAACGGGTGAAATACGTTTCAGCGATGTAGTGAAAAAAGAGGAAGTAGAGAAAATGCTCACAGCCGGAAGCGAAAAGAACAAAAGCTATCCGATTGAAATCACCCAGACAGATCACCCGACCCGATACGCATTTAGCATCAGTCAGATAATCAAAGAAGCGGAAGATTACCAACTGGAAATTACCGCCAAAGGCAATCCGGCAGGCATCGACCGTACCCAAAACGAAAGTATTCTGATCCCGGCAAAGAACAGTTTCCGCTTCCTGTCCGCCGTACGCATCGACCAACCGGAAAACGGAATTGAAATCATATTCTCCGACCCTGTATCCAACACACAGGACTTGAAAGGGCTCATCGACGTTCCGGAAGTTTCTTCCTCTATTTTCCAGATCAAAGAAAATAAAGTATTCGTTTACTTCGAAACCGGCAAACTGAACAAACTGACGCTGAATATCCATGAAGGAATAAGAAACAGCCAGGACAAACCGCTGGGCACTTCCCACTCCATCTCATTCAGCGAACTTAACCTGAAACCGCAGGTAGAAATGGCTACTTCCGCCGCTATCCTGCCCGATTCGAAAAGTCTGATCATCCCCTTCCGTGCCGTCAATCTATATGCGGTGGATTTGAGCGTGATCCGTATTTTCGAAAACAACGTATTGATGTTCATGCAGAACAACTCGCTCTCCTCAGCCAATGAATTGCGACGTTCGGGACGACTGGTTTATAAGAAGACATTGTGGCTGGCGAAAGATTCTTCCAAAGATGTGCACCGCTGGGAAGACTATTCGATAGACCTTGCCGGATTGATTCATCAGGAGCCGGGAGCCATTTACCGTGTCATCCTCTCGTTCCGCCAGGAATACTCCGCTTATCCTTGCGGGGGAAGTGAAAACAAGGAAATGCAGTTCGCGGACAACAAGTCTTCCGACAACCTGACCAAAGTCAGCGGAGAGACATTGTCGGGAGACGATGAAGCGGTATGGGACACTCCGGAAACATACTATTATTATAACGGCAGCGTGCCGATGGACTGGAGCCAGTACCGATGGACAGAACGGGATAATCCCTGCCATCCGTCCTACTATATGAATTCCGACCGGATAGCTGCCTGCAATATCTTTGCCTCCAATTTGGGAATGATTGTGAAACGTAATTCACTGAATAAGTTGTGGATTGCGGTAAATAACATTCTGGATACGAAGCCGGTAGCGAAAGCACAGGTAACAATTTACAACTTCCAGCTCCAGCCGATTGGAAAGGGAGAGACGAACGGTGAAGGGCTGGTAGAAATCACTCCGAAGGGAGTTCCTTTCATAGCGGTAGCCGAAGCGGACAAGCAAAAGGCATATGTACGCGTGGTCGATGGCGAAGAGCAGTCGGTCAGCCGGTTCGATGTGGGAGGAAAAGACATTCAGAAAGGTCTGAAAGGATTTATCTATGGCGAGAGAGGCGTATGGCGTCCGGGAGATACACTGCATATTTCCTTCATGCTGGAAGACCGTGAGAAACGCATTCCGGACAAACATCCGGTAGCATTGGAGATTTACAATCCAAGAGGACAGTTCTATACCAAAATGATCTCTACGCAGGGTACAAACGGATTTTATACATTTGCCGTGCCCACACAAGCCGACGATCCCACCGGATTATGGAATGCCTACGTGAAAGTAGGAGGAACTGCCTTCCACAAGAGTCTGCGCATCGAAACCATCAAGCCGAACCGTCTGAAGATTACACTAGCTTTACCAACCATCCTTCAGGCTTCGAGCAAAGACGTATATGCCCCGCTTACTTCTTCATGGCTGACGGGAGCCACCGCATCGCGACTGAAAGCCAAGGTCGAAATGTCCTTATCAAAGGTCAATACGCAGTTCAAGAACTACGGGCAATACCTGTTCAACAATCCGGCAACGGACTTTACGACCGTCCGGGCGGATGTGTTCAACGGGGTACTGGATGCGGAAGGAAGAGCAGGCGTCAATATACAGCTTCCGGTAGCAACGGGTGCTCCGGGCATGCTGAATGCAACGCTCACCACCCGTGTTTTCGAACCGG
Source organism: Bacteroides sp. AM23-12 (assembly GCF_003434395.1). Classification (NCBI taxonomy): domain Bacteria; kingdom Pseudomonadati; phylum Bacteroidota; class Bacteroidia; order Bacteroidales; family Bacteroidaceae; genus Bacteroides; species Bacteroides sp. AM23-12. Next base: position 5,488 of record NZ_QTLF01000029.1, read on the forward strand.
GAGGAGATGCAAGCATTTACTCGCAGACTGTTCCCTTCTCTCCGTTCACATCGTATGTGGGCATCAATCTGAACCAGCCGAAAGGAAAGTATATCGAAACAGACAAAGATCATGTGTTTGACATCGTGACGGTCAACGATCAGGGACAGCCGGTGAACCGTTCCAATCTGGAATATAAAATCTACCGGATCAGCTGGAGCTGGTGGTGGGAAAACGGTGAAGAGTCTTTCGGAACCTACATCAACAACAGTTCCATCACTCCCGTTGCCAGTGGTAACCTGCAGACCACAGGAGGAAAAGCCTCCTTCAAGTTCCGCATCAATTATCCGGATTGGGGACGCTATCTGGTGTACGTGAAAGACCGTGAAAGCGGACACGCCACCGGAGGAACCGTCTACATCGACTGGCCCGACTGGCGCGGACGTTCAAACAAGACAGACCCGAGCGGCATCAAGATGCTTGCTTTCTCACTGGACAAAGATTCTTATGAGATAGGAGAAACAGCCACGGCAATCATTCCCGCAGCCGCCGGAGGACGTGCGCTGGTATCCCTCGAAAACGGTTCGACCGTCTTGCAGCAGCAATGGCTCGAAGTGTCCGATCAGGGAGATACGAAACTCACCTTCAAGATTACACCGGAAATGGCTCCGAATGTTTATCTGCATATCAGCCTGTTGCAGCCTCATGCGCAGACAGTCAATGATCTGCCGATCCGTATGTACGGCATTGCTCCGGTATTTGTGACCAACCGTCAGACGATTCTGCAACCGCAGATCAAGATGCCGGAAGTGCTGCGTCCGGAAACTGACTTTAACGTGACTGTCAGCGAGAAAAGCGGAAAACCGATGACTTATACACTGGCGATTGTGGATGACGGTCTGCTCGATCTGACTAACTTCAAGACGCCCGACCCGTGGAACGAGTTTTATGCACGCGAGGCTCTCGGCATCCGTACATGGGATATGTACGACGATGTGCTGGGTGCTTCCGGCGGACGTTACAGTTCATTGTTCAGCACAGGTGGAGATGCCTCGCTGAAACCGGCAGATGCCAAAGCCAACCGTTTCAAACCGGTGGTCAAATTCATCGGTCCTTTCTATCTCGCAAAAGGTAAGCAACAGACACATACGTTGAAGCTTCCGATGTATGTGGGTTCTGTACGTGCGATGGTAGTTGCCGGACAGGACGGCGCTTACGGAAATGCGGAAAAGACTGCATTTGTGCGGACACCGCTCATGCTGTTGTCTACTCTGCCCCGTGTATTGAGTACGCAGGAAGAAATTACCGTTCCGGTAAATGTATTCGCTATGGAGAACCAAGTGAAGAACGTGACCGTATCGCTGGAAGCATCCGGCGCAGGCGTACAGATCACGGGCAATCGCCAGCAGTCACTCACTTTTGACCAGCCGGGTGACCAACTGGCATACTTCACTCTGAAAACAGGCAGCAAAACCGGAAAGGCAACCATCCACCTGACGGCAAGCGGCAACGGACAGCAGACAAAAGAAACGATCGAAATAGAAGTCCGGAATCCGAATCCGGTGGTTACCTTACGCAACAGCCAATGGATAGAAGCCGGTCAGGAGGCCGAACTGTCATACACACTGGCAGGTTCTTCTTCGGCTAACAATCAGGTGCAACTGGAAGTCTCCCGCATTCCGTCGGTAGACATCAGCCGTAGATTCGACTTCTTATACAACTATCAGCATCATTGCACAGAGCAACTGACTTCCAAAGCATTACCTCTCTTATTCGTCTCTCAGTTCAAGGCGGTGGACGAACAGGAAGCCGAGAAAATAAAGGCGAATGTACAGGAAGCTATCCGGCAGATATATGCCCGCCAGCTTCCCAACGGCGGATTTGTATACTGGCCGGGCAACGCCGTCGCCGATGAATGGATCACTTCTTACACGGGTATGTTCCTGACACTGGCACAAGAAAAAGGGTATGCCGTTCATCCGAACGTACTGAACAAATGGAAACGCTTCCAGCGTGCCGCCGCCCAAAACTGGCGTATGCCGCAGGAAGCAAGTAACTGGCAGATATGGCAATCGGAATTGCAGCAGGCCTTCCGCCTCTATACCCTTGCACTGGCCGGTGCACCGGAATACGGAGCCATGAACCGCATGAAGGAACAGCCGGGACTCTCCATCCAAGCCAAATGGAGACTGGCAGCCGCCTATGCGCTGACCGGTAAGATGAAACCTGCCGGAGAATTAGTATACAACGCAGAAACGACCGTCATTCCTTATTCTTCCATGAACCTGATTTACGGTTCGTCCGACCGGGATGAAGCAATGATTCTGGAAACGCTCATTCTGATGAAGCGGGATCGGGATGCGTTGCAACAGGCTAAGAAGGTATCACAGAATCTGGCACAGGAAAACTGGTTCAGCACGCAGTCTACCGCCTTTGCCCTGATGGCAATGGGACGCCTTGCGGAGCAATTATCCGGTACACTGGATTTCACATGGAGCTGGAACGGCAAGCAACAGCCCGCCGTGAAATCTGCTAAAGCCGTATTTGAGAAGGAGATAGCTACTTCTCCGAAATCGGGAACAGTCTCTGTGAAGAATCAAGGCAAAGGAGCATTGAGCGTAGACCTGATTACACGTACCCAATTGCTGAATGATACGCTGCCAGCCATTGCCGATAATATCCGGCTGGATGTGAAATACACAGATATGGCAGGTTCACCGATTTCCGTGGAAGACATCAGACAGGGAACGGACTTTATGTCTGCGGTCACCCTATCCAATATCAGCGGTACTTCCGATTACAGCAATCTGGCACTGACCCATATTATACCGTCCGGATGGGAAATATATAATGAACGGATGATTGTTCCGGAAGCGTCCTCTTCCAATTCTAATGAAGCGAATACTCCGGAAAGTTCAGCCGATAAGTACACCTATAAAGATATTCGTGATGACCGGGTATTGACTTATTTCGACCTGCGACGGGGTGAATCGAAAACATTTACCGTAAGGTTGCAGGCAACTTATGCAGGTAACTTTATTCTTCCGGCCATTCAGTGCGAAGCTATGTACGACGCAGCGGTACAGGCACGCACCAAAGCGGGAAGAACGACTGTCAGCCGCTGACAAGACTCTGAACAATAAGACAGCATTGACAGATAGCATAAGTGCATGGGAAGCAAAATCTTGAATTTCTTCAAACGATTGTCCGTCACCAAAAAAGTAATACTTTGTATTCTTGCTTTTTTGGTGACAGGATATATCTTTTGTCTTCCCCGCCACCTTTTTCATGTCCCCTACTCCACAGTAGTGACGGACCGGAACGAGGAACTGCTGGGTGCACGCATCGCCTCCGACGGTCAATGGAGATTCCCTCCCCGAAACACGACTCCGGAAAAGATCAAGGAATGCCTCATTACTTTCGAAGACAAACATTTCTATCACCATTGGGGAGTCAATCCGTTCGCTATCGGAAGAGCTTTCTATCAGAATGTGAAGAATAAACGCATCGTAAGCGGAGGCAGTACGCTGACCATGCAGACCATCCGCCTGGCACGGAACGAATCGCGCACCTTCCGTGAGAAACTGATTGAAATGATCTGGGCCACCCGCCTGGAATTTCGCGCTTCCAAAGAGGAGATTCTTTCCATGTATATCTCCCATGCCCCTTTCGGGGGAAATGTAGTGGGACTGGATGCCGCCGCATGGCGCTACTTCGGACATTCTGCCGATGACTTATCGTGGGCGGAGTCTGCCATGCTTGCCGTTCTTCCCAACGCGCCCGCCATGATTCATCTGTCCAAAGGACGGAAAACGTTGCTTGACAAACGAAACCGCCTGCTGAAACAGCTTCTCGAAAAGAAAACCATCGATTCGTCTACCTACGAACTGGCTATCAGCGAGCCACTTCCCGACGAGCCTCATGCGCTCCCACAAATCGCACCGTACCTGGTCAGCCGGTTCTATCAGGAACGAAACGGCGAATACTCCCGTTCGACCATCAACAAGGGCATTCAGACTCAGGTAGAGGACCTGGCGGAACGATGGAGTAACGAATTCGGGCGAAGTGATATTCGCAATCTGGCCATTCTGGTGATTGACATTCCGAGCAATCAAGTGGTGGCATACTGCGGCAACGTCCATTTCGACCGGAAGCAGGGAGGAAATCAAGTAGACGTCATTCAGGCTCCGAGAAGTACGGGCAGTATTCTCAAACCTTTCTTATATTACGCAATGTTACAGGAAGGAAGTTTACTGCCGGATATGTTGCTGCCGGACGTACCTGTCAATATCAACGGATTTACGCCACAGAATTTCAGTATGCAGTTCGAAGGAGCTGTTCCCGCTTCGGAAGCTCTCGCGCGTTCATTAAATATTCCCGCAGTCACGATGCTGCAAAGATACGGAGTCCCGAAGTTTCATAGCTTCCTGCAACAGATCGGGCTAAAAACGATCAACCGTTCTTCTTCCCACTATGGTTTATCACTTATTCTGGGAGGAGCGGAAGCCACTTTATGGGATGTAACAAACGCATATGCAATGATGGGACGCAGTTTGTTGCAACTGCCGCAAAGGTCTTGCAGCCTGTTGCTCCCGACAAGCCGAATCACAGAATCAACCGATCCTTTTCAGCCAGGCGCCGTATGGCAGACATTCGATGCCTTGAAAGAAGTCAACCGTCCCGAAGAGATTGACTGGAAATCCATTCCTTCCATGCAGACCATTGCATGGAAAACCGGAACGAGCTACGGATTCCGGGATGCTTGGGCGGTGGGTGTTACGCCCCGCTATGCAGTCGGCGTATGGGTAGGAAATGCCACCGGAGAAGGAAAACCCGGGCTGGTAGGTGCACAGACAGCCGGCCCCGTACTATTCGATATTTTTAATCTGCTCCCCTCCTCTTCGTGGTTTACACGTCCTGCGGGCATCTTTGTCGAAGCAGAGGTCTGCCGGAAATCGGGACATCTGAAAGGACGGTTCTGTGATGAAACGGACACACTTCTTGTTTTACCGGCAGGACTGCGGACAGAGGCATGCCCCTATCACCATCTCGTCACTTTATCAGCCGATGAAAGCCAGCGTATTTATGAAAATTGCGCCAACACGGAGCCTACGCTTCGAAAAAGCTGGTTCACACTGCCACCCGTATGGGAATGGTATTACAAGCAACATCATCCGGAGTATAAACCGCTGCCTCCTTTTAAAGCCGGATGCGGAGAAGATACTTTCCAGCCGATGCAATTTATATATCCTCCGATGAACGCACGCATCAAACTGCCCAAGCAACTGGATGGCAGCAAAGGTTTCCTGACTGTAGAACTGGCGCACAACAATCCTAACGCTACCGTTTTCTGGCATCTTGACGAGACCTACCAAGCGCAGACACAGGACTTTCACAAAATCTCCCTGCAACCCGCCGCCGGCAAACATTCGCTGACGGCAGTAGACGGTGAAGGAAATACCATCTCCACCACTTTCTTTGTTGAGTGATATTCATTATCTTTGCGGCATGAAACAGTCATTGAAAGAAAACGGAGGTCTGCCGGCATCCATCCTGTGGACGCTCGCCATTGTGGCAGGAGTCTCGGTAGCCAACATCTATTATATCCAACCGCTGCTAAATATGATACGCCATGAACTTGGCATATCAGAATTCCGTACCAACCTGATTGCCATGGTCACACAGATAGGCTATGCAGCGGGACTCTTGTTTATCACTCCCTTAGGTGATTTGTATCAGCGGAAAAAGATTATCCTTGTCAATTTCTTTGTCCTGATATTCTCCCTGCTGACGATTGCTTTGGCAGATAATATCCATCTGATACTCCTTGCTTCGTTCTTCACCGGAGCCTGCTCCATGATTCCGCAGATATTCATTCCCATAGCCGCCCAGTTCTCCCGTCCGGAAAACAAAGGCAGGAATGTCGGGATCGTCCTATCGGGCTTGCTGACCGGAATCCTTTCTTCACGGGTGGTCAGCGGATTCGTCGGCGAACTGTTCGGATGGCGCGAAATGTATTACATCGCCGCAACCATGATGTTCGTCTGCGCGATTGTCGTGCTCAAAGTCCTTCCCGATATTCAGACCAACTTCCGGGGCAAGTACGGCGACCTGATGAAATCCCTGCTGGCTTTGGTGAAAGAGTTTCCGCAGCTGCGCATTTATTCCATCCGTGCGGCGTTAAACTTCGGTTCCCTTCTTGCCATGTGGTCCTGCCTTGCCTTCAAGATGGGGCAAGCCCCCTTTCATGCCAACAGCGACATCATCGGTTTGCTGGGATTATGCGGTGTGGCGGGAGCATTAACCGCCTCCTTTGTGGGGAAATACGTAAAGAGAGTGGGTGTCCGCCGCTTCAACTTCATCGGTTGCGGACTGATCCTCTTTTCATGGCTACTCTTCTTCGTCGGAGAAAACACCTACCTTGGTATCATTCTGGGAATTATCATCATCGACATAGGTATGCAGTGCATCCAGCTCAGTAATCAGACCAGTATCTTCGAACTGTCACCCCGAGCCTCCAACCGCATCAATACAATTTTCATGACGACCTACTTCGTCGGCGGTTCCCTGGGAACCTTCCTTGCGGGTACATTCTGGCAATTGCACGGATGGCATGGTGTTATTGGAATTGGAGCTACACTGACCTGCATTTCTTTACTAATTACAACTTTGTCGAAGAAGTGAGTCAACAAAACGGAGCAGTAAACCGTTTAATACAAAAAAGGGAAACATGAAATACGGAGTTAACAAAGAAATCTTACTTATCACAGCAGGCACCGTCTGGATTATCGCCGGTGCCAATATCTTGCGAATAGGCATCGTTACATGGCTTAATAACTCCGAAGGCTGGATGTTCAAGATAGGAGAAGCAACCATCGTCTTTCTGCTGTTCTTCGTATTAATCTTCAAAAGACTCTATTACAAGCATACTCAAAGGATCGAACGGAAAAAGGAACAGAAGAACTGCCCTTTCTCCTTCTTCGATGTCAAAAGCTGGATCGTCATGATCTTTATGATCTGTATGGGCATCACCATCCGCAGCTTCCACCTGTTGCCCGAAAGTTTTATATCTGTCTTCTACACAGGACTGTCCATCGCACTGATCCTGACCGGTGTACTCTTTATCCGTTACTGGTGGCTGAGGCGCAAGACGAATCCGGTGTAGCAGGAAAGCATCTATATTCCAATAAAATATAAACTTATAATAAATTTTATTGTGCTGTCCGGCAAGGTAAAAAGAATTCTGTCTTTTTATTGTATCTTTGCGCGACCAAAAAAAATAAAGAAATGATTCCAACCCAACAGGATATTGCCGAATTCACCCGCTTTCAACGAAACGAGATAACAGAAAGCATCTTATATGAACGGCTCGCATCTATCGAAAAAGACGAGAATAACCGCAAAACGCTCCGACTGATAGCAGCAGAAGAAAAGTCGCATTACGCCATCCTCAAGAAATATACAGGAAAAGAAATCGGTCCGGACTATAAGCGTATCGCCCGTTTCTACTTTCTGGCACGCATACTAGGTATCACATTCGCCATCAAATTAATGGAGTCCAGTGAGGAAAATGCCCATAATAATTATGATAAATATGCCCATATACCGGACCTACAACGGCTGGCACATGAAGAAGAAGTGCACGAGCAAAAGTTGATTTCACTTATCAATGAAGAACGGCTGGAATATATGGGATCGGTCGTACTGGGACTTAATGATGCGCTGGTTGAGTTTACAGGTGCACTGGCAGGTTTCACACTTGCCTTGAGTGACAGTAAACTGATAGCACTGACCGGCAGTATCACAGGGATAGCCGCTGCACTGTCAATGGCATCTTCCGAATATCTTTCTACCAAATCGGAAGGGGATGATAAGAAACATCCGGTAAAAGCAGCTGTATATACAGGAATCGCCTATCTGATCACGGTAGTGTCACTGGTTACTCCGTTTATACTGATCAGCAATGTAATCGTAGCTTTGGGAGTGATGCTGACCATGGCACTTATCATCATTGCCCTTTTCAACTACTATTATTCCGTAGCCCGTGGAGAAAGCTTCCGAAAGCGGTTTACGGAAATGGCTGTACTCAGTTTCAGTGTGGCAGGTATCAGTTTCCTGATAGGATACGCTCTAAAGACATTTACCGGAATCGATGCCTGAAATCAATAAAGCATCCGACATCATTGAAGGTCCGGTAGTTACATAATAAAGAAACCTAAACCACCAGATTAAATAATAAAGCGTTATATTTAGAATGAAGAAAGCTCCATCTCCCCTCATATCACTATTGCCCATTGTCGTATTAGTGATATTACTATTCGCCACCATTCGTGTATTTGGCAGTGATGCCCTCAATGGCGGAAGTCAGATATCGCTGCTTACTACCACCGCCATTTGTATCCTTATCGGCATGGCTTTCTACAAAATCCCTTGGAAAGACTACGAACTGGCAATCACGAACAACGTGGCAGGAGTGACAACAGCCATCATCATCTTACTGATTATCGGCGCATTAAGCGGTATCTGGATGATTAGCGGAGTAGTGCCCACTTTGATTTATTACGGGATGCAGATTATCCATCCCAGTTTCTTCCTGACATCCACCTGTATTATTTGCGTATTGATCTCCGTTATGACCGGAAGTTCATGGACAACGATCGCCACCATCGGTATTGCTCTCATGGGCATCGGAAAGGCACAGGGATTTGAAGAAGGCTGGATTGCGGGAGCTATCATTTCCGGTGCCTATTTCGGCGATAAGGTTTCTCCCTTGTCCGAGACGACCATATTGGCGGCATCCGTCACGGACACGCCCCTCTTCCGTCATATCCGCTACATGATGATTACTACGGTGCCCTCACTGATCATCACACTGACTATATTTACGGTAGCAGGTCTGTCTCATGACGCCAGCAATACCCAGCACATCGCGGAAGTGGCAGCTGCCCTGAACGAAAAGTTCCATATCACCCCGTGGCTGCTGATTATACCGATAGCAACAGGCATATTGATTGCACGGAAAGTGCCTTCCATCATTACCCTGTTTCTGTCCACTCTATTGGCGGGCATTTTCGCTCTGATCTTCCAACCGGATTTGTTGCGGGAAATTTCGGGGGCTGCCGTTTCCAACTTCGACTCCCTGTTTAAAGGACTGATGATGACCATCTACGGCAAGACAAGCCTGCAGACCGACAATGCTGTTTTGACAGATTTAATTGCCACCCGTGGTATGTCGGGAATGATGAATACCATCTGGCTGATATTATGTGCCATGTGTTTCGGCGGGGCAATGACAGCCAGCGGTATGCTGGGAAGCATCACATCGCTCTTCGTACGTTTCATGAAGAAAACGGTCAGCGTCGTATCGGCTACCGTCTGTTCGGGGCTTTTCCTCAATCTGGCAACTGCCGACCAGTACATCAGCATCATCCTGACCGGGAATATGTTTCGCGACATTTATGCTAAAAAAGGTTACGAAAGCTGCCTGCTCAGCCGGACCACCGAGGATTCAGTAACCGTTACATCCGTACTGATCCCATGGAATACCTGCGGAATGACGCAGGCTACCATTCTGAGTGTGCCTACGCTGGTGTATCTCCCCTATTGCTTTTTCAACATTATCAGTCCTTTAATGAGTATCGCTGTCGCAGCTATCGGATATAAAATTGTAAAACGCCCGTGAACAATCTGGCATACACTTTGTTTTTGCAATAAACGAACAACGTATTAAACCTAAACAAAAAAAAGTTATGAAAAAGTTTATTGCATTATTAGCATTAGTTTTAGTAAGTGCGAGCACAATGATGTATGCACAGGAAAGTAACGCAGCCATCCGCCGCGCAGACAGAAAAGCAGAAAGAGACGCAGAAAGAGCAAAACTTCGCGCAGAAGAACAGGTACAGGACATGGCAGCCTACCAGCAGGCTGTACAGGCTTTGAAGAACAAACAGTTTGTTCTGGAAGCCAATCAGGTGATCTTCCGTAACGGTATGAGTTCCTTCGTGACTTCCAACACTAACTTCGTCCTGATGAACGGAAACAGAGCCACTGTACAGACAGCTTTCAACACTCCTTATCCCGGCCCTAACGGTATCGGTGGTGTGACTGTAGACGGTAACTCTTCGGACATGAAGATGAATATCGATAAGAAAGGAAATGTAAACTGTTCATTCAGTGTACAGGGCATCGGTATCTCAGCTCAGGTATTTATTAATATGAGCAGCGGTAACAACAATGCTTCGGTATCTATCAGCCCGAACTTCAATAACAACAACCTGACATTGAACGGTAACATCGTCCCACTGGATCAGTCAAACATCTTCAAAGGACGTGCCTGGTAATCCGAACAGAAGAATATAAGAATAACTCCGCTACAAATCGCGCAAAATGCGTACATTTGTAGCGGAGTTTTTTTAATTGATCATTATGAGGGAATATATCATCGCAGATAATCAGGATATCAGCAAGGCAGGAATGATGTTTCTGCTAAGCCGGCAAAAGGATGTATCCGTTCTTTTAGAAGCTGACAACAAGGCCGAACTGATTCAGCAGCTGCGCCTGTATCCGCAAGCAGTGGTTATTCTGGATTATACCTTATTCGATTTTGCCGGAGCGGACGAACTGATCGTCCTGCAGGAGCGGTTTAAAGAGGCCGACTGGATTCTGTTCTCCGATGAGTTAAGTATCAATTTTCTCCGGCAGGTATTATTCAGCAGTATGGCTTTCGGAGTAGTGATGAAAGATAACTCAAAAGAGGAAATCATGTCAGCCCTGCAATGCGCTTCACGCAAACAACGATATATCTGCAATCATGTCAGCAATCTGCTGCTTTCGGGAACGGCTTCTTCCGCCGCATCCCCTGCAACGGTGGATGATCATCTGCTGACGCAGACAGAAAAGAATATCCTCAAAGAAATTGCACTGGGGAAGACGACAAAAGAAATAGCGGCAGAAAAGAACCTCAGCTTTCATACAATCAACAGCCACCGAAAGAATATCTTCCGGAAGCTGGGAGTCAACAATGTGCACGAAGCTACCAAGTACGCGATGCGTGCAGGGATTGTGGATTTAGCGGAATACTATATTTGACAGCCGGTTCAGTTCTGAAAGGGAACAGCCTATCGGGTTATCTCACCACTTCCTACACATATCCCCGCTTCTTCATCATAAATCACCCCGAACTGACCGGGAGCAATGCCCTGCAACTTCTCAGAAGATAAGATACGGAACTGACCGCCCTCTTCCTGTACCAGCTTTCCCTTCGTAAATTCAGGAGTGTGACGAATCTTGAAGGTAATATCTATCTCCTTTCCGGCATCTTTCCACGGATTCTCCGTAATAAAGTGGAAATCATTGATACGGAACTCACTGCCAAACTGCGTTTCGACTCCATATCCATGAGAGACATAGATGATATTTTCCTCAACATCCTTCTTGATCACAAACCAGGGACCGCCACTCAATCCGAGTCCTTTCCGCTGTCCGATCGTATGGAACCAGTAGCCGCGATGCGTGCCCACTTTCTTTCCGGTTTCCAGTTCTATAATCGCCCCTTCCCGCTCTCCCAGGAAACGACGAACGAAATCATTATAGTTAATCTTTCCCAAAAAGCAAATTCCCTGACTGTCCTTTCTTCGGGCACTGGGCAATCCTGCCCTGCTTGCGATTTCGCGTACTTCCTGCTTCATAAGTCCGCCGATAGAAAACATCAGTTTGGAAACTTGCAGGTAGTCTATCTGGGCCAGGAAATCCGTCTGGTCTTTAACAGGGTCTTTGGCTGTTCCAAGCCACGTCTTGCCGTCCTGCCGGATGGTGGTGGCGTAATGCCCTGTCGCCGTAAAATCGAAATTCTTTCCGACCTGCTGTTCGAAACAGCCAAACTTTATGAGTTTGTTACACATCACATCCGGATTCGGTGTCAGTCCTTTCTTTATTTTATCAATCGCGTAGGCGGCCACATTCTCCCAATACTCCTTATGCAAATCCACGACTTCCAAGGACAAACCATACTTACGGGCAATGGCAGTGGACATTTCAATATCTTCTTCGGCTGAACAATCCATATACTCCGCCCCGTCCATACCTATTTTGATATAGAAAAGAGTCGGTTTGTATCCTTGCTCACAAAGAAGGTGAACGACAACAGAGCTATCGACACCTCCGGACAATAATGCAGCTATATTCATCATCATAATTATTCGTTAAACAACAAAAGTTGTGCTAAGATGCCAATGTATTAATCACCGACAAATTAGCACATCAGCAAATCTGTTTCATTAAATCTTTATCAAAGTCAGGTTACGGTCCATCCAAAAATCATTTACTCTATATCACTCTCTTTGGATTCTAATTATTCTCTCTCTATTTATATGAATACCTATTGATCATTTTCGATGTTGCAAAGATAAGGCGGGATTTGCTAACAGCCTATCACATATTGAAGGCATTTTTATACCATAAATGTGGTAGATAAGCAAAGTATTTCCTACATTTGCACACTGAAAAGCTTTTTAAGATGACGAATTTACGCAAAATACTACTTATACCTGCCCTGATCGTCGTATCTGTCAGCAGCTTCTTTTCGTGTGGTGTGGACCGCTGGCCGGAATATGCCCACCTGACTGAACTGGATACATGGATGTATGATATCATGCAACAGAATTATCTGTGGTATCAATATATGCCTGGCTACGATGAAGTAAACCTGTTTCAGGACCCTGCCACCTTCTTATCCAAAGCAAAATGGGACAAAGACAGCTACTCTTTTGTAGATTCTGTCCTGGAAGCTCCGTTGCCAACCTATGGATTCGACTACTCGCTCGTCAAGAGTCAGGATAACGATACGGCATACAATGCCTTGATTACTTATGTTATCCCCGAATCACCCGCCGAAAAAGCCGGACTCCAACGCGGTGACTGGATTATGAAAGTAGACACTTCCTATATCAGCAAGAAGTATGAAACGCAACTACTGCAAGGTACAATAGCAAGAGAACTTTCGATGGGGGTATGGAAAGAAGTCGAGGAAGAGCCCGAAGAAGGGGAAGAAGTACCGGAAGAACCGGTTATGGTGTATAAAGTAGTACCGAACGGTGTCACGCTGGATTTGGGAGCCGCCCAGTCTATAGAAGACCAACCGGTACATAAATACGAAATTCTGACTTTAGACAATGGTGCTAAAGTCGGCTATCTGATGTACAACAGCTTCACCGCCGGAACCAATGACGATCCGGAGAAGTATAATAATGAATTACGTAAAGTCTCAACGATATTTCAGGAAGCCAACGTACAAGCCACTATCCTTGACCTTCGCTATAACGAAGGAGGATCGCTGGACTGTGTTCAGTTACTTGCCACCATCCTTGTGCCAAATGCAAGAATGGGCACTCCGATGGCTTATCTGGAATATAACGACAAGAACTTGGACAAAGACGCGACCATCAATTTCGATCAGGAGGTGCTGAAGACCGGTGTCAATCTGAATCAAAACACTTTGGTAGCAATCACCAGCGGAACAACAGCCGGAGCAGCAGAAATGCTACTGACCAGCCTATACAAAGAGGATCAGGCTCCTAACATTATTGTCATGGGTAGCGCAAGCAAGGGACAAACAGTGGCTACAGAGCAATTCATCAACGAAACCTACCGTTGGTCTGTCAATCCGGTGGTATGCACCGTTTACAACTCCGACCATGATGCAGGCGAAGACGCATTCGTGCTTGTTCCCAGCGATAAATTCAAAATAAGCGAAACGTCTATTAACGGGACTACTGATTACAGCCAGTTCCTCCCTTTCGGCAATCCTAAAGAAAGAATGCTAAGCATAGCCATCCAGACATTGGAGGGAACCTATCCGCCGAAAGACGAAGACAAAGAAGAAGAAACTCGAAGTACCAAGAGTATTAAGATAGAAAAAAGTGTCAGCAGTCCTGCCAGCAGAAGATTTGCCGGAGGGTTACGGATTAAATAAACAAGTATGAAAAAGATAGCACTTCTGTTGTGTGCGATAGTAATGTTCGGTTGTTCGGATGATGAAGAAAAAGCAGGCACAGAAGTTCCTGACCCGGAAATAAGCAAGATGCTGTTCTCCGAATTTTGCAAGTCCGATGGAATCGGAGTATCTGACGTTACTAAAGAAGAAGAGTTTCGCTACGAAGATGCCTGGCTGACCGGTTATACCTACACGCAAGAAGTTTCGATAGCGGACTTGACAGAGATCATCAGCCATCCGCTTACCATCCAATACGGAAACAACAGAAGCAGTGTTACTTTCACAGACGAAATAGGGACTGAGCGTAAATACACCCTAAACGAAGAAGGATACGCCACGCAATGCGAATATGCTTCTCTCGACCAGAAGAGACAATATACCTTTTCATATACGGACGGCTATCTGACACAAGTGAATGAAAAGATTATGCCCCGGGAAGGAAGCAGCGATGCAGTTGTCGCGCACACTCTTTCTCTACAGTATGACAAGGGCGATTTAATTTCCACCATCTCTCCTTCACTGCCCTATGAATCATCCACCGGTTACGGAAAGCTTCAGACTAATTATGAAGCGGGAGAAGATATCAATTATTATCGTCTTCCCTGTATGCTGGTGGCGGATACTTATCCCCTTTCCTTCCATCGTGAAGCCTTGTTTGCCGGCATGCTTGGCAAACCGACACAACACCTTACTACCGCCTCTTATCCGGAGAAAACCAGTGACACATACACCGAAAGAACCGAATATACTTATAGCTTTGATAAAAACAAGAAACCTGTCAGTCTAAAGGTCAGCACTAAATATGGTAATGGCAAAAGTATATCTTATCTGAATCGCACGATCTCAATTACGATTGAATAACCCGATTCTTGTCAAGAGCAGATTTATAGATTCTTAACTCCGACTAGCCTTTTCCGCTACATAAAAGTCTGTTTATCGAAACAAAGCCTCCGTTTTCACCTAACAAAGCATCTGATTACACTTAACATAGTATGTAATTTGCCTTAACATACCTTCTAATTCTTCCCGACATCCCTTCTAAATTTCAATAAGCACCGAGCTGAACCACTCCCAGCACCGATCTGAACAGTTCCTCACCAAGTAGTACACAAAAAAGGAGAAAGTTTTCACTTCCTCCTTCTATCGTAGTTTAATTTCAATCTACTATATGATTATGTCTCCAAAGATACGACATCCGGATGCAAAAGTCAAGCTTTTCCGGTTTTATTTCTTGAAGAATTTATCAAAGAACAAAATCTGGTAATCGATAGCGTTATTCCAGTATTCTCCGGTATGTCCTCCGGGACGGGTGATAAAATCATGATCGATCTTCTTTTCCAATAAGCGGTTGTGCAAATCCTTATTCACCTGAATGAAGAAGTCAGCCTCGCCACAATCAAAGATAATTGCCAAATCCCCGTTCTGAATCTTATCAATCTGATTGATTACAGTATGCGTATCCCATATTTCCTTGTTAGATTCATAATCCCCCAGGCGTTTTGCCATGTCCCAATTCTTCGGGAACGGACGAATGTCTACGCCTCCACTTGTACTTCCACAAGCGCCAAAGGTATCTTTATGACGGATAGCAGTCCACAGACCACCATGTCCGCCCATACTCAGACCGGTAATGGCACGCCCCTTGCGGTCGGTGATTGTCTTGTAATGTCCGTCGATATACTTCACCAGTTCCGATGAGACAAAAGTTTCATATCGGAAAGACGGGTCTTTCGGACTGTCCCAATACCAGCTGGTACTTCCGTCCGGGCAAACAAATATGATTCCTTTCTCATCCGCAATCTGAGGCAGATTGGGTTTAATCTCAATCCACGTCTTGGCATGTCCGCCAAAACCATGCAAGAGATAAACAGTAGGACACGCCGTAGCTTTCTTTCCCAATGCCGCATCCGGAGTGACTACTACTACCTTGATGTCCTTGTTCATGGAAGGACTTTTCACTAATAACGTATCTACTTTGGCAGCAAAAGAAGACGCTGCCCCAACTAACAAAAGAGCGATTAATAGAAGTTTTTTCTTTTTCATTGTGTTTATAATATGTTTAGATCCAATCATTCTTCGTCTTCTCCCGAAGGTTGAAATTCGGCAACAGGTGTCTCAAAAGTCTGATGACACTGCTGGCAAGTATATTCCCAATGATTGTCCCCCGGAGGCGCCGCTGCCAGCATGGAAAGTACAGCCGCACCAACGGCACGCAGTTTGTGTCCTTTTCTCAATACGAATTTAATATCGGACGAACCGCAATAAGGACAGAGCGTCAGTTCTTCGGGCCAGCTTTGGTTCTGCCTCAGCACCTGAACGGCTTTCTCATAATCTTCATCCGCCACCAGGATATCCACTCCCGCAATACTGCTCACGCAACTTTTATACAAAGTAGAAAAGTTCTCATTATGCAGAATAGATTCAATGCCCTCATTCTCCAGCGCTCCTTGAAGGATATGCGCCTTCATCGCGTCATTACAGGTAATCAATTTTACGGTTTTCATACTTAACCAGATTTTATTATTCCCACAAAAATAGAACATAAAATTGAAATGTGAAACTATTTTCCATTAACTTTGCAGTCGCTAAACTACAAATAACATGAAAAGACTACTGTCGCTTCTGCTGTTTTGCAACATAACCATATCCTTCCTTCTGGCACAGCCTGTCCACCAAGTGAAGGGAACAGTCATTGATAAATCCAGCCGTCAGCCGTTGGAATTTATCAATGTAATGATTGTCGGACTCAATAAAGGCGGAGTGACGAATGCCGAAGGTAAGTTCTCGATCGGGCAAGTACCGCCCGGCATCTATCGCCTGCAAGCGTCCGCTATCGGATACAAAACTGTCACTACCCCCGAATACATACTTTCGACCAGAGACCTACATATACAAATAGAGATGGAAGAGAATCAGACGGAACTGGAAGGAGTGACCGTCACCGCCTCCCCTTTCCGCCGGGACATTGAAAGTCCGGTCAGCCTGCGCATCATCGGACTGCAGGAAATAGAAAAAAGTCCGGGAGCCAACCGGGACATCTCACGCATCGTACAGTCTTATCCGGGAGTTGCCTTCTCACCGATAGGATACCGTAACGACTTGATCGTACGCGGCGGATCGCCTTCCGAAAACCGCTTTTACCTGGACGGAGTAGAGATCCCTAATATCAACCATTTCAGCACACAGGGAGCATCGGGCGGTCCGGTAGGTATCCTTAATGCCGACCTGATACGGGAAGTGAACTTCTATACCGGAGCCTTCCCGACAGACAAAGGAAATGCGCTCAGTTCCGTGCTCGACTTCAAATTGCGCGACGGGGACATGGAACGCAATTCCCTGAAAGCTACTCTCGGAGCTTCCGAAGTCTCCCTTGCCTCCAACGGACATTTGGGCAAAAAGACTTCCTATCTGGTTTCCGTCCGTCAGTCCTACCTGCAATTCTTGTTTGATATGCTCGGGCTGCCCTTTCTGCCGACTTTTACGGATGCGCAGTTCAAGCTGAAAACAAGGTTTGACGCCCGGAATGAATTGACTGTACTAGGGCTGGGCGGCATTGATAAGATGAAACTAAACACCAAAGCCGACGATGAAGACAACGAATACATCCTCAGTTACCTGCCTAAGATTCAGCAGGAGACGTTCACTCTAGGTGCCGTATACCGGCACTATGCGGGGGCACACGTGCAGTCGGTCGTTGCCAGTCACAGTTATCTGAACAACCGGAACACCAAATATCAGCAGAACGACGAAAGCGATCCGGATCATCTGATGCTCCGCCTCCGCTCTACGGAACAAAATACTCAGCTCCGTCTTGAGAACAGTTCGTCCTTCCGCAACTGGAAAGTCACTGTCGGAACCAGTCTGGACTATAGCCAGTATAGCAACACCACCTTTCAGAAGGTATATACCGACCGTGCGCAGACGTTCGACTACCATACCTATCTGGGCATCATGCGCTGGGGACTTTTCGGAACGATCAATTACACCTCCATAGACGAGCGTTTTACGGCTTCTCTGGGACTGCGTGCCGATGCCAACAACTACTCGGCAGCCATGAAAGACCTGTCCGACCAGCTCTCTCCCCGCCTGTCACTCTCCTATCAACTGACGGAGCACTGGTCGCTGAGCGGAAACGCAGGACTCTATTATCAACTGCCTCCCTACACCGCTCTCGGCTTTAAAAACAATAACGGACTCTATGCCAACAAGTATGCGCTCCGCTATATGCAAGTCAGCCAGGGTAGCATAGGACTGAACTGGAGAAAGGGCGATACCTTCGAAGTATCCGTCGAAGGATTCTATAAAGATTATGACAAAATTCCTCTTTCCGTAGCCGACGGCATTCCGTTGACCTGCAAAGGAAACGATTACGGAGTGATTGGCAACGAGCTGCTTACTTCCACCGCACAGGGACGGTCTTACGGAGCAGAACTTCTCCTTAAATGGCTGGTCGCCAAGAAACTGAATCTCGCCTCATCTTTCACGCTCTTTAAAAGCGAATATCGTACTGATAAGGAAAGCGAATACATCGCTTCCGCATGGGACAACCGCTTTATTTTCAACTTGCGGGGAACTTACAATCTCCCCCGGCACTGGAGCGTCGGAATGAAAGTCAGCTGTATAGGCGGTGCCCCCTATACTCCTTATGATGCCGACAAGTCATCTCTGGTAACAGCCTGGAATGCACAGGGAAAACCGTATTACGACTATACCCGATACAATGAAGAACGGCTCCCGGCCTTCACTCAGGTAGATATCCGCATAGACAAAACATTCTATCTGAAGCGCTGTATGCTGGGTTTCTACATTGATCTGCAGAATATCGCGGGCAGCAAGCTGAAACAGGCAGATGTATTAATGAGCACCGGAGTAATCAAAAATCCGGACGCACCGATAGCCGAACAACGGTATGTCATGAAGTCGCTCAAGCAAGAAAGCGGTACACTGCTGCCGACTTTGGGAATCACGTTTGAATACTAACACTATATTATATAATAACAAACTAAAAATTCACTATGATGAAAAAACAAATTGCATTAGTAGCCCTGTTATTTTTGGGCATGAGTTGTTTTAACGCTTCAGCACAATTCAAGAAATTCAATTTAGGCAAAGCTATTCAAGCAGGAAAAGATGCCGCACAAGCAATCTCTCTATCTGACGCCGACATTGCTGCTATGAGCAAGGAGTATATGGAATGGATGGACAAGCATAACCCACTGACCAAACCGGACAGCGAATACGGAAAACGCCTGGAAAGACTGACCGGAAACATCAAAGAAGTAGATGGTATGAAAGTTAACTTTGGCGTATATGAAGTAGTGGACGTTAACGCTTTCGCCTGTGGTGACGGCAGCGTACGTATCTGTGCCGGACTGATGGACGTCATGACTGACGAAGAAGTAATGGCAGTAATCGGTCATGAGATCGGTCATGTCATCCATACCGACTCTAAAGACGCAATGAAGAATGCATATTTCCGTTCGGCTGTAAAGAATGCGGCAGGAGCAGCCAGCAGCCAGGTCGCCAAACTGACTGACTCTGAACTGGGAGCAATGGCAGAAGCACTTGCCGGCGCACAATACTCACAGAAACAAGAGTACGAAGCAGATGCCTACGGCGTAGAGTTCTGCGTAAAAAACAACATCGACCCTTATGGTATGTACAAATCACTGAATAAACTTCTCGAATTGTCCAATGGGGCTCCCGCATCTTCCTACATGCAGAGAATGTTTTCTTCACACCCCGACACTGCCAAACGTGTAGCCCGTGCTAAAGAACTGGCTGATAAATACAAACAATAAAAAAGACTCAAGATCAGAAATAGCAAAAGAACATATTCCGAGAGCATTTACTTTGCAACCTCGGAATATGTTCTTTTGTTCTTAAGCCCCCCTCATTTCAAAGAATACATCGCCATTCCGCACCAATTGTTTATTAAAAAATCATTAATATACAGCACATATTTGCATGATGTCGTGATTTCATGTAATTTCACGGCAATAATCATTTAAATCCATTTATGGAATTTCTTATCATACTTCTCTTACTTGTACTGAATGGCATCTTTGCCATGTACGAAATTGCGCTGGTATCATCCAGCAAAGCACGTCTCGAAACTCTCGCCGGAAAAGGCAACAAATCTGCACGTGGAGTACTGAAACAACTGGAAGAACCCGAAAAGTTCTTGTCCACCATTCAAATCGGTATTACCCTGATCGGTATCGTATCCGGTGCCTATGGTGGTGTCGCTATCGCAGACGACCTTGTTCCACTCTTCTCCCTCATACCGGGAGCGGAAGCCTATGCACGTAATCTGGCCATGATCACCACTGTGGTAATCATCACCTATCTCTCTCTTATCATCGGAGAGCTGGTTCCCAAATCCATTGCCCTCAGTAATCCGGAACGATACGCAACCTTGTTCAGTCCGATTATGATTTTATTGACGAAAGTATCCTATCCGTTCGTCTGGCTGCTCAGTATCTCCACCCGCCTGCTGAACAGAATCATCGGCGTAAAAAACGAAGAACGCCCGATGACACAGGAAGAGATCAAAATGATTCTCCACCAAAGCTCCGAACAGGGAGTGATCGACAAGGAAGAGACGGAAATGCTGCGTGATGTGTTCCGTTTCTCGGACAAACGTGCCAATGAACTGATGACGCACCGCAGAGACCTTGTCATCTTCCATCCCGACGATACAAAAGACAAGGTGATGAAGACAATCGAAGAAGAACACTACAGCAAATATCTGTTGGTGGACGAGCGGAAAGACGAGATTATCGGTGTGGTATCCGTCAAAGATATTATTCTGATGGTAGGAAATAAAAAGGAGTTCAATCTGCGCGAAATAGCCCGTCCGGCTCTGTTTATCCCCGAAAGTTTATATGCAAATAAAATTTTAGAGCTGTTCAAGAAGAACAAAAACAAGTTCGGAGTTGTTGTTAACGAGTATGGTAGTACAGAAGGTATCATTACCCTGCACGACCTTACCGAAAGCATCTTCGGAGATATCCTTGAAGAAGACGATACGGAAGAGGAAGATATCGTCAGAAGACAGGATGGTTCGATGCTGGTGGAAGCCTCGATGAACATCAAGGACTTTATGGAAGAGATGGGAATCTTATCTTATGAAGACCTGGAGGACGAAGACTTCACGACCCTCGGAGGATTGGCAATGTTCCTGCTGGGCGGTATCCCGAAAGCCGGAGATATCTTCACCTACAAGAACCTGCAATTCGAAGTAGTGGATATGGACCGTGGACGGGTAGACAAACTGCTGGTCATCAAACGGGACGAAGAATAAAGAAAAAATAACCCGAGCAGTAAGCTCACTATATTTATATTAACTTAAAGCACTTAACGATGAAAAAAGTAATTATGTTAGCAGCAGTCGTAGCTGCTTTGGCATCTTGCCAGTCAAAAGCCAACAAAGCCGCAGAGGCAGAAGCAGACAGTCTTTCTATAGAAATGGCTCCGATCACAGAAGTGACCGAAGTTTATGAAGGTACACTCCCTGCTGCCGACGGTCCGGGTATCGACTACGTATTGACTCTGAACGCTGCAACTGACGGTGTAGATACCACGTATACACTGGATATGACTTACCTCGATGCAGAAGGTCAGGGTAAGAATAAAACCTTCTCTTCTAAAGGAAAACAACAGACTATCCAAAAAGTAGTGAACAAAAAACCTACCAAAGCTGTTAAGTTAACTCCGAATGATGGTGAGGCTCCAATGTATTTTGTGATTGTAAATGACACTACCCTGCGTTTGGTAAACGATAGCCTGCAGGAAGCTGTCAGCGATCTGAATTATGACATCATCAAGGTAAAGAAATAACAACCTAAACCCTAACCAGTAAAATCATCCTCGCTACAGCTATCTGTGGCGAGGATGATTTCGTTAAAAGGGAAGTCTGACACATCCCCCTTTTTATTTCTATCCCAATACTCCTTCTCCCTCCTGCAGGCGTTTCAGACGAAGCAATGCCTCTATATAATAATAGTCTGCATAGATAATAGAAGCGTCTATCTCCGAATGAGCCGGCCAATGGCCTGTGCTATGAAGCAGGAAAGCCGGATTACTTTTACCGCTCTGATAATTGTCGGAACTCAGGCTTGTCAGCATTTCGATAGCGGCATCCTTGTAGTGTTTGCCCTTCCCATTGGGGAGATAGGCAGACAGTTCGAGCAGTGCGGAAGCAACTACGGCAGCCGCCGAAGCATCACGCGGAACATCGGGTATGCCTGGAGCACTGAAATCCCAATAAGGTACTTTGTCTTCGGGCAAGCGTTCCAGATAGACATCGGCTACTTTCTGCACAAAGTCAAGGTATTTGGGATCTTTCGTTTCACGATAGACTACGGTATAGCCATAAATAGCCCATGCTTGTCCACGTGCCCACATTGTGCTGTCCGCATATCCTTGATGAGTCACTCCTTTAATCAGGTTACCTGTGATAGTATCATATACCGCTACATGATATGAGGTATAGTCCGGACGGAACTGACACTTCATAGTCTTGTCGGCATGAGATACAGCGATGTCGTATAAGTAAGGATTACCACCGTTCTTTGCTGCCCAGAAAAGCATCTCAAGATTGATCATATTGTCCATGATGGTATTGTGGGGCCAATTGCGGGGTTCTACTTCCCGCGGCCAGGACAGCATCGTGCCGACTACCGGATTAAACAAAGTAGCCAATGAATCGGCTGTATCCAGAATCACTTGTTTGTAAGCGGGATTCTTGGTCAGGCGATATCCGTTGCCGTAGCTGCAAAAAACCAGAAAGCCCAGATCATGATCATAAGCCGGAATGCGGGAAAGGAACTCTAAGGATGCCGTAAACTTTTCGGCTTCTTCCAGTATATTCTTGTCTTGTGTATACTCATAATCATACCACAACACTCCCGGCCAGAAACCGGCACACCATTCTTCCTTCGTTGCTTTCCGACAGTTCCAATGATGTTCGTCTGCCATGACATTACGTGGCATCATTGTATAGTCTATACCCGAGTCTCCTTTCAGTTCTACCAGTGAACGTTGGGTCTGTTCCGCGCAATAATCCAGAGCTTTATTCACATCCAACGTACCGGAAGTCCGATGGGCACATGCACAAAACCCTAGTACTACAACCAACCCTGCTACAATCTTCTTCATTTTTTCGTTCTATATCTTCGTGTTAGTTTCTTATTTTTTATTCTCACTTATTCTTTCTTATCATTTAGTTACCCGGAACCAGTCTACATCCGCCCATCCGCGATTTCCGTCATTAGGAGTGACGCAGAATAAACCAACTTTCGCTCCTATCCACTTTCCCTGCCGGGCAGTAAAAGGTTCTCCCGCTGCTGTGTACTTCTTTCCGTCGAGACTATAGGCAAAGGTGCAAACGGCTCCCTTGGCAACCTTTACCCGTAAGTAAACGGTCTTCCACTCATTATCAGCCACTCCCGGCATTTTCAGATATTCCACCGGAAAACTCGCCAGTTCCTTCACTTGTTCGGGGTGCTGTTGTTCCGCATCTTTGCATACGACTTGTTGCAGGATAAACTTGTCGCCGGCTTTACGGACAGACAAATAACTATAATCCCATCCCATTACTATCATTCCGGCTTGCTCTCCATCCTGCTTGGCGGTAAACGTCAGCTTGGTAGTAGCCGTAAACTCTTCAGCGGGAAACTTTTGCAGCAACAGATTAGGCACTTCCCAAAAGTTCACGAACTCTTTGGAAAGGCTGCCTGCATAGAGTCGGATATATCCCAGATCGGTCGTAAATCCGTAGGTATCCTGTTTGTTGGCATGCCACTGCCACTGTAATCCCAAGTGCCGTGTATCGAACTCGTCACTTTCCGGAGGAGTAGTTACCGGATACATCTTTCCGACATTCGGCTTTTTATAGGTGGTGACAGGTTCTCCGCAACCGTCTTTGTCTTTATCTACTCCGATCACAGGCCATTCATTCACCCATTTCATCGGATTGAGATGAATAACACGTCCGTAAGCCCCTTGATCCTGAAAGTGGACGAACCACGATTCTCCTGTATTTGTATCTACCCAGCCTCCCTGATGCGGACCATTGATGGTGGTCTTCCCCTGCGCCATCACGATCTTTGATTCATAGGGTCCATAAATATTCCTTGAACGAAGCACCAGCTGCCAACCGGTAGCTACTCCGCCTGCCGGAGCAAAAATATAATAGTAACCATTCCGTTTATAGAGCTTCGGTCCTTCTACCGTATGATTCTTCCCGTCATTTCCATCGAACACCATTACCGGATCGGAGATCACTTCCGTTCCTTCCGCATTCAGTTCGCAAATAACCAGAATGCTGTTCACTCCGCTGCGACTGCCGGCATAAGCATGTATCAGATATACTTTCCCGTCCTCGTCCCAAAGTGGCGTCGGGTCGATCATTCCTTTTCCGGCTTTCACCAATACGGGTTTGCTCCATGATCCTTTCGGATCTCTGGTCTTTATCATGTAGATTCCATAATCCGGATCGCCCCAATAAATATAAAACTCTCCCTTATGAAAGCGGATAGCAGGAGCCCATACACCTTTCCCATGCTGCGCTTTATCGAAAAACTCTTTGGGTTCCTGTACCGGCAGCGCATAATTCACCAGCGACCAGTTTACCAGATCACGGGAATGAAGTATAGGAAGTCCCGGTATGCAATTAAAACTGGAAGCCGTCATATAGAAATCATCTCCTGCCGCACATACGTCCGGATCGGAATAGTCGGCATAAAGCACAGGGTTCTGATAAGTACCATTGCCTTTATCAGCCACCCATGTCCGGGATATTTCCTGTGCACTCGCCCAAGTACAGCAAGCCATCATTCCTGCTATAAACAGAATCTTTTTACGCATATTACCTTACTAATCATTTCATTCAAACATACTAATCGTTATTCCTAAAAACAGGTTCTTTTTACCTTATATTAAAACCAATCTTTCAAAAACTGAATCCTTTATCTCTTTTCAACAATCTTATTACTGACCTATTTGCTTATATATACGAAGGGGATCAGGTAAATACCTAATCCCCTCGCAAAAATATTCCAAAATGTATCGTCATTCCCGGTAATACATCAATGTGCCGAAACCTAACTGATCAAATCCACCGCTATTCGGTCCATAGTTTCCACCACCTCCGTCGGGGCGCATTTGCTCTGCCCACTTCCCGCTGTAAATGGAAGATATACCTTTTGCCTTGCAATATCCATAGAACAGTTCCCATGCCGGTCTTTTCGTTCCGCGCTGGTCTGTAGATATAGTTGCATTGGTATAAGACGGATTTGAATAGGAAGTATAGGGGAAAGAATTGGAATCATATACAAAATCATCACCAACTAATGTTCCTTTATTGAAGGCTTCATCTTTGATCAGATTGTACTTGCCTACATACTCAGCCATTGCTACTGCCCTATAATTATCAAAAGCAAACAGGTCCTCACCGATACTATAAGCCATCTGACAGAATGCCCCCATCAATGACACACACAATGTCGCATGCCCTTGGTCACGTCCCGACTCTTCACACTGTCCCAAAATCTCATCAGAATCCGGATCCTGATGCAAAAAAGGAACTGCATTTTTGATATTTCCAGCTTCTTTATATCTTCCTTCTTCATTCTTAAAATATACGATAGCTTGATTAATCAGCACATTATCATCACACAATATTCCAATGGAAAGAATAGATGTCATCTGAGCCAGATCCCAGTTTAGCCAGTAATGCATATTGCCCTGTCCGCCGTTATGATTCTTAAGGAACATATTGGAAACACTGTAAAACGTATCTTTCATCCAAGTCTTGAACTTCTCAAAATCATTCCTATCCCATCCGTTGTAATCTCTGAGCAATTCCGCCGCATTTGCCCACTGATGTGCCTGAATAGGTATCAAATATAAATTAGGGTCTGGAATATTATTAGTATAACCTTCCATTCTCAATATACCCTTGCAGTTCGTAGCCCATGCATTAAACAGTTTTACAGCAGCATCTGCAAATACGGTATTTCCCGACAACTGATAGCGGAGTGCCAGTTGGTAAGCAGCCGCAGCATCATACATACACGATGTGTAATTAGAGTAATC
This sequence comes from Bacteroides sp. AM23-12, assembly GCF_003434395.1. NCBI lineage: Bacteria > Pseudomonadati > Bacteroidota > Bacteroidia > Bacteroidales > Bacteroidaceae > Bacteroides > Bacteroides sp. AM23-12. The sequence continues at coordinate 31,559 of NZ_QTLF01000029.1, forward strand.
CGGATATTTACCCGACCAATTATTCTTATCCATTCGTTTCAAATATCCATCAAGCAAAGCACTCGTTTTTTCTGTATAAGAACTTTGCGCATAATCGCTTGCTTCCAGTTGAGCGTAGGCATCTTTCCAGGGCGATCGTGTCAGATTACTTTTTACGCGATCAATATCGGCCTGTGTATGAAGCATACAAGGATGCTTCAATGGCAAATAGTCTTTCTTAACCATATCTTCTTCAGGACTTTTCAAATCACTGAATTTACTGGTATCCCCATTGGGAATTTCACTACTGCAGGACATCATACCAAATGCTATCACAAAGCTAAAGAATAAGCTTATATATTTCGTTTTCATATTTCAGATTTATTTGTTATTTTCTTTTTCTACGTAAACTTTTAAATCTTCCAATGTCTTGAAAGTACGTACCCAATATACCTTATAAGAATAAGGTTGTACAGTAACGTCCGCTATCTTCAGCTGGAAAGTCGTCAACTTATCCGATGGAGCATCCGTTGGAAAATAGGGCTTAGCCTGCAAATCATAATATATAACCTGCGAATCTTCAGCCAAAACTCCGGTCGGATTGTTACCATAATCACCTTTGTTCGTATCCAACTTAAGACTTCCGTTACCCGGCACATCCATTCTAAAGGCAAGATAGCGGTAAGTTCCTATATTCAAGACAACCGGACGGTCATTAGAAGCCATCTTTAAGTCTGCCCTATATTTGCTGTTCGATTGCAGAGACATATTTACAGTCATACCTTCAGCATCAAAATTGACCGAAGCGGGCGTTTGTCCAAATCCCCATCCCAGTGCTTTCAGTTCATCCTGATTACGAACATAAGATAGTGACAATGAGACTACTCCTTCACCAACTACTTTGACAGCTATCGATGCTGATAGTCCGGACAATGGATCCTGAGCTATAATTTCGGCTTCGCCTGCACCCACAGCAGTTACCAAGCCATCAGCATCCACTGTGGCAACTCTGTCATTGGTAGTACTCCAGCTTAATAATCCAACCGATGCATCAATTGGTTCCAAAAGACAATTTATCAGAGTCTTATCTCCTATCATCATATCATATCCCGGTTCACTTAATGTGATTTTATCAATAGGAATCACTTCTTTTACTGTTACTACAGCCGTAGCAGTCAATTGACTACCATCTTGACTTGAAACTGAAATATTAGCTGTTCCAGGCTTTTTCCCCGTTATCGTACCATCGTCCGCTACCGTTGCAACTTCTTCATTATCACTTTTCCAATCAAACACATTATATCCGTCTGAAGGAGTCACATTGACAATCACTTTCTTATTTGTTCCTTCAAACAGTTCCACGTTTTCAAGCTCTATAGCTGTAGCCACCGGCATTACTTGGACTTCTATTGTTTTGAGAGTCTCAAAGGCGGTACTCTGAGACAAATTAATATATGCTTTTCCGATCATCTTAGCCGTAACCCTGCCGTCCTGCGAAACAGACACCACATTTTCATCCGATGATGTTAAAGTAATCTCCGGATTCGTCACATTCTCCGGAACCGGCTTATAATCTAAAACAAAATCCATTCCTACAGCTAAAGGTAGTGATGAACCTACATTTACCTCTATATCATTCATTAGTTGCGCCTCATTCATAGCATCACCATATTCCTTATCGCCACATGAAGCTACTGACAGTAATAAGCTTAGCATCCCAAGACCTACTGACATCCATTTTACTGATAAGAAAGCTATATGTTTCATATTTTTTCTTTTTTATTATTCATATTCCATTATTCTCCCCAACCCGGATTTTGTCCCAAAGTCAGATTTAACTGTAACTGATCAGAAGGCAATGGGTACAAGTAATTCTTATCCGCCCACTGACGCCCAGTCTCTACAACAACACATCCTTCATCATTCAAACTAAAGGTTGTATTCCAGGACTCATATTCAGTCCCCTTCCATTTAATTCCCAACATAGTCTGCGGCATCTCGTTCTCTGCTGTTTTCCAACGTTTCAAATCATCAATGCGAAATCCTTCATTAAAGAGTTCGACAGTACGTTCCCTCCGTATTTCCGTTCTCATATCCAACCCATGTGCCTGTGTAAGCTCGTTAGTCAATGCCGGCATATTGGTATTTACACGTTGACGAACCAGATTCAAGGAAATATTCAAGTCTTCATTTTCAATTTTATCATCTCTCTCATATATGGCTTCTGCATAATTCAACAAGACTTCCGCATAACGGATAAGCGGGAAATCATATCCCTCTTGCGTATCGGGTACCACACGTTCAGCACTCCATTTTTGGTTGCCATAACATGTACCGGAAGCTGGATCATAGACTTTGGATGTTTTAAGATCCGTCTCATCCCACTGCCACGAAGTTCGGCCGAATTTATTCCCCCAATAGCGGGTACCCGGTTTCAGCAACGTATAACGCATACGATTATCGCGATTCAAAAATTCAGAGACCTTTTTATCATACTTCTGGAAGCGCCCCGATTTCTCAATAGGTAATCCATCATCACACAAATAAAGATTGGCAAATTTACGAGTGACCCATTGCACATTTGCCAGACATTCTTGCGTTATATTCTTACCGATTGAGGCCAATACCTGATCATGACGACGAGCAAAAATATACTCATGATTAGAAGACTTTTTAATACCTGCCGGATTTGACTTCTCATTTTCCAAAATGAACATATACTTCTGCGCACTGTCACCCAGTATTTTTGTCTCACTGTCTGTTCCAAACAATCGGAATGTGTATCCATATTTAGCATCAATCACAGTCCGTGCTGCTTTGGCAGCTATGTCCAACAGATTAGCGGAACGTTGCGTATTCTGATTACCATTACGCGACTTCTGCCATGTTCCTTCATAAAGAGCCACTCTTGAAAGGAAAGCCTGTGCACCTTCTTTAGAAATTCGTCCTTCCTCTTCGGTCGTAAGTTCTTTAAAAGCCGGTAAATTTTCAACGGCATGATTAAGATCATCGATAATAAGATCGACTACTTCGCTGCGGTCATTCCGTTTTACTTTCATCTCAGGGTCTGTAATGTCCAACGGCTTCTTGGTGATGATAACGTCTCCATACAATTGAAGTAAGTCAAAATAACTATAAGCACGGAAAAAATAAGCCTCTCCTATATATTGCTTTATATCTTCCGGCTTAGCATAAGCTTCAGCATTCTGCAACAATAAGTTCGTGCGCCGGATATGCTTGTAGTTATCCGTATAGTTGGCGTCCGAAGACGGAATTGAATTTATTCCTCGGCTAAATTCATTGTAGCTCTGATAAGTAATCAAATCCGAACGTTTGTCACTATGTGTTCCATCATATACGACAGAAGAAAAATCACGCGTCCAACTATAAAAGGTATTGGCAAACTGCTTATAATCATTGACAGAAGTCCACATATTCTTACCACCCAACTGATCCTGAGGTTCCAGATCCAAACAAGAGTGGAATGTCATTCCTAACACTATGGCAAGGAGAATTGTTATTTTTGATCGTTTCATACTATTCTATTTAAAAAGTTGCATTAACACCTACCGTGAAAGTTCTGTTAAAAGGATAACGTCCTAAATCTTTAGTTTTACGTGAAGCTTCCGGATCCCAGCCGTCTCTTAACTTACTATGTTCCCATAAATCAGCTCCTGTAAAGTATATCCGTAGTTTACTGATCGCATTTGTTTTGGCCAACCATGAAGCAGGTAACGTATATCCCAAAGTCAGATTCTTTAAACGGAGATAGGCTCCATTCTCTACAGACCAAGAAGAACACTGATAATTATAATTATTTATAGAACCAATGCTTGTATAAGAGGGATAATAGGCATTTCTGTTCTCCGGGTTCCATGTATTACCGATGGACTGGGTTGTAGTATTCAAGTAAATAGCACTCATCGGTACCCGCCATGTTTCATTTCCTTCACCACCACGGAAAACTGTTCTGCGCCCCACTCCCTGAAAAATAGCAGAGAGATCAAAGCCCTTCCATTCCAATCCGATGTTGATTGAATAAGAAAGTTTCGGATCATCCGTCCCTAAATATACATAATCATTCTGATCCAGTTTGCCATCACCGTTCACATCTTCGAACATGTGGTCTCCCAGACGAAGATTATCCTGCATTCCAATTCCATTGCCATCCAAATAGTAATATTTGTATTTTTCCAGTTCTTCTTGGGTCTGAATTTTACCGACATAGCGTAATCCAAAATATGAGTTCAACGGGTAACCTTGCTGCTTACCAACAAAACCTGATTTCAGAACGGAAGTTGCTCCCAAATCAATCAATTTATTAGTAGTATAAGTTATAGTCCCTCCAATATGATATTGTACAGGTCCTATTTTGTCCGACCACGTCATGTTTCCTTCCCATCCTTTAGCCTCAAACTTTCCAAGATTCATCGTTGGGGCATTATCTCCCAACACACCCGGATACTGGGCATCAATCAACATATTATTATTTTTCTTCATAAATAACTCTACAGTACCAGTCAGTCGGTTATTGAAGAATCCGAAGTCCAGCCCCAAGTTATAACTATGAATACGTTCCCAAGTACGGTCTGTAGTTACAATCTTCCCATTCGTATCAATAGTCGAAACTTTTCCAGAGCCAATATATGCTCCGCTAGACGAAGAAAAATTGTACAACTGAGTACCATCGTAACGATCTACGCCACTTTGATTGCCCAATACACCATAAGACAGTCTCAGCTTTAAGTTACTGACCAAAGAAGATAACGGCTGCATGAAGCTTTCCTCACTCAAACGCCATCCTCCAGATACTCCCCAAAAGAATTGCCAGCGATTTTCGGGACGGAACTTTGAAGAACCGTCATATCGCAGATTGCCTTCCACCAAATAACGTTGTTTATAATCATAGTTCAAACGTCCGAAATAGGACATCATTGCCTCATGCCATTTTGCAGGCTTACTGTCTCCATCTTTTATCAGAACTTCTCCGGCACCATTTGGTATCTCTAAAGACGGATTGATATCTTTTACAGATACAAAAGTATATTTATACTGTGTGTAATTATACTGTGTACCAGCCATTGCACTCAGATTATGTACTTCCGCCAATGTTTTGTGCCAATTCAGGTAACCGGAAACCATATAGTAGTCTGTTCTTGAAAAAGAATCAGAGTATTTACTCTTTTCCTGAGTAGGTTCTGTCGCCAACAATTTAGTGCCTGCATAATTATACCAATCAATAGATTTCTCTACTTTCTCACGTGTAGCGGTTGAAGTGTTATAGCCCACATTGACAACGGCATCCAGATCCGAATATATCTTCCAGTTCAACGATTCGCTGATATTGATAGCCGAAACCTTCAGTTTATTGTCTCCGCCTTCCTCAGCCCACCAGTTCAATGCACGCCACGTTCCCCATCCATAGGGACGTCCGTCGATAGTAGAAGCAGGCAAACCCGGTTGTGGGGAAGACTGGGAAAGAACTTTCCCTATCATACTGGGAGATACTTGATCCTGACGGTTATAACCGATACTAGATGTCAACATCACAGCATCCGATAGCTTAAATTGGTTGTTCAAACGCATATTGTAACGTTGATTGTTATTATTTCCCCATTTCAAGGTACTGTTGTCATACATATATCCCAGTGACAAACGAAACAAGTTTTTCTCTGTACCTCCCGAGACACTGAGGTCATGTTGTGTAGACCATGAATTTCCCCATAAAATATCCTGCCAGTCATTATCCATAAAGACAAAGTCTTCCACATCCTTGAATCCTTCGGGAATCGGGTGTGCACTATGACTCAAATCAATGTACTGGTTCTTATACAATTTGGCTAGTCTGGCATAGCGAATCCAGTTTGAATCAGAATAGCCATCATTAGTCTGAGCAGTAATCACTGCATCCGCCCATTGATCCAACGACATCAATTCCGGTTGAAGCCCTACCACTTTTCCAGTAAAAGAACCATTATACTGGACAACAGTTTTACCCGCTTTTGCCTTCTTCGTTGTAATCAATACAACACCTCCCGCTGCTTTCGATCCATATATAGCAGCCGAAGCATCTTTCAGGAAGTTGATAGATTCAATGTCATCCGGATTCAAATTGCGCATACCGTTGATACCGTCACTATATTCCACACCATCTACAATAATGAGTGGATCAGTAGAGTTGGATGAAGACGCTCCACGAAGTTTCATACCCCAACTCTCATCTCCAGGAGCTCCGGAATTACGAGTGATAAGTACTCCGGGCACAGTGCCCTGCATTGCCTGCAACGGGCTTGACATCGTACCTTTATTTTCCAGTTGTTTGGCTCCTACAACGGTTACAGCACCTGTTAAAGATTCCTTTCTCTGAGTACCATATCCTACAACCACCACTTCGTCCAGTACTTCAGTGTCTTCTTTCATTATAATCTTCCGCAATTTAGGATCGGAAGCCGGAAGTTCCATTGATTTAAAACCAATATACGAAATAACAATCACAGCATTCGGAGAACTTACATTTAAAGAGAAATTCCCATCAATATCAGAAATTACTCCATTCGTAGTTCCCTTCTCGAGTATACTTGCACCAATAACAGGTTCTCCCGTCGCATCTACAACCTGACCTTTGACTTGTTTTTGAGACTGTGCTATAGTCCTGCTATCATTAACATTTGCATAAGCCCATGTCCGGGAAGCCGGACACAGCATCAACATCAGTCCTAAAGCAACTATGACCGCCTTATTAGGTTGCGAATTAAAAATTAATCCTCTTCGTTTCATAACATTAAATTTGAGGTTTAAAAATAGTATTAAATTCTTGTTCTCTAAAATTTGTTGAGGCATAAAGATACCTCTCACTCAGTATTGATTCCTTTTCCATAAGCACCAAAGGTTGTTTATTATATGAATAATTTTATATACAGTTTCGGAAGAAGTCACGCATATCACGGCGTCCGAGAAAAAGATGGTTTTCCACTGTACGGCAACTCAATTCTAATTCGGAGGCTATCTCCGGAGAAGATTTATCCTCAAAACGATTTAACGTATAGATCAGCCGTCGCTGTTCGGGCATGGCTGCCAACCGTGTCCGTTCCATCGCCATCAAATCATCAGCAATGATTTTCTCTTCAGTATCATTGGAAGAAGTGACAGTAAAATCATAGAGGTAACTATCTATCTCCTGCTTTTTATAATAACGACGGATATAGTCGGTCACTAAATTGCGTGCGATCGTAAAAAGGAAGTATTTTACTGTATCCGGACGGAGCATCTGTTTGTAATCCATCAGACGCACAAATACATCTTGAGTTAAATCCTCCGCTTCATAACGGTGAGCAATCCGATAGGTAATATAGTTTAAGATTACCTGATGATATTCCTCGTAAGAACGGGTGATAATGTTGTCGGAAGTGTAAGCTGTTGTCTCCATAATACTATCTTTTTCGGTTTTGAACACGATGCAAATATAAAGGCAATTCCGGAGAATGATTTCAAAAAACAAGGGAGATGAATCTCAACGCATCTAGGTAGACTTTATTTTATTTAAGCAAATGAATTACAATCACTTACACACTTTTTTTAAACGGAGTCTCACTTTATAAAATGAGACTCCGTTTGGGCATAATAAGCAGACCGATGGTTCACATCTCATCAATTTGAGCAAAGTAACCTGGGAAATAAAAAGCCTTTGGTTATTGTCACTTATCACCTTGGCAGGACAAGTGTCTTATAATTAAAGCAGTAAGGGTGATAATAGATGGTGATAATAAGGTGATAATAGAATAGTTATTGATTTCTATTATCACCTGTTTTTGATAAGCGATCTATTTATTCAATTGATTATCAGGTGTTAGACAGACTATTCAAGGGTAACGTCTACCAATGTTAAAAACACCATTTTTTCCATGAATGTACGTTGTTTACGCCCAATATTGTTCTATGTAAGCTGCATGTATTAAGACAAAGGCTGGGAAGCTTAACATACAAACAAGGCTTGACTAATATATTCAGGTGCTTTCATGTATTCATTTCACGTACGTGAACCGTTCAGCTCATGTACGTAAGCCCAATGAATCACGTACATGAACCGATGGAATCACATACGTGAAACGATCTCTTGTTACTGACCGAATACATTAATCTTACCTGCATAATATCTTAATGAAGGGAGCACATTTACTATTCATCTTTAGCCGTTCCTCCGATACTGCGAATATACTCGTTCGGAGTAACTCCGGTACTTTTCTTGAATGAACGGAAGAAAGAAGCACGTGAACTGAAGCCGCATAGTTCGGCCAATGCAGTCAATGTATAACGGGAGTAATCATTATCCTCTACCATTTTCTTGAACTGGGCAACCCGATACTCATTTATAAAGTCATAGTATGACTGATTAAGATATTGATTGAGCAGATAGGACAAGGAATGGGAAGAAGTATGCAATGCGGCGGCAAGTTCTCCCATTTTCAAGTCGGGATTAATATAAGGTTTTTCTTTCTCCACATAAGCAACAAGCCTGTCATGAAGTTCTTTACATTCGGCTTCGCTCATACGGTTGGCCTTATATTTTTCTTCTGCAGGATGTGGTTCCACCGTCTTTTCTTCTTCCTCTTCTTCTTCGGATGAGATCTCGTGTACTTCCATGACCAATGGAGCAGATTTCCGCACATAATATCTCACTAGAACAACGATCAGAATAATCGATATAGCGAGAATCACCCATCCCCACCAAGGAATCATCGGCTGCACAGTCACCTTATAAATGGCCATTGATTGTTCATTGCCCGGAATACGTACACAGAATGTGTATGTCCCGGAAGAAAGCCCATAATACGATACTTCACTCTGTGCTGTCAGCAACTTCCAGTCACTGTCCGCTCCCTCCAGTTTATACTCATATAACAAGGCAGAAGGTAATCCATATGCAAAATCGGTAAAACAGAAAGTAAGATTGTTCTGATTATACTTCAAAGACGATTTATTGATAGAAACTCCATTAGCCAGAATATCCGTAAAGACAATCGGACGGACCTTTCCACGTACCTCATCTACCTGTTTCGGATCTACATAGATCAGCCCCTTGGTATTGCCAAACCACAACAGTCCTCTTTCATCTTTATAAGCCGCTCCGTTAGTGAAAGTCGGTCCCGGCACTCCGTCATTGAAGGTGAAGGAGTCATACTCTTCTCCTTCTTCCTTAATACGCAACAATCCATCGTTGCAGCCTACCCACAGCCAGCCTTGATTATCTTCTGTTATTGACATCAGCGAGTTATCGGGAAGCGTAGAAAGTACTGATTGATTGCGGAAATGGTTCATCGTTAAGGTAGAAGTAAACAGGCTGCCTTTCTCACGGATAAAGTAAAGGTTATGTTCTGCATCTTCATAAATAGTACGTACTTTATCTTTGTGTACAAATCCTTCCGGAAACACATTGGAACGAAGGCTTTGTGAGGCCGGATCATAGATGCACATACCGGTTTCTGTAGCAATCCATCCTTTTCCGGTAGAGTCAAAACTTACTTCATACACATTTCCTTCGGGCAACTGAGAGTTGGTGCTGGTGAAGTTTTTGATTTGCTTTGTCTGCCCGTTGTAACAGAATAATCCCTGCGAGGTGCCAATCCAAAGATTTCCCCTGTTATCCGGTTTTACACAGAAGATATGTCCTTTCTGGAAGAGTTCCGTATCACCTTGTGTAAAGTATTTGAGAGATAACGTCTGCGGATTTAATACCATCATACCACCGCCATACGTACCGATATAATATTCACCTTCATAGAAGCAAATGGTAAGGATCAGATCGGACGTAAGAACCGGTTTCACGAAACTTTTCACTATGCCGGTAGCTTCGTTAATATAGAACAATCCGTCACGCGAACCAATCACTTTCTCCGGTCCCCGGTTTACGAACGAACGAATTGATAAATTGGCAGAGTTAAACTGAGGAGGATAAGCGTACGTACGGAACAGTCCGTTTTGATACAGTGAATAATCCAATCCGGCTTGGAAATGTCCTACCCAGACTGCACCCCTGTCATCCACCAGTAGTGAGTAGATAGAATTACTGCGAATCCCTTCTTTATCATTCACATCATGGAAAAAGCGGCGAACCACTTTCCGGTCTTTGTGAGAAAGGAAATGAACCCCATTTCCATCTGTAGCGATGTACACCGTCTCCTTTCCATCACCGGAAATATCAGATATCACATCACATCCCAAAGAAACCGTATGGGCAAATGTCTGTTTCGGGATATCGAAACAGACGACTCCCTGACTCATTGTACCCAGATACAGCGTTTCACCTATGCGGGTCAGACAACGGAAATAATCGGCTTCGGGAACATTCTCTCTGAAATGCCAGGAATTAATCTGACCATCTTTCAGCGAATAAGAAAATAACCCTTGCACTGTTGCCAACCAAAGGACACTCTTATCCTCATTCAGGCAGAGGTCCATGATCCGGTTACAGGCTGCCAGCATATTTTTATCGGTCTGTACCTGAAGCAACTGACTGTCTTTCTGAATAAACAGTCCTCTCTCCGTACCTATATAAAGTACATCTCCATCTGCCAACAAAGCATTGACGGCACAGTCGATCTTCTCGGGAACGATTCTCTGCAATTCACTACCGGAGCGATTCAGCCGCCAGAGTCCGATTCCATTTCCGATCCATAGTTGCTTGTTATCGGTTTCTGTAATACAGTTCACCCGTTTCTTTCTTCCCGAATCTACTCCGCGGAATTCGAAATGCTTCACCTTCACACCGTCAAAACGGTCGAGGCCGTTGTCTGTCCCCAACCAGATGAAACCTTCCGAGTCTTTATAAATAGCATTCACCAACAAACCGGAAAGGCCGTCGGACATAACGACATTACGAAACATATAGGGTTGTGCCTGCAAGTTTTCCCCGCAAACCCAACACATTATTATAAGAACCAAATATTTAATCGTGCTTTTCACCTGCCAACGGGCTTTATCATATTAAACATGTGACAAACATACACAAAAATCTCCAAAAGAGAGCGGTTCCTTATCTAAAAAGTCGCCTCTCCGTATTTGCTGATGCTAATAGACAAATACGAAGAGGCGGAAGTATTTACTCAATGCACCCGAATAATTTATTCGTGCCTGTTCATTAAATTAAATCAATCTTGTAAATCCCAATACACTACATAACGCTGGTGATGCAAATCATAAAGCGGACGGATCACATCTCCTTGCTTCGTAGTAAATTTCAAGTCTTTTCCCACACGGCGCAATGTTCGTTCGGGGTGTTTCACGTCTATTTTCAATGATGTACGCAGATCGGCAGGAACATGAAAATTATAAGTATAATAATCGTTGTAAAGAGCAGGATCAGAGAAGGGAGCAGGTGCCTGCATTCCTTCCGTTCCCCGTTCTCCGGCAAGTACTAACGGTCCATACAGCAAAGCTACTTTATTCGGATTATCGGGAGTAGCTTCCAGTTCGATCTGCATGGGATAAGTGGCCGCAATACGGTCACCATCTTTCCATTCACGGGTAATAGCAATATAAGAACCCGGTTTCTGTTTCACTGACACCTTTTTACCATTCACAAGTACCTTCACATTTTTACTCCATGAGGGATATCTCAAATAAATAGTAGTATGCCTTGGCTTTTCTGCACGAAGAGTGAGCCGAGTAGTCTCTTCCTTCGGAAAATCGGTTTCCTGAAGAAGCGTCAGTCCTTTTTCTTTCCAAGTCACTTGGGAAGGAATAAACAGATTCACATAGATGCCTTTATCATTATGGTAATAGATGGCTTCTCCATATTTGGCATGATTCTCAAATCCACTGCCTACACAACACCAGAAAGAATTTTCTTTGGTGCTATACAGTTTATGAGAGCCGGAAAGTAACGGAAGGAAATAAGTTACCATCCCTGTTTCCGGGTCTTGCTGTCCAAGGATATGATTGTATAATGCTCTCTCGTAGTAATCGGCAATAGAAGAATCACCGGTCCAGCAGAAAAGATGGCGACTAAGTTTCAACATATTGTAGGTGCAACATGTTTCACCGGTATAACCAGTCAAGTGTTTAGAGCATTTCTTCGGGTCGAAAAAATGCTCTTTATCACTGCTGCATCCCGGAGCAAAGGTGTGATGGTCAATCATGGTATGCCAGAAAAACTCTGAAAGTTTTTTACTCGTCTCATTCTGTGTCAATTCATAGTTGCGAGCTTCTGCAATTACTTTCGGGATAAATGTATTTGTATGTTTGGTTCCCAAATCATCCCGAAGTTCTTTCAGTGGGTCGATCACGTCATTATGATAGAAATATTCCGCCAACCAACGATAACGCTCGTCGCCTGTGATGGCATATAAATTATAAAATGATTCGTTGATTCCCCCGAACTCATTACGTATCATTAACCGGCGTGTCTCTTCACTAAGCGGTTTCAGTTTGTTATAAGCCCAGTCGCCCATTTTGGTCACCACACTCAAAGCCTGCTGATTATCTGCATATAAGTATTGGTCTATCAAACCGGAATAAAGTTTATGCAAGGTATACCAAGGTGCCCAGACACTCTTTCCCTGAATATTGCGGTTGATCAGTTCTTCGGGATATGCGCTCAAATATCCTCCTTTAAGTGCATTCTGCACTTCGGTCAATCCATTTACAAGGCTATCTCCTTTAAGTTTGAAAATCTCACTTCCGGTAGCAGCGTACATCAATGCGTAAGCTGAAAGCAAATGTCCGGTAGTATGTCCGCGAAGTTCGCAGTCCAGAGATTCCCAGCCACCGAGTTTTTTTACAGTCATATAGCCGCCTTCACGACCTGCAAAGACACCGGCATTGGTCCGGAAGCTATGTAACAGACGATTCACATCAAGAGAAGTCATCCATGCCGAATCCCGCAACATATTATCACGAAAACGACTCGCTAAGAGGCGGACATCCTTTAAATCAAAACTCTGTACCCGAATTGGAGCCACTGTCTCTTTTTTCATTTTTCCCTGATGCTGACCGGGGTATACAGACTGGGCGGACATCATAGTCGACACTGCCAACCATGCTATTACAACTAGATTTTTCTTATTCATAATCATTCTTTGTATCCTTTTCAATAAGATACGAATAAGCGCTGTTCAACACTCAATACAATGAAATTAATTCTGATTGATCGTTCCGTAAGCTTTCGTTTTATTCCATATTATTGATAAATAAAGAAACTTCGTTCTATCGGCTCTGCTGTCTGTACCTTTCCCGCCAGCCCATATTGCCAGGCAACTACTGTCACCTTCAACGGATATTTACTGTGAGGAGGTATCGGAGTAAATACAAGTTTGTTTCCGTCGATTTCCGCAGGGCCTTCTTTCACATAATAATATACAGGCAGTCCGCAATCGGAAGTAGCCCGAAGAGTGACGGACTCCGTCCCTGCCTTCACATCCCCAATGCCTGGGAAAAGTATATACTGTCGTTTCCCCTCCGTGTTACGGTAAGGAATCCGGAAACTAAGTTCCTGCACTGTACTTTTATATTGATTATCACCGTCATGACTCGCCAAGAGGCAGATGTCTCCTGTGCGACGCTTATTATACATTCCCATGCGGTAGAAACGAACAGTAAAAGTAGTATCATTCACCTTCTGTACCGGTCCGCAGATGCGGGTTATTTCGGGAAAGGTCGATGAATGTTCGTCGGAGATGGTTGTATGCAGACTATCCGTAAATACAGCTTTCAGATGAAAAGTAAGTCCATCTTCCTCCGGCAGGAAACGGGCGGCAACTTTCACATGAGACTTCGGGTGATATGCAAGAAGGCTGTTCTCTTGTACAAAACCAAGATATTGCGGTTTTTTCCCTCTTTCCTGACGATAACGTTCTTCTGTCATGTCAGCCATCTCTTTATCGAAATACCAGAAGGCATCATGCGGATCGCCTTTGTATTGTTTGAAGGGAGCTGCTTTAGCACGTCTCTTTTGGTCAGGATGCCAACGCTCGGCAAGCCATCCGTTTTCCGGATTCAATTTCTTCAGCATCACGGGCTTATCTACATCATACGTTTCCGGCAATCGGTACTCCATGGCTTTCTTCAGAAACAATGCAAGGTATACTGCTGTACGGTCTGCAATATCAAAATGTCCGCGCCCAGTATCACAAAGAAACGAGATGCAACTCCGGGGATACATCAGGCGAAACGCCAATGCCGGATTTACGCGATCTTCCCACCATTCATATTCTCCTTCGATCATCAAGCCGGGAATGCCGTCAATAGTACGTTTCCCCCACTCCATGTTATCACGGCCATATCCGGTAAGATTAGTACGCGGTGCGTCTCCATGAAAGGAAATGACAGCCAATGTCCGTTTGGGATTCCATGCTGCAAAATTCCAAGGATAAGTTGCCATCGCCGAATGTCCGAAAGGAACAATCGGAACGTATTTTAATTCATTGTAACCGCTGATAGCGGCAAAGTCCTCCAACATCTGTTCAAATGCCCTCTGACTTCCGGCAGATACATCCCATTTCTGGTCCCAGCCCGGAGTAATCCAGATCAAGCCCATACCTATTTCGGACATTTTCTCCCGAAACAGAAGATTCTCAAACAGGGTTTCCTCTGTCATATTGTGAGTACCTATCATCACACCTCTTACCTGGGCACAATCAGAAGGTATCCATAGGAATGCCTGTGGATGATCATCGGTTTCGTTAGAAATAATGCCGGGTATTTGTACAGACCACTGCCATTCCGCCGCTATACATTCCGGCCATAACATAAACACTAATATTCCAAATACTAAAAATCGAAGTAGTTTCATGTTCCATTCATTTATCGTTATTTTATGTAATACGTAACGAAACCAAAGTATACTCAACCGAAAAATATAAAAAAACTATTATTATAGGAACTCTTTCATCGACAATTTCACAAAAACGTCGTATCTTTATTCTCAATTAAGAAAGGAGTGATATGGATTTACGTACAGCAAACGTAACTAGATATATTCTTCCCCTGCGGGAAGGCGGATCATTGCCGGCTTTGGCTGAAGCTGACGATGAGTTCAAATATGTCGTAAAATTCAGAGGAGCAGGCCACGGAACCAAAGCCCTTATCGCTGAATTGATCGGAGGAGAAATAGCCCGTACTCTGGGCTTCAGAGTACCGGAGATCATCTTCCTGAATTTAGATGAAGCTTTCGGCCGAACGGAAGCAGATGAAGAGATACAGGATTTACTGCAATGGAGCCGTGGATTGAATATCGGTTTGCATTTCTTGTCCGGAGCGTTGACCTTCGATCCTGTCGTACATCAAGTGGATGGTAAAACCGCCTCACAGATTGTGTGGATGGATGCTTTTCTGACAAATGTGGACCGTACCATCAAGAATACCAATATGCTGATGTGGCATAAAGAATTATGGCTGATCGATCATGGAGCTTCCCTTTACTTCCAACATAGCTGGACCAACTGGCAGAAACAGGCACTCACCCCATTCGTGCAGATAAAAGATCATGTTTTATTGCCATTTGCCGACCAACTGAAAGAAACAGATATGGCATTCAGACAGTTACTAACCTCCGATAAGATACGGGAAATAGTCAATACCGTCCCCGACGACTGGTTGAACTGGACGGAAGGACAGGAAACTCCACAAGACCTGAGAGATATTTATATTCAATTTTTAGAGGAAAGGATCAAGCATTCCGAACTATTTGTAAATGAAGCGCAACATGCAAGAAAGGCACTTATATGAATACGCAACCATTCGTTTCGTTCCCAAAGTAGAACGTGAAGAATTTATCAATGTAGGTATTGTACTGTTCTCCAAACGATGCAAATACCTCAAATCACTTTATACGATAGATGAGAATAAACTGAAACTGTTTTCTTTCGAACTGGATATGAATTGTCTGAAAGAAGGACTGCATGTCTTCGACAGGATTTGTTCGGGTAGTAAGGAAGGGGGAATGATAGCAAGCATGGATGTCCCCGATCGTTTCCGGTGGCTGACCGCTGTAAAAAGCTCATGTATACAAGTATCCCGCCCGCATCCCGGATTTTCCGAGGATTTGGATGCTACCTTGGAGCGTTTGTTCAAAGAATTAGTGCTTTAAATGATCAATCATGGAATTTATCAAGATAACAGAGCAACCATCGCTCTATGATGACCTCGACAAGAAGTCGGTAAAAGAGATTCTGGAAGATATCAATACTGAAGACCATAAAGTAGCAGATGCCGTGCAGAAAGCAATCCCACAAATAGAGAAACTGGTCACATTAATTATTCCCCGAGTAAAAAAAGGTGGGAGAATATTCTATATGGGGGCCGGAACAAGCGGACGTTTAGGTGTACTCGACGCTTCCGAAATACCTCCGACTTTCGGTATGCCTCCCACCGTAGTTATCGGACTAATCGCCGGAGGAGATACCGCCTTGCGCAATCCCGTCGAGAATGCGGAAGATGATATGTCCCGCGGATGGGAAGAGTTATTGCAGCATCATATCAATAGTGAAGATACAGTCATCGGAATTGCAGCATCCGGCACCACTCCTTATGTGATCGGAGCCATGCATACAGCACGGGAACACGGAATACTGACCGGCTGCATTACCAGTAATCCAAATTCGCCGATGGCTACCGAAGCTGATGTACCGATAGAAGTTATTGTCGGTCCGGAGTATGTGACAGGAAGTTCTCGGATGAAATCGGGTACTGCTCAAAAGATGATTCTGAATATGATCAGCACTACTATCATGATTGAACTGGGACGCGTGCAAGGAAATAAAATGGTCAATATGCAATTGAGTAACCAAAAACTCATTGATCGGGGAACGCGCATGATCATTGAAGAACTCCATCTGGACTACGAAAAGGCTGAGGCACTTCTGTTGCTACACGGTTCGGTTAAGTCTGCGATAGAGGCCTATCGCAGACACAACTCTACTCAGCAAGAGTAAAATGCAGTGCAGCACCACCGGAGGACTTTAACTTCAAAGTTAGCTTATCTCCGGCTTTTATTTTCTTATGAGTAGTACGAACCTTTGTACGTGTATTCAACTTGTCGTCATCTTCATACAAGTTGACTATATACTTCGTTCCCGGTTTCAAAAAATCCGTGGTTAACGTAATGGTACGCGCTTCTGTATTTGTCATTGCTCCCACAAACCATTCTTTTCCGGAACGACGAGCCTGCACAATATATTCACCTATTTCTCCATCTAATGCACGACTTTCATCCCAAACAGTCGGGATGGCTTTCCAGAACTCCAGTTCCTCCTCACCTTTATACATAGCAGGATTATCATACCAAAACATAAATTGCAAAGGACTGTAATATACGGCTGCCATTGCCAATTGATGTGCTTTGGTGTTTTTCACACGACTATTAAAATAACAGAGTGTATAATCTCCTGCGCCTGCCAGAAAACGAGTATAAGGGAGAATGGTATTGTGTGTCGCATCCGGCATCTCTTCATTTCCACGGATACCTTCTTGCGTCATCAAATTGGGATAGGTACGACTGAAACCGGTTGGACGATATTCATCATGAATATCCACCATCATTTCATATTCCGCACATTTACGGACTGCATCATGTAGCCACGTACTCCAATGCTGATTACCTATCTGTACAAAACCGAATTTAATTCCTTTCAATCCCCATTTTTTATACAATGGCAATAAAGAATCTAGCTGTTGAACCAAAGCACGTTGATTGACATAGACCATTAATCCAATGCCTTTAGATTCTGCATATTTACATAAAGCAGAAATATCAAGATCTTTATCCGGAGAAACCGTAGTAGCATCCGAACTCATTTTCATTTCCGGGCCATACCATCCTGCATCCATATGTACATATTGAATGCCACGTTCCACTGCAAAATCAATGGCTGCTTTTACTTTCTCCTGTTTTAAGTCTCCAGAACGGAATACTTTCCCAGGCTTAATCCAAGAAATATCTGATATCCGACAAGGAGTATTTAAATTCAAAGCCAAATCATTATGATTGATCAAATCGACCGGACGTTCGGCAGCCATAATGACACGCCAAGGGGTACTGTAGGGAGAAATAATGTCAACGCTGCTATACAAGCTAGTTTCCAGTGTTGAAGGCTTCTCTGCAGACAAACGGAATTTTCCACGAGCATAATCCACCATCTCCGCTTCCAGTAATGCAACAGTCAATCCATCTGGCAGTTTCATAGTCAAAGGGCGTTCACTTTCCTCTTTTCCCCACCCTGACAGGGGACGAAGCTCATAAGGACCTTGTGCCCAACGTTCATAGTAAGCCATTGTACCTTCAGGCATTGTGAAACTTGTCCGTTCACCTGTAATATGTAAAAATAGCCCATTGGTCGTTTCCGGAAAATGATAACGGAATGCCACTCCTTCGTTATAGGCACGGACGATAATATTCATAAAGTAGTTTTTACGTTTGTCGTAACCGCCTTCAGTCATCCCTTGTCCCTCACCTTTACGAAACTTTAAAGTCATTTCATTATAACAGTCCCGAACTTCGGCACGTTCTCCATATACAGGTTTCCATGTTGCATCGTTTTTCCGATGATCAGTATCCGTTAATTTCAGATTCTCGCACCAAAAATAGCAAGTATCATTTGGTACTCCCAATGCCGATTCAAACAATTGATTCTCTATCTGTACACCGAGTTCACCCTCCTCCACTACAGGACGATTCTTATATGTCAGCGTATAATACATTCGTGCATTATCCTCTCCGAACGAACGCTGGTAAAAGGTGAACCGATACGCTCCGTCTGGGGAAGTCAGTTCCCGGCGGGTTTCTGTCATCACATTCTGTGCCTTTGTCAATGTTGGTATTACCAACAGTAAAAGCAAGATACTTTTCTTCATTCTATTTAAATTCATGTTTATCCGTTTTTCCAATATATACGAACGAATTAATTATTATACTCAATCTGTCTCCCAAAGAAACACTACTTCTCAATTCTTTTTATAAAAGTCTCTTTTCTTTCATACATTTCTGCAAATATAAACAAACATCTTGCAAAAATAAGCACAACATCACATTCAAAAAGCAGCTACTTTTGCATCAATTCATATAAATAATAAAGAAAACCATGAACGAATTATTTAGTATTGCCGGTAAGGTAGCTGTAATTACCGGAGCAGGTGGTGTGTTGGGAGGAAATATCGCCCAGCACTTTGTACAGCAGGGAGCAAAAGTTGTAGCTATCGACATCCGTCAGGAACAACTGGACAACCGTATAGAAGAACTTAAACAATATGGTCAGGATGTTATCGGTATTATTGGAGACGTGCTGGACATCGCCAGTCTGGAAAAAGTAGCGGAAGAGATTGTTACCCAATGGGGACAGATTGATATTCTGTTGAATATTGCCGGAGGCAACATGCCGGGAGCCACTCTTGAACCGGATCAGAACTTCTATGATATGGACATTTCCTGTTGGGAGAAAGTGACCAGTCTGAATATGAACGGTACAGTCTATCCGTCTATAATCTTTGGTAAAGTGATGGCAGAGCAGAAAAAAGGTTGCATTATCAATGTGTCTTCTATGGCTGCTTATAGTGCCATCACCCGTGTGCCGGGGTATTCGGCTGCAAAAACAGCTGTAGCTAACTTTACACAATGGCTTGCCAGTGAGATGGCTCTGAAATATGGTGACGGCATCCGTGTAAATGCCATTGCTCCCGGTTTCTTTATCGGCGATCAGAACCGTCGCGTACTTATCAATCCGGATGGCTCGCTGACTAACAGAAGCAAAAAGGTTTTAGCCAAGACACCGATGAACCGTTTTGGTGATATTAAAGAATTGAACGGTGCCGTACAATTTTTGTGTAGCGAAGCTGCCAGTTTTGTAACCGGTGCAATGTTGCCTATCGACGGTGGATTCAGTGCATTCAGCGGCGTATAAAGAGAAGAAACTATGATGGAAAAAACATGGAGATGGTTTGGCAAGAAAGACAAGATTACCTTGCCAATGCTCCGGCAAATAGGTGTGGAAGGGATTGTTACAGCTTTGCACGACATACCGAACGGAGAAATATGGACAATAGAAGCGATTAATGATCTGAAATCCTATATAGAATCATACGGACTGCGCTGGTCTGTAGTAGAAAGTTTGCCCGTATGCGAAGCGATCAAATATGGTGGGACAGAACGTGAACAGTTGATAGAGAACTACAAAGTAAGCCTTACCAATCTAGGTAAATGTGGAATAAAAACTGTTTGCTATAACTTTATGCCAGTCATCGACTGGATACGTACAGACTTGCAGTACCTCTGCCCCGACGGTACTAGCTCATTGTATTATGACCGTATCCGTTTCGCCTATTTCGACATGAAGATACTGGAACGGGAAGGGGCTGAAAAGGATTATACGGAAGAAGAACTTCATAAAGTTTCCGAACTGGATCAAGTGATCACCGAAAAAGAGAAGGATGATCTGATTGATACCATTATCGTTAAGACACAAGGATTTGTCAATGGGAACATCAAAGAAGGAGACAAAGAACCGGTCATCCTTTTCAAACGGTTGTTAACTTTGTACAAGGATATTAACCGTGACATCCTGCGAGAAAATATGTGTTACTTTCTTTCTGCCATTATGCCGGTTTGCGAAGAATACGGAGTGAATATGTGCGTGCATCCCGACGATCCTCCATTCCAGGTTCTTGGTCTTCCTCGTATCGTCACCAATGAAGAAGATATCGCCTGGTTTCTGAATGCAGTAGACAATCCGCACAACGGACTGACATTCTGTGCAGGTTCCTTGAGTGCCGGCGAACACAATGATACCCGCGAATTGGCAAAGAAGTTTGCTAAGCGTACGCACTTTATACACCTACGCAGCACAGCCGCCATGCCGGGTGGAAACTTCATTGAAAGTTCTCACCTGGCAGGAAGAGGACATATCATTGACCTTATCCGAATCTTTGAGAAAGAAAATCCGGGATTACCTATGCGCATTGATCACGGGAGAATGATGCTGGGAGATGAAGACAAGGGGTATAATCCAGGCTATTCTTTTTATGGACGTATGCTGGCACTGGCGCAAGTAGAGGGTATGATGACGGTAGTGGATGATGAAATAAAACGTCAGATGAAATTATGATTCTCTTTCACCAGACATTGATGCAAAAAAGAAGGGAGAAGTCATATTTAACATCTCCCTTCTTTTTATCTATCATAGCAATAATCAATTTCTCTTTGAAACGATTTATTTCTTTTGTCCTTCTTGGAAATCCGGTATACGTTTTACATCCGCACCTTTCATTACACCTTTTTTAATTGCTTCATTGGTTTCTGAAATTTCTTTCTTAACACGCTTATAATATTCTTTAGTCAGTCCTTTCTCCACAGCTTCAGACTCTGTAGCCGCCCAGAAATACTGGTAATCCATCAGCATCAAGTCAGGAGCAACCACCTTAAAGAAAATACTATCTCCTTCAAATTTTTCACGTAAATCACCTAAATAAATAGTGTCTGCCGGATTTACTTCTTGTGTACTTGCATTTTTTTGTGAACTACTGCTACCGCAAGAGGCTAACAATAAGCCTCCAAATAACGAAATAAAAATTAATAATTTCATATATCTATCATTTATAATATAAAACATGCTCAACGGTTCAATTATCAGGATCAGAATATCATCCTGTAACAGAGTGCACAAAAATAGTAATTTATAATATCATAATGATCATTTTTCTGTTCTTTTTCTATATTTTCCTACAAATTACTTGAGTAATACGTTAATTACTCCCTAAAAATGCTTCACACATACTTATATCATATCACCACTTTATCTATCCCTTTCTACTTTTTCCAATCTGAAAGCACTGAGACATAACTTTTGTCCGGCCTTGTCAACACGTAAACGCAATACACAGGCACCAGCCGAAAGTGAAAGTTCGCCAAGTTTTGTTTCTTTCCACTTTTTAGAAGAAGGGATCGAAGACGAGATTTCTAATCCCTGATCAGAGGCCATTGCTACATGTGAAGAGGAATTTGCCGAATAAGTAAGATAAACAGCATAAGCTCCACTTTTAGGGATATTGACAGTATAATTCATCCACTCGCCGTCTTCTACCTGAACCACTACGTATTTATTATCTATTTTCTGTAATTCAACTGCTCCATCCGGACGATACTCATTTCCACGTACTGTCCCTATATTATGATAGGTATGCCCTTCAGGATTTTCTGATATACAATAATAATCATAATCAGCAGCCAAAATTGTACTGGGCAATTGATGCAAACCGGAAACTCGCTTACCTGTAGAAAAAGTAACCGGATCACCTGCCATCCAAGGGGTCAGTCGCTTAGTTAAAGTCCCCCAACCAGTCCACTCATAAAACCAATTCGGGGCTACTCCCCAATTCTCACATCCATAACGTTCTATCATATAATCACGATAACGCTGTAACCAGGTATATTTTTCAGCCGGTAATCCACTACGCACCGCATAATGTGCCAATGCCATTTCTCTGGTTCCTCCTGTCCCGGCAACATCTCCCCGTCCATGAGAGGAGATATTCACAGACTCCCAACGTCCGCTACGACTTTTTATCTGGAGATATTTCCCGTTATCAAATGTGACTTCATTCATATCCTTTGTTAATCCTGTTGGCTCCCAAGGTGTTTCCTGTTTTTTGTAAGATTGAATACTTGACAGGTTATAACGATAACTCCATTCTAGCCCGAGCAATAAACGATTGTCCAAACTACTATATAAAGAATCCCCCTGATTCCATGCCATTTCTGCAATAGCAACATAATTGTGCAACCCGGCTAATACATGTCCCTGATCACGACTGGATTCCTGACACTGACCATTAGGATAAATATAATATTGAAGCTGTTCGTCATAACCATAATCCTGAATATCATTCTTCCGTTGTAACAATTTATAATCAATCATAGTAGGAGAAACATGAATGGGTTGATCGCTGGAAATAGCCGGTCCTGAAGGATATGGCAAATCATCTTTACGATGTTTCATTCCCAGTAAATAGCGATAAGCACGGTCATACATTATCTCATTATCAAGATAGATAGCCATTGCCATCATACTGCGTGCTGCAAACAATCCTTGATTACCGAAACGCGCTGCATCAAAATTATAGATATTCCAATAAAAAGTTACTCCATTTTTTGTATCATCCAGATAATTAGCATATTTAGCAGAATAATTTTCCGTATTACTATACCCCGGATAAACCAGCATATCTTTGAAACGTTGCTGATCTTGCCGTGTCCATCCAGAATAATCTCTCATCATTTCAGCCGCATCAATCAACAAATAAATTTTCCCATTATCCAACGGTCCTGTACCACGGCTACTAGTATTAGTATAATAAGAATTTGCATTCAAATATTCTACAGCCTTACGTGCATAGGCTTCTTCTCCTGTCAAGTGCCAAAGAAGAGCTAAATCATGAGCACGACGCCCATCCACCCCGATTGTAGCATTAAATCGCCCTTCCTTTATTTGCTCTCCACGATTCACCACAGGTGCATCAAGTGATGAATAAGAAGACTCCTTCAATTTCAAAAAGGTAGAATAATAAGGTTCTTGTCTGGCTTCTACCATTGCTTTCATACGATCGAGGTCACCTTGCGTATAAGTAATACCCGGATGAACAAAACGACGTTGTGACTGAGCTACATCACTTGTAAAAACAATATTTTCCACATGAGGTCCTACATATATGCGTGCCATATCTGAAGTCTTATACCACCGAGGTTTGTCCGGCATATTATCATCAATCAATTTTCCATTTATTTTCAAATTTTCAAAACGTATGTTCTTTACCTTACGTTTTTCATCATATCCTTCAATAATAGAAAGTTCCGCATTCTCTCCGGTATAGGATATATTCTTAAACAATACGTTCTCAATTCCTCTTCCGGGAGCAGTACAGTATTTTTCATTATAAAAGATACGTAAATTGACAAGTTGCCCCTGACGGAAATTCTCAACACGGATGTCCTCAAAATGAACATTGCGTATTAAATTGTTATCACCTGCATTAATAGCCATACATCCTTGATAATCGACTTGTTTCTCTCTATGATCCAATATATCAATATTAATATAATTCAGATCTTCCAAAACTTCGGGAGCTTTAGAATTACCATGAATTCCAATAAAAATAGGATGGGCTACATCTGCCCAAAGAGTGGAATTCTGCATTGTTATATTCCGACAACCTCCTTCAAATCCCAAACGAGTGCCATAAACAGTTGTACAATCATCTGAGTTACGGCAGAAGACACCATCAAATAATACGTTATTGCTCGCAAAAACATTCATGCCATCTCCCCACCCATAATAACTAATACTTTTGACATTACGGATAGTAACATTTTCCGACCCTCCTGTCGCACATTGAGTAGCAACAATTCCTTCTACATAGACATCTCGGGAATTCGCAATACGAATACCTCCTTTTATAGAATGATCGATAATTCCTCTTCCTAGCAATTTTACATCATGTACGTTTTCGATTAGGACACGCCCCATTAAAACAGCTCCTCCTGCCAGATACACAGTCTTACCGGATGGCACTCTCAATTCCCCATTTTTAACTGTATGTATTCCAGGACCAAAGTAAATTACTTCCGGATTATCTTTGTCCGGAATCGTTCTTTCCGGAGATCCTGTAAATAAGTGAAGATTATGAAAAATATCCCCATTTACTTCTACTGACAAATTTCGAGGATGCTCTAATGTAAAAGTTACTGTATTACCATCGATCTGAAATGGGATATCATACGAGAGAGGACGGACTTTTGCCGTCTGTACTTCTCCCAAATTATAGGTTACGGCTACTTCCACTTTTCCTGTAAAATCAAAAATTGCCATCGAAGCATTTTCTACATAATGTCGTGTATCTCTTACCTCATCCACCTTAATCAGATAAGAAGATAAGGTATGCCAGACTCCATCTTGCAAACGGACCTTAACCGTAAAATCACTATTTAAAGCAACTCCTGCGGGAGCCTTCCAAGTTGCAAGTGTGTCTTTAGCAAAGATACAAGTTGCACCACCTAATAATGCAGCTAATAATAAGGACCAATATTTCTTCATGATATTATCGAATAAAATTCTTTTATAGTATTACGAACAATAAAGACGATTCACCTATTCTCTATCAAAGATATTTATGAAAACTCGCAAAACAACAATCGTTCAATTAAAACAATGATATGTTTATTCATCTAACAATGATTCTTATTGTACAGCCAATAACGTCAATTCGGTGGTTATTCCAGATTGCACCGCTTTTCCGTCAATCACCATCTTACAGGGGGCAGAAGAAAGAATATACCATTTTCCCTGCTTCTTTTCGAGCAGCACATTAGCAGCCTCCGAAGTCTGGATACTGATACCGGATGCAATCAGTTGCGTTCCGTTCCCTATAAACAGCGTCCGGTTTCCCGCATATTCGTTACTGATTACGGCATAGTCCGCTTTCACTTTCATTCCCTGATAGGTTGCGGTCTGCGACGAATCCGTCAAAGAGAAAATATGGTCAGTACGCCCGTTTTTACTTTCCACACAGATACCGGCAAAATCTTTCAAGCCAGGCTCTTCCGCATCAAAGTAGGAGACTGACTGAATAGCCGAAGGCTCTTTCTGCGTACTTGGTTCATAAACAGCAACAAAAGGACGATTCCATGCTTCTCCATGCTGCCGGGCAACGAAGGTGAGAGTTGGCTGTTCCTTTATATTATAAGGCATATGGGGAGTCCGGCTCAATCCTTCGGTCATCGGTGACAGTGCGGTGAACACTTCCCGTTCCGGTTCTCCTTTCATCCAGAGATTCATGGAAATATCATCTCCGCCTTTATCCTTCATATCGATGGTAAAAGTCACTTTCACATCCTGACCGGTGGTAGCCACTTTCTTATCATATAAGTAGGAATAAGCATAAAGATGGGCACCTGCAAAAGCAAGTTCTTCGGTAGGCTGCAAATTCAAGTCCGTGCCGTTGGCAGCCGTTAGTGTCATTGTCTGACCTAGATTATGGTAGAAATAATCGTGCATTTTATCGCCTCCCCGCTCTTTCCGGCTGCGGAATACATCCACATAATACCCTGTCTCCGGGCCGGTAGTAACAATGCCCATCAGTCGAGTCTGATCCGCCCTGCTCTCCGGCTCACGGAAAGCTACCTGACTATAGGTGACGGAAGTAAATCCTTTACCCGGTTCCGCCGAAGCCGGAAAACAGGAAAGCAAATCGAAAGAATGATTACTTTTCATCACCGGATAACTGGAAATGCCATCTACACAAACCGTATTATGGCTGGGGAATTGAGAGTAATATTCCGCATAGTCCAGACCGCTATACAGAAAAAGTCCGATACCCGCATCCGGTCCCAGCACATATCCTTTTCCGTAAAGCTCCATCGAAATGCCATTCGCGTGCATATGATTGCCTTCACTTGCGTTGAGAGAAATCATCAGACTGTTGCGCGGATGCATCCCGTTGCGCTGTACCAGCCACGATACGTTGGGGGCATAGAACAGAGGAGATACATAATCCTCGATTTTCCCCGCCTCCACCTTCGGGTCCAGCACCAACGGCTTGTCCTCAAAGAAAGAATTGACAGAAGCCCGTACATTCTTCTTGCCACTTTTTTCGCTGCCTTCCTCCGGATTCAGACATTTCAGCAAAGCGGTGAAGTAACGTTCCTGCTCTTTCTTTCCGTTTGCCTGCGCATTCTGTATCATCCGGATAAAGAAGTTCGTACTTAAGTAACTTGGATGCGTATCTCCGAAACCACAGATCATCCGGTTCGGAAAAAGATACTGCGGAGTGGCCGCTACGGCTTTTGCCAGCACAGGCATTGCCTTTACCAAGTCATACTGCAGATTATGGTCAAACTGATGGGTGAAGTTCGCGTAATCATTGATGACTACACTGCTGTATCCCGGACATTCCGCCCATATTCCCGTTTCGGAGTCAAAGCCGTAATCGGCCAGCTTGGTCAGACTCCACTGGCGGATGCTCGAACGGTTCATTACGTAGTCAATATAGTATTCGCGTCCTTTCCCGTCCGCATACTCTTCATTATCTTCCAGCACCAGTCCCACGTTCATGATATATCGTGCCTGCAATAAATCCCAGTTGTTATGAGGGACTCCGTTGGTGATAATATTATCCGCCCATTTCTTCAATGCGCCGGCATAAATCATCATCTTATCCGGATAGTTGGATTGCAGATAATGATAGAGAAAGTCATACAAAGGGACAACGATATGCAAAGCATCCTCATGGATCACTTCAAAAGAAGTCAGCCCCACCAGTGTCTGCTGATGCCCGTGATTCAGGTCAACAGGAACATTTCTGTAATAGATTCCCGTCATATAAGTATCGAAAACACCGGCAGCCAGCCGGGCATACTTTTCTTCTCCCGTCATCCAATAGAGGAAAGCGGCGTCACGGGCAATTCCCAGAATCTCACAGTTCAGACTCTCAATATTGCGCCCGGTCTTGGACGGATGCACACTTTCCTGCGGACGGCCTTCCAAGGCATTGTTGCAGAAAGTCACGTTTCCTTCCGCACTATCGTCATAAGGTACTACATCTTCCAGTTTAGGTCGACCATGCGTAGCGGCCGTCCCTCGTGTTCCGGTATAGCGAACTGTCGGGGCAGGTGCCTTCGCGCCTCCGGCATGGTCGAACACCTCACCTTTCACGTACACTTCCGTTGCATGCGACTTCCAGTACATGGCCAAACGGGATAATAACCAGTCCGGCTGACTTTCCGTACGTCGCGTATATACTTCCGTCCGTTCTTTCAACTTGTTAAAGACATCTTGTGCCCATGCTTCCTTCTTGATCAACTTCCATGTTTCTTTTTTTCCTTCCGGGGTAGTCAGCACTCTCGGATGATCCTGCGGCATCTTCTCCGGCAACGGAATCTCCTGCCCGTGCGCATTCAGGAAAAAAAGCACACACAATCCTAACAAAATTCGTCTCATACTTCCATTTCTTATTTACGTTTGCTACGTATTTAATACGAAAATAAGGAATTATTTACCTAACTGGTATCAGAAAACCCGTTTTTATTTTCACCGGTACGGACTGCCTTCATACTCCGGACATTCAAGTATACTCAAAAAAGATAGCCTGCAAGCATACCACTTACAGGCTATCACAATCCCCTTTTTTCCCTTTGTATCAGGGAGGCAACTTACGTTTCCCCGTCCCCGCCGGAACTCTTGCTGTACATCCTTGCCATCAAGCTATATATACTTCATACAAGGAGCATTTCCCCATTCAGATACAGTACCGGCAGGTCCCCATAAGTCACTCCACAATGTTCTTGCGAATCTCCCCAACTATCGTTGGATTCATATGGGTATCCGCCCTTTTTCGATGCGAAGATAATTTTTTTATGCTACTATTATAGTTAACACCGCCTATTAAAAGTGTTAAAAATAAAGATTTCATACCATACTTCTGCAAGCCGGCACCAAAGAAGAATATTTATTTTCTCTAAACAAAGCGTTAATTCCGAACAAAGAATTATATTTGCAGAAATCTAACAATTCTGATACTTATGAAAATACTATCTATCCATGATTTGCAAATAATCAGGAAGAGAGCGGAGCACCATCTTTCATTGCGCGAAGAAAGTAATGAAAAGGTTTCCGAAAAATGTTGCGGGCTGGCGTCCGGAACAGCACACCTCCAGATTCTTATTTGCGGAGGTACCGGTTGTAAAGCCTCTTCCAGTCAGGGCATCACTGAAAATCTTCAAAAAGCCATTGAAAGAAACGGGATAACCGACAAAGTAGACGTCATCACAGTAGGCTGCTTCGGCTTCTGCGAAAAGGGCCCCATCATAAAGATCATTCCTGACAATACGTTCTATACCCAAGTCACTCCCGAAGATGCGGAGGAAATCATCAGCGAACACATCATCGGAGGACGAAGAATCGAACGGCTGCTCTACATAGACCCGAAGACCGAACAAACTGTCAGTGACTCCAAACACATGGACTTCTACCGGAAACAACTCCGCATCGCCTTGCGCAACTGCGGATTCATCGACTCCGAAAATATAGAAGAATACATCGCCCGTGAAGGATACTTCGCACTGGCCGACTGCCTTCTCAACAAACAGCCTGCCGACGTCATCGACGTCATCAAACGCTCCGGCCTGCGGGGACGCGGTGGGGGC
>NZ_QTLF01000003.1:0-382522 GCF_003434395.1 Bacteroides sp. AM23-12
TCGCGGCGGGCTTCTTCCGCGGCACGTTTGCGGGCACGTTCTATTTCTTCTGCGATCAACCGGTCGATACGGGCATTCAGTTGATTGGCTTCCCGTCTCTTCTTGTTCACTTCGCTTTGCAGACCTTTCTGTTTCTTTTGCAGATTAGCCACCAGTGTGCGCTTCTCTTTCTCCTGAGCTTCCAGTTTCGCCTTTTCGTTCTCACGTTCTTTCAGCAGTCCCTCTTTGGCGGCTTTCACTTGCTGACGTTCTGCTTTTTTCTTCCGTATCTGCTCCTGCTTCTTTAATATTTCCTCTCCCTGCAGACGCTGGTAGGTGGCATATTCACGCACATAACGCATACGACGATACGTTTGTCCCAGGTTCTTGGCGGAGAAGATAAACATCAGTTTCTCTTCAATCGATTTATTCTTATAGAGGTACTGGACAGATGCTTCGTACTTCTTCTTTTTCTCTTTCAGGTCTTTTTCAAGACTATTCAGCTGGCGGTTCAATGACACTAATTCGCGTTCGATAGTCTCCACATCGTTATTGATCGCAAGGATATACCGTTTTCGTTCTTCAATCTGTCCCGTCAGTGCCGCCAGTCCGTTCAACTGACTGCCTACGTCCTTCTTTGTATTCTGTAAAATCGACTCCGTCTCGGCGATCTGCTTCTGCAAAGCACCGCGCTTACCTTCCAGCTCACGAATCAGCTTGTTCGATTGAGCAGAAAGCGGAATCGCCAGCCAAAGGCTGCTTACCAGAATTACAAAGAGACGTTTTATCATAATAAAGCTACCAGCATTTTCATTAATTCTTCCAAAGAGACCTGACGGTATCTGGAAGTAACTTCTGTCGGAGTGATCGAAAGTTCTTTGGTCGAAAAATCATAGAGTTGTACTTTCGCTTTCTCCAGTTTGGGGATTCCCAGGTCTTTCCCGGATAGTTCAGTTTTTCCTCCGGGTTTAGAAGCGTCAGTCAGCAATTTCTCCAATTGGGAGAACTCTACGTTCTTCGATAATATTTCTTTCAGCTCTTTTTTGGTTGCGCGTACAAACCGCTTGTTCATCCGGTCGACGAATAATACTTCAGTAGGAGTCACCTCGATGCGTGCCAATTCCGTACGGAGAATAGGCATCAGCAAGGAAATCTGTACCCGTTCACGGCTCTTCATCTTCATGGTACCGCCCACCGACATACTTCCGCCTTTACCCGGAATCGTCAGCTGAAGTCTGGAAGCCAGATAGCTGGGAATAGCTGCTTCGGAAGCAGCTACTTCCGGCACCTTTGTCGCCGTCAGACGCTTTGAACTCTTACAACCTACCAATACGACTGCAATCAACAAAAAATAAGCGATTCTTTTCATTCTGCAATGTATTTTTTCTTTTCTATTTTCTGTTTCAATGTTTTCGACTCACTGCCCATTTCCAGTGCTTTCTTCCAGTAGGTAAGCGCGCCGTCCACATCTCCGGTCATATAATAGATATCTCCGCAATGTTCTACAATCACATCACTCTTATCGCCGCCCTCACTTTTCATGGCGTTATCGATGTAAATACGAGCTTCCGCATAGTTCCCCTTTTCAAAGAGAATCCAGGCATACGTATCCAGATAAGTGGCATTGTTTGGCTCTGCCTTTACGGTCTTATAGCTCATTTCTTCCGCTTTATCCAGATCACGACGCTCTACTGACAGGTAATAGGCATAGTTGTTCAGTGCGCCAATGTTGGACGGATTGTAGACCAGCGCCGAGTCATAGGCAGCATAAGCCTCCTTCATCTGCTTCTGCGTATGATACATATCTCCCAGAATAGAGTAGAAATCCGAGACGATTTCTTTCTTACTGTCAGCCGTCGTATGTTCCAGCGCTCTCTTGCAGATGCTTATCACACTATCCGGTTTCTCCGCCTGATTATAGGCAACAGCCAGATAATAATAAAATTCCAGCGCATCCGGAGTCGCTTCAATACCCGGCTCGCAGACTTTGATAATCTGCTTATAATCTTCTTTTTTTACCGCAGCACCGATCAGCATCATACGGGCAGCTTTATTGGTAGGGTCCAGGTCAACCACCTGTTCCAAGACGGGGACTGACTCCGACTCCATATTCTTGGACAACAGATATTGCGCATAAAGCATCGGAATCTGAGGATCATCCTGTTCCTGCTTCATGATCCGGTCAAACAAAGCGATGATCTGCGTACTGTCCTTATCGGCCTGTTCATTTTCCACAATCATCTGACGCATGACGCCCACTTTGGTATCAGGAGTCACCTTCTTATTCAGCAACAGTGTATCCAACTGCTGTTGGTAGAGTTCTTCCTGCCCTGTCTGTTTATAGTAAGAAGCCATCGAGAAGATAGCCATCGGATTATCGGGTTCCGCCGCCAGCACCTTCTGATAAACGTCATAAGCCTCCTGTTTCTTGCCATTCTGAAGATATACGTCTCCCAAGATGACTTGATAACGCATGTCCATCGGATATTCCTGCACCAGACTTTCTATTTCCTGAAATGCTTTCTTGTCATCCTTCATCTGGAGGTAGATACGAAACTTCTCCATGGACAACTGTTCATTCTTACCCATACGCTTTTCCAGACGGTTTAAAGTAGAGATGACTTCATCATACTTTTCTTGTCGGCCATACAGGTCCAAAAGGTTGAAAAGCGGGTCCTGCTTGGCAGGAAAACGTACCACCATCTGTTCCAGCAGGGTGACAGCCTTATCCAGTTCGTTCTGTTGCTGATACAAAGATGCCAGTCCCTGACTATACCAGTAGTTATCCGGCGCATTCGCCACAGCCTTTTCCAGCGCCTCTTGCCCTTGCGGCACCTGACGAAGGAACATATAATACTGCGAAACCTCATAAAGCGCAGAAGCCGCATTCGGATGAATATCCAGACAATGCTGCAATAATCCGAAAGCGGACGCATAATCCTTCTTTTCTTTCAGGCGCATAGCTTCCAGAAAGAAATAATCATATTTCCGCTGCTGTTCGGGCGTTAATGAAGACTGCGCCAAAGCGACAGCTGGCTTTTCCCTTGTACTTTTCACCGTTCCGCACGAAACCAATGTCCATACAGCAACCAAAAGCCATATACTATTTTTCTTGTTCATTTTCTCTTTTTATGGTACTTATCCTCGTCCTGTATGTCCGAAGCCCCCTGCTCCGCGTTCTGTTTCATCCAGCACTTCCACTTCCTGCCATACCGCCTGCTCATGTCTGGCGATCACCATCTGGGCGATACGTTCCCCGTCCTCGATCACAAAAGGTTCGGAGGAAAGGTTGACCAGAATAATGCAGACTTCTCCACGATAGTCCGCATCAATCGTTCCCGGAGAGTTGAGCACGGTAATACCCTTTTTAATGGCCAGTCCGCTACGGGGACGAACCTGAGCTTCAAATCCTTGTGGAAGAGCAATATAGATTCCTGTCGGCACCAGACAACGCTGCAATGGCGCCAATGTGATAGGTTCAGAAAGATTAGCACGGATATCCATTCCTGCAGATAACTCAGTGGCGTAAGCCGGAAGCGGATGCTTCGATTTATTGATAACTTGAACGTTCATAAATGCACATTTACTATTTAACGGGCGAAAATACACATTTTGAACTGAAAATTAGTTAAGTTTGCAGTTAAATAATGTGGTAACAACCAATTTGCAAATTGTAATCAGCCAAATAGTAAATAAAATGATGAATTGGAAGCAACTAATATCAGCCAAACGCTTCGGAATGGAAGAGTTTCACGAAGAACGGCAAGAGAACCGTTCCGAGTTCCAACGGGACTATGACCGCCTCATATTTTCCGCACCGTTCCGCCGCCTGCAGAACAAAACACAGGTATTCCCGCTGCCCGGTAGTATTTTCGTACACAACCGACTGACGCACAGCCTCGAAGTATCTTGCGTAGGACGGTCTTTGGGCAACGATGTAGCCAAAGCAATCCTGGAACGCCAACCGGAACTGGAAAGTTCCTTCCTGCCGGAAATCGGCTCAATCGTATCGGCCGCCTGCCTGGCACATGACTTAGGCAATCCGCCTTTCGGGCATTCCGGCGAACGGGCTATCTCTACGTTCTTTTCAGAAGGAAAAGGACAAAGGCTACAGGAAAAGCAGCCGGACGGAGAGCAACTTTCTCCGATGGAATGGGAAGATTTGACACATTTCGAAGGAAATGCGAACGCTTTCCGCATCCTCACTCACCAGTTCGAAGGACGCCGCAGAGGAGGATTCGTCTTAACATATTCAACGCTTGCCTCCATCGTAAAATACCCCTTTTCATCGAGCCTTGCAGGCAAAAAATCCAAGTTCGGCTTCTTTGTCAGTGAGGAAGAAAGCTACCGCAAAATCGCAACCGAGCTGGGACTCATCCAGCTTAGCGAACAACCGTTAAAGTATGCGCGACACCCGCTAGTGTATCTGGTAGAAGCAGCAGATGACATCTGTTATCAGATGATGGATATCGAAGACGCCCATAAACTAAAGATTATCACTACAGACGAGACCAAGAAACTGTTGATGGCGTTTTTCTCCGAAGACCGGCAATCCCGTCTCCGAAGTACTTTCCAAATAGTCAATGATATCAATGAACAGATAGCCTATCTGCGTTCTTCTGTTATCGGTCTGTTAGTACGCGAGTGCACCCGTGTCTTTCTGGAATACGAGCAGGAAATACTGGCAGGAACTTTCGAAGGAGCGCTCATCAAGCACATCGCCGAAGGTCCGGCAGCCGCTTACAATCATTGTGCGGAAATATCACTGAAAAGAATTTATCGTTCGCAAGATGTACTGGACATCGAGCTGGCAGGCTTCCGTATCATCAGCACTTTGCTGGAATTGATGGTAGATGCCGTCACCTTACCGGGAAAAGAAAAAGCTTACTCCGAGCTTTTAACCAACCGTGTTTCCGACCAATACAATATAAAATCGCCCGTACTCTACGAAAGAATACAGGCGGTACTTGATTATATATCTGGAATGACCGATGTCTTCGCACTCGATCTTTACCGGAAAATTAATGGCAACAGCCTTCCTGCGGTGTAACTACCTTAGGAGTAAACACCCCTTCGCTCTCACAAGGCATTTTCAGCGCATCCGGATGACTTTCTATAAACGTCTGGATGTGCCGGATTCGCTTGTCTTCAAGGATTTCATCTACAGCAATCAGGATACCGGTCTCTTCCACGTCACCAAACTCATAGTTGATAGCCGTCCCGAACATACGCATGGTAGGGCTTAAACTCATATAGGCATTGACCAGCGGCGGGATATTATAACCCAGCTTGCGAATCTCCGTATTCAATATCTTATAATCCTCTTTAAAGGTATCCTTGCAGAACAACGTTCTCAGTTCCTCGTCGGAAGTTTCCAGAATCAGCGGTTCCATCGGTGTTACCAGCTCTTCCCGATCATTAAAATGCTTCTTAAGGAAGTACAGAATCATGTCGCGTCCACGACGATGATAGCTGGGATACATAGTCACCTTGCCAAAGAAGTACTTCACATTCGGCATCACCACTGTCAGCGCTCCCAATCCGTCCCACAGATTATCCAACGCAAACAGACCTTTACTGCCGGCACGTGTAGACTGATATTCCAGCGTCACAAAAGAGCGTCCCAACTCAATGGTCTGAGGCAGATATTCCTTTATAAACGCATCCGAGAAATGAAACATGTGAGAAGTAGCCAGAATCGGAGCCCCCGCTTCGTCAAAGCGCACATCCGTTCCAAGCAAATACCGGTAACCACCTAATATTTCTTCCGCCTCCGGATTCCATACGATCAACTGCTTATATGGGTGTTCCATCGTGTCGTATTCGTCGATATCCATCGACAGGCCCGTTCCTCCACCCGCAGCACGAAAGGCAATTTCTCTTAAACGACCAATTTCACGCATCACATTAGGTGCATTCTGATGGGTAATAATATAAATCTGATTATTACTTTTATTGGTCATTCGCAAGCGTCTATCTTCCGTCAACTCTGCTTTCAGCAGTTCTTTGCTCACCGGTTTAATAATCTCTTCCATATTCTTGTTATAGTGTTCTATCAGTTACAGTTTATATACAATGTCCTTCACATACTCCGCCCACTGCGCAGGAGTCTTCGATTTATCGAAAGTCTGCCAGGGAATCGGTTTTCCAAAAGTGACAGTAAAGGTTTTGTGGCGGTTCTTAAACATCTCGTCCGCCAGATACAGCATAGCAATATTGAATTTAATACCCAGTGCCTTACAAACATTCGCCAGATTGTAGAAGAAATCAGAGTTTCTGCCACCAAAATGAACGGGAACTACGTCCCGCTTCGCCTGTATGCTTTTTATAATGAATGTCTTCTTCCATTCCAGATCACGGATCACTCCGTTCTGACGCCGCGAGCAAAGTCCCGCAGGAAACATGATCATCTGGTCGTCGGACTGGAACCCGGCTTCCACCATCTTGGGAAAGTCCTTTGCCTGCTTTCCTGTCTTATTGATAGGAACACAAAGTGGGGCCAAACCGCGAAGGTTCATCAGCAGGTCATTCACCAGATACTTTACTTTCCCGTCATAATGGCGCCCCAGCACATAGCCTAGAGCCACTCCATCCTGTCCTCCCAGCGGGTGATTGGACACAAAGGTATACAATCCTTCTTTCGGCAGGTTCTCTATACCTTTCACCTCCACTTTCGCATCAAGGAACTCCATGCATGCTTCAAGGAAATCCACTCCCAGTTTATCTTTCGATTCATTCAGGAACACATTAATCTCGTCCTGATGAACTATTTTCTTCAGATAAGAAACCACAAACTTAGGGATGTACTTATATTGCTTCGGAGCTTTCGTCCGAAGTATCTTATCGACATCGATTAAAAATAAAGAGTCATCAGTCATTCTTTTCAAATAAAAATGATGCCACAAAATTAACGGTTCTTTTTTATTAATCGCAATAATTTGCCAGAAAATGCAGGATTTAAGTTTGCAACTTGAAAAAAGAACACCCAAAAACTATCAAATACCACCTAAAAACTATCCGCGGATAGTTTTTCCCCTAAATTTTGTCGGTTCATACCCTATCTCATTATCAGAAATGCCGTAAACTTGCACCATCGAAAAATACAAACGAATATTCACTTTTTAAAAGCAACGTATATGAAAAGTTTAAGCTTCAGAAAAGATTTAGTAGGAGTACAGGATGAGTTACTCCGCTTCGCATACAAACTGACAACCGACCGCGAAGAAGCAAACGATTTGTTGCAGGAGACATCACTCAAAGCATTAGACAATGAGGATAAATATATGCCCGACACAAATTTCAAAGGATGGATGTATACCATCATGCGCAATATCTTTATCAACAACTACCGTAAAGTAGTTCGCGACCAGACATTCATCGATCAGACCGATAATCTTTATCATCTGAACCTGCCACAAGACACCGGCTTTGAAAGTACGGAAAGAACGTACGACCTGAAAGAAATGCATCGGGTAGTCAACGCGCTCCCGAAAGAATATAGAGTTCCGTTCGCTATGCACGTTTCCGGCTTCAAGTACCGCGAAATCGCTGAAAAGCTGAACCTCCCGCTGGGCACCGTGAAGAGCCGTATCTTCTTCACCCGCCAGAAATTGCAGGAAGAACTGAAAGACTTTCGCTAAACCTTTAACTATATTATTTATCAATTCCAAGTTAGATATTTTTAGTGCAGATTTTTAATTGTGTTAGTTTAAGGCAGAAGAGTTACCATACCTTCTGCCTTTTTTACTAATCCCTCCTATATGACACCCGGATGTCGAGCATACTGACACCCGGGTGTTGTACGTCCTGACACCCGGGTGTCATACATACCGAGACCCGGGTGTCGTACAAACCTCCCTCGCAAAGAAAGAAAGCCTCTCTTTCGATAAAAAAAAGATTCTTCCTCAATACAAACAAAAAAGCGCCGCATCTTTCCGTTTTCGCCCACTAATAAAGCATTTCCCAAACCGCATCTTTTTCAAGTAAATAAGCATTTAACAATCGGTTGAAAACTTATCTAAAAGATTTTTATGGAAAATTGTGGGGAATTGTGGGGAATTTCCTACTTTTACACTCTCTTATTATAATAAGGTAAATGATACGTTTTTTAGGCAATATTGAAGTCAGGGCGGACGCCAAAGGAAGAGTGTTCATCCCCGCTACTTTCAGGAAGCAACTGCAAGCTGCTTCCGAAGAGAGACTTATTATGCGTAAAGACGTATTTCAGGACTGCCTGACACTGTACCCCGAGAGCGTGTGGAACGAGGAGCTGAATGAGCTCCGAAGCAGGCTGAACAAATGGAATAGCAAACACCAGCTCATTTTCAGACAGTTTGTGAGTGACGTCGAAGTAGTTACGCCCGACAGCAACGGACGCATACTGATCCCGAAGCGTTACTTACAGATTTGTAATATCCGTGGAGATATACGCTTTATCGGTATCGACAACAAGATAGAGATTTGGGCCAAAGAACGGGCAGAACAACCGTTCATGTCCCCCGAAGAGTTCGGTGCAGCATTAGAAGAGATTATGAACGATGAAAATAGACAAGATGGAGAAAGATGAGTTGACATACCACGTACCCGTACTGCTAAAGGAAAGCGTTGACGGAATGAATATTCATCCGGACGGAACGTATGTAGACGTTACCTTCGGAGGAGCAGGGCATTCGCGCGAGATTCTTTCACGCCTTGGAGAAGGCGGGCGCCTGCTGGGATTCGATCAGGACGAGGATGCCGAACGGAATATCGTCAATGATCCCCACTTCACCTTTGTACGCAGCAACTTCCGCTATTTGCAGAATTTCCTGCGGTATCATGACATCGAACAGGTGGACGCAATCCTCGCCGACCTCGGCGTGTCCTCCCACCATTTCGACGACAGCGAGCGTGGCTTCTCATTCCGTTTTGACGGAGCGCTGGATATGCGTATGAACAAACGTGCAGGACTCACCGCAGCCGACATCATCAACACATACGAAGAAGAACGGCTCGCGAACATTTTCTATCTGTACGGTGAATTGAAAAACAGCCGCAAACTGGCATCCGTCATCGTGAAAGCCAGAAACGGACAGTCTATCCGGACCATCGGCGAGTTTCTGGAAATCATCAAGCCGCTTTTCGGACGCGAACGGGAGAAAAAAGAACTGGCGAAAGTATTTCAGGCACTCCGTATCGAAGTGAATCAGGAAATGGAAGCGCTGAAAGAAATGCTGGCAGCAGCCACCGAAGCGCTCAAACCGGGGGGACGCCTTGTAGTGATCACGTATCACTCACTGGAAGACCGCATGGTGAAGAATATAATGAAAACAGGAAACGTAGAAGGGAAAGCGGAAACCGACTTCTTTGGAAATCTGCAAACTCCGTTCCGGTTGGTCAACAATAAAGTGATTGTCCCCGACGAAGCGGAGATAGAAAGAAATCCACGGTCGAGAAGTGCTAAATTACGAATTGCAGAGAAGAAATAATCTCAGATATGGAAGAAGAAGCAGTAAACAAAAAAGCAGAAGAGGGCAAAAAGAAAAAACGCACCTCATTGAAAAGTATTCTGGGAGGAGATATCCTCGCCACAGACTTTTTCCGCCGGCAGACGAAGCTGTTGGTACTGATTATGGTATTCGTCATCTTCTATATCCATAACCGCTATGCGAGCCAGCAACAACAGATTGAGATAGACCGGTTGAAGAAAGAATTAATCGACATTAAATACGATGCACTGACCCGTAGTTCGGAGTTGATGGAGAAAAGCCGTCAGTCACGCATCGAAGAGTATATATCAAACAAGGAAAGTGATTTGCAGACCTCTACCAACCCGCCTTACCTTATTAAATAAGGTGTAAGTGGAGAGTCTTAAAAGAGAATAAGCACTGTGGCAGTAAATAAGAAAAATATAATGACCCGTTACTTCTTTGTCATTCTGATCATGGCACTGATAGGAGTAGCAATTGTCGTCAAGGCAGGCGTGACCATGTTTGCCGAACGGCAGTACTGGCAGGATGTAGCCGATCGTTTCGTAAAAGAAAACGTGACGGTGAAACCTAACCGCGGAAACATTATTTCTTCTGACGGTAAACTGATGGCAAGTTCACTGCCTGAATACAGAATCTACATGGACTTTATGTCCGGTGAAAAGGACGAAAAAAGAAGAAAGAAGGATCAGGCACGTCGGGATTCCATCCTCAAAGCCAATATGGATTCGATTTGCATCGGACTGCATAAGATATTCCCCGACAAAAGTGCGGCACAATTCAAGGCACACCTTCAAAAAGGACGTCAGGCCAAAAGCCGTAACTACCTGATCTACCCGAAGCGTATCTCTTATATACAATATAAAGAGGTGAAACGTCTGCCTGTCTTCTGTCTGAACCGCTATAAGGGAGGATTCAAGGAGTTGGCATATAATCAGCGTAAGAAACCTTTCGGCTCATTGGCAGCCCGTACCCTGGGAGATGTATATGCCGATACAGCCCAAGGAGCAAAGAATGGTATAGAACTCGCGTTCGATACGATTCTGAAAGGACGTGACGGGCTAACTCACCGCCAAAAGGTGATGAACAAATACCTGAACATTGTCGATGTCGCCCCGATCGACGGTTGCGACCTGATCACTACCATCGATGTAGGTATGCAGGATATTTGCGAAAAAGCATTGGTAGACAAGCTGAAAGAGCTGAACGCCACCGTGGGTGTAGTCGTATTGATGGAAGTTGCAACCGGAGAAGTAAAAGCCATCGTCAATATGACGCAAGGCAGAGACGGTGAATATTATGAAGTACGCAACAATGCAATCAGCGATATGCTCGAACCGGGTTCTACCTTCAAGACAGCCTCTATCATGGTAGCTCTGGAAGACGGAAAAATCACTCCGGACTATATCGTAGACACCGGCAACGGACAAAAGCCGATGCATGGCCGTGTCATGAAAGACCACAACTGGCA
The DNA here is from genome assembly GCF_003434395.1 of Bacteroides sp. AM23-12. Lineage (NCBI taxonomy): Bacteria > Pseudomonadati > Bacteroidota > Bacteroidia > Bacteroidales > Bacteroidaceae > Bacteroides > Bacteroides sp. AM23-12. Next base: position 10,918 of record NZ_QTLF01000003.1, read on the forward strand.
TCGAGGCGGATACGGCAAACTGACTGTTACCGAGATTTTGGGAGTATCGTCCAATGTCGGAACTTCCAGCATCATCGAGAACTTTTACGGAAGCAACCCGCAGAAGTTTGTGGACGGACTGAAACGGATGAGCATCGACCAGCCACTCCACCTGCAAATATCCGGAGAAGGAAAGCCGAATATTCGTGGTCCGAAAGAACGCTATTTTTCAAAAACGACTTTGCCATGGATGAGCATCGGCTATGAAACGCAGGTTCCACCGATCAATATTCTGACATTCTATAATGCAATAGCCAATAACGGAGTATCCATACGTCCGAAGTTTGTAAAAGCCGCCGTCAGAGACGGAGAAGTGATAAAGGAATATCCGACGGAAATCATCAATCCCAAGATCTGTTCGGACAAGACGCTGGCACAAATACGGGAAATCCTGCGGAAAGTGGTAGGTGAAGGACTTGCCAAACCGGCAGGAAGCAAGCAGTTCCATGTGTCCGGTAAGACCGGAACAGCACAGGTTTCGCAGGGAGCAGCCGGCTACAAGACAGGAAGAACCAATTATCTCGTCAGCTTCTGCGGATACTTCCCATCGGAAGAGCCGAAGTACAGTATGATTGTTTCGATCCAGAAACCCGGTTTGCCCGCTTCGGGAGGTTTGATGGCAGGTAGCGTATTCAGCAAGATCGCAGAAAGAGTGTATGCCAAAGACCTGCGCTTGCCACTCACAAGTGCCATTGATACGAATACGGTAGTCATCCCGAACGTTAAGGCAGGAGAAATGAGGGAAACGCAACGGGTACTGGAAGAACTGAATATAAAGATACAGGGAAAAATCACCGATTCGGGAAAAGAAGTATGGGGAAGCACCCATCCCGCCCCTCAGGCGGTAGTTCTTGAAAGCCGGGGTATCATGCAGAACTTCGTGCCAAGCGTCGTAGGCATGGGAGCGAAAGATGCTGTTTATCTATTGGAAAGCAAAGGATTGAAAGTCAATCTGGTGGGAGTCGGGAAAGTAAAAAGCCAGTCGATAGCCAACGGCAGTGTTGCAAGAAAAGGGCAGACGATTACGCTTACGTTGCATTAAGAATTAAATTAAGTAGGACAGATATGTTATTAAACGAGTTACTGAAAGCAATCCAGCCGGTGCAAGTGACCGGAGATTCAAGGATAGAGATCACCGGAGTCAACATTGACTCCCGTCTGGTAGAAGCCGGACAGCTGTTTATGGCGATGCGCGGCACGCAGACCGATGGTCACGCCTATATCCCCGCTGCCATTCAGAAGGGAGCGACTGCCATCCTCTGCGAAGATATACCGGAGGAACCCGTAGCAGGAATCACTTATATCCAAGTGAAAGACAGCGAAGATGCAGTAGGAAAGATTGCAACGACATTCTACGGTAATCCGACTTCACAATTCGAACTGGTCGGTGTGACGGGAACAAATGGCAAGACAACCATCGCCACCTTATTATATAATACATTCCGCTACTTCGGATATAAAGTGGGATTAATCTCTACTGTCTGCAACTATATCGACGATCAGCCGATTCCGACAGAACATACCACCCCCGACCCTATCACGCTCAACCGCTTGTTGGGGCAAATGGCGGACGAAGGATGCAAGTACGTCTTTATGGAAGTCAGTTCACATTCCATCGCTCAAAAACGTATCAGCGGATTAAAGTTTGCGGGAGGTATCTTCACGAATCTGACGCGCGATCATCTGGATTATCACAAAACGGTAGAGAACTATCTGAAGGCAAAGAAAAAGTTCTTTGACGATATGCCTAAAAACGCTTTCAGCCTCACCAACCTTGACGATAAGAACGGGCTGGTGATGACACAAAATACACGTTCCAAGGTCTACACCTATTCATTAAGAAGCCTCAGCGACTTCAAAGGCCGGGTCATAGAATCCCATTTTGAAGGAATGCTGCTCGATTTCAATAATCATGAGCTGGCCGTTCAGTTTATCGGCAAGTTCAATGCATCCAATCTGTTGGCGGTATTTGGAGCAGCCGTATTATTGGGCAAAAAAGAGGAAGATGTACTTCTTGCGCTCAGTACGCTCCATCCGGTAGCCGGACGTTTCGATGCCATCCGTTCTCCGAAAGGGGTAACGGCCATCGTTGACTATGCACATACTCCGGACGCGTTGGTGAATGTATTGAACGCCATTCATGGAGTACTCGAAGGCAAAGGAAAAGTGATCACCGTAGTAGGTGCCGGCGGCAACCGCGATAAGGGGAAACGCCCCATCATGGCAAAGGAAGCAGCGAAAGCCAGTGACCGGGTGATTATCACATCGGACAATCCGCGTTTTGAAGAGCCACAGGAGATTATCAACGATATGCTTGCCGGACTGGATGCGGAAGATATGAAAAAAACGCTCAGCATCGCCGACCGGAAAGAAGCGATCCGCACGGCTTGCATGCTTGCAGAAAAAGGAGACGTGATACTCGTTGCCGGAAAAGGGCACGAAAACTATCAGGAAATCAAAGGAGTGAAACACCACTTTGACGACAAGGAAGTTTTGAAGGAAATATTTAATTGACAACATATAATTATTTGCAATAGACAGCATCTTATCAAGCGTGGGGCAACAATGAGAAACTGTAAATTGCAGGCTATAAATTGTAAATAGAAAAGAGATGTTATACTATCTGTTTGAATGGCTGCACAAGCTTAATTTTCCCGGAGCGGGAATGTTCGGTTACACCTCATTCCGTGCTTTGATGGCTGTTATCCTCGCATTGCTTATATCGAGTATATGGGGAGACAAATTCATCAATCTGCTTAAAAAGAAGCAAATCACGGAAACACAGCGTGACGCCAAGACCGACCCGTTCGGTGTCAACAAAGTAGGCGTACCAAGCATGGGAGGTGTCATCATCATTGTAGCCATCCTTATACCTTGCCTGCTATTGGGTAAGCTGGATAATATATACATGATATTGATGCTGATCACCACTGTATGGCTGGGATCACTCGGTTTTGCCGACGACTATATCAAAATATTCAAGAAAGACAAGGAAGGCTTGCACGGTAAGTTCAAAATCATCGGTCAGGTGGGTCTGGGGCTGATTGTAGGCTTAACCCTGTATCTGAGTCCGGATGTAGTTATCCGCGAGAACATCGAGGTTCATACACCGGGACAGGAAATGGAAGTGATTCACGGAACCAATGATTTAAAATCTACCCAAACCACTATTCCTTTCTTTAAAAGTAACAACTTAGATTATGCCGACCTGGTGGGCTTTATGGGCGAACATGCACAGACAGCCGGATGGTTCCTGTTCGTGATCATTACGATCTTCGTTGTAACCGCCGTTTCGAACGGGGCTAACCTGAATGACGGCATGGACGGTATGGCAGCCGGAAACTCCGCCATTATCGGTGCCACGCTGGGAATACTGGCGTACGTATCGTCACACATCGAATTTGCCAGCTATCTGAATATCATGTACATTCCGGGATCGGAAGAACTGGTAATCTACATTTGTGCCTTTATCGGTGCATTGATCGGTTTCTTATGGTACAACGCCTATCCGGCACAAGTATTCATGGGAGACACAGGCAGCCTGACTATCGGTGGTATCATTGCCGTATTTGCCATTATCATCCACAAAGAATTGCTGATACCGATTCTCTGCGGTGTATTTCTGGTAGAGAATCTGTCAGTCATACTGCAACGCTTCTACTATAAGATAGGTAAGCGGAAGGGAGTAAAACAGCGGTTGTTCAAACGAACTCCGATACACGATCATTTCCGTACTTCGATGAGTCTGGTAGAACCGGGATGTACGGTGAAGTTCACGAAGCCCGACCAGCTATTTCACGAATCAAAGATTACCGTCCGTTTCTGGATTGTAACGATTGTACTGGCAGCGATAACGATTATTACATTAAAAATACGATGAGAACAAACAGACTGCCCAATGCAGGATATTTGTAACATTAATATAGTTGAGAGTATTAACCCGATTATTAACTTTAAAAAGATGTGCGCAGCCGACGAGCGAAAAAGAAAAGATGAAAAGGAAGAGAGAAGAGTCTGCCTGTCGGACAGCAAAAGCACATTATTGTAAATGAAAAGAATTGTAATTTTAGGAGCCGGTGAAAGCGGCGCTGGTGCAGCCGTACTCGCCAAAGTAAAAGGATTTGAAACATTTGTTTCGGATATGTCCGCTATCAAGGATAAGTATAAGGAACTTCTGGACAGCCACCATATTGCCTGGGAGGAAGGACATCATACCGAAGAACTCATTCTGAATGCCGATGAAGTGATTAAAAGCCCCGGTATCCCGAATGACGCCCCGCTGATCCTGAAACTGAAAGCCCAAGGCACACCGGTTATCTCCGAAATCGAGTTTGCCGGACGCTATACCGATGCAAAAATGATCTGCATCACCGGTTCTAACGGAAAGACAACGACTACTTCCCTGATCTACCACATCTTTAAGAGTGCAGATCTGAATGTAGGACTGGCCGGAAATATCGGCAAGAGTCTGGCTTTGCAAGTAGCCGAAGAGCATCATGACTATTATATCATCGAACTCAGCTCTTTCCAACTGGACAATATGTATAACTTCCGTGCCAATATCGCCGTACTGATGAATATCACTCCGGACCATTTGGACCGATACGACCATTGTATGCAGAACTACATCGATGCCAAATTCCGTATTACGCAGAACCAGACAACGGACGACGCTTTCATCTTCTGGAACGATGACCCGATCATCAAACAGGAACTGGCAAAGCACGGTCTGAAAGCTCATCTGTATCCTTTCGCAGCCGTGAAGGAAGACGGAGCCATCGCATACGTAGAAGACCACGAAGTGAAGATAACCGAGCCCATCGCCTTCAACATGGAACAGGAGGAACTGGCACTGACCGGACAGCACAATCTTTACAACTCGCTGGCTGCCGGTATCTCGGCAAACCTGGCAGGTATCACTAAAGAAAATATCCGCAAGGCGCTCTCCGACTTCAAGGGAGTGGAACATCGCCTGGAGAAAGTGGCGCGCGTACGTGGTATCGACTTCATCAATGACTCAAAAGCGACCAATGTCAACTCTTGCTGGTATGCCCTGCAAAGCATGACCACCAAGACAGTACTGATACTGGGCGGCAAAGACAAAGGCAACGACTATACGGAAATAGAAGACCTGGTACGTGAAAAGTGCTCGGCACTGGTTTATCTGGGACTGCACAACGAAAAGTTGCACGACTTTTTCGACCGTTTCGGACTGCCCGTAGCCGATGTGCAGACCGGAATGAAGGATGCAGTAGAAGCAGCCTACAAACTGGCAAAGAAAGGAGAAACCGTATTGTTAAGCCCCTGCTGCGCCTCATTCGACCTCTTCAAGAGTTACGAAGACCGCGGCGATCAGTTTAAGAAATATGTAAGAGAATTATAAAATGGATTTATTAAAGAGCATATTTAAAGGCGACAAGGTAATCTGGATTATCTTCCTCTGTCTCTGCCTCATCTCGATTATCGAGGTGTTTTCGGCAGCATCGACGCTGACGTACAAAAGCGGCGACCACTGGGGACCGATAACACAGCATTCTATCATCCTGATGGTAGGTGCCGTAGTAGTGGTATTTCTGCATAACGTCCCCTACAAATGGTTCCAGGTATTCCCCGTCTTCCTGTATCCGATTTCCCTCGTTCTACTGGCATTCGTCACGCTGATGGGTATCATTACAGGCGACCGTGTCAATGGGGCAGCCCGCTGGATGACCTTTATGGGACTGCAATTCCAGCCTTCGGAACTGGCAAAGATGGCTGTCATCATTGCCGTTTCGTTCATCCTGTCCAAGAGACAGGATGAAGAAGGAGCCAACCCCAATGCCTTTAAATACATCATGATCCTTACCGGACTGGTTCTCGTACTGATTGCTCCGGAAAACCTGTCGACAGCCATGTTGCTGTTCGGCGTCGTATTCATGATGATGTTCATCGGGCGGGTGGCGGCAAAGAAACTCCTTCTGCTGGCAGGAGGACTTGTGCTGATTGTCGCACTCGGTGTAGGTACAGTAGTTGCCATCCCTGCCAAAACGCTGCACAGCACTCCCGGACTTCACCGTCTGGAGACTTGGCAGAACCGTATCAAAGGTTTCTTCGATAAAGACGAAGTGCCCGCAGCCAAATTCGATATAGACAAAGACGCACAGATCGCCCATGCCCGTATTGCCATCGCTACCAGTCACGTAGTGGGCAAAGGACCGGGAAATTCCATACAGCGTGACTTCCTCAGTCAGGCATTCTCCGACTTTATCTTTGCGATTGTCATCGAAGAAATGGGATTGATAGGAGGTATATTTGTCGTATTCCTCTATCTCTGTCTGCTGATGCGGGCCGGACGTATCGCGCAAAAATGCGAACGGACCTTCCCCGCCTTCCTTGTCATGGGTATCGCTTTGCTGCTGGTATCGCAGGCGATACTGAATATGATGGTTGCCGTGGGACTGTTCCCCGTAACAGGACAGCCTCTGCCTTTGGTCAGCAAGGGAGGTACAAGTACATTGATCAACTGTGCTTATATCGGAATGATATTAAGCGTGAGCCGATATACCGCTCATTTGGAAGAACAGAAAGCGCATGATGCACAGATTCAGATGCAGATAGAAGCCGAAACAGCTACTTCGGAAGCACAAGCCGCCGCCGAACCCACTGCACAGATTCTGAATAGCGATGCCAAGTTTGAGGATGAACATGATAGCAGTAAATGAAGATGAACGGATAGAAAAAAGGATTATTATGGAGAAAGAACTTAGAATTATCATCAGCGGTGGAGGCACAGGAGGACATATCTTCCCTGCCGTATCTATCGCCAACGCTATAATAGAGCTGCGACCGGACGCGAAAATCTTATTTGTGGGAGCCGAGGGCCGTATGGAGATGCAGCGGGTTCCCGATGCAGGCTATAAGATTATCGGGCTACCGATAGCCGGTTTCGACCGCAAACATTTATGGAAAAACGTATCCGTACTGATCAAACTGGCACGCAGCCAATGGAAAGCGCGCAGCATCATCAAAAACTTCCGCCCGCAAGTAGCGGTAGGCGTAGGAGGATACGCCAGCGGACCGACACTCAAAACTGCCGGAATGATGGGAGTGCCGACTCTGATTCAGGAACAGAACTCGTATGCCGGAGTCACCAACAAGTTGCTGGCACAAAAAGCAAAGACTATTTGTGTCGCTTATGATGGAATGGAAAAGTTCTTTCCTGCCGATAAGATTATAATGACCGGAAATCCCGTTCGCCAGAATCTGACGAAGGATATGCCGGAAAAAGGCGCGGCACTACGTTCCTTTAATCTGCAGCCGGATAAGAAGACAATTCTGATTGTAGGCGGTAGCCTTGGCGCACGTACCATTAACAATACGCTGACTGCAGCCTTAGCTACAATAAAAGAAAACAACGATATACAGTTCATCTGGCAGACCGGAAAATATTACTATCCGCAGGTGACAGAAGCCTTACGGGCAGCAGGAGAACTTCCAAATCTGTACGTGACGGACTTCATCAAGGATATGGCAGCCGCTTACGCAGCTTCCGACCTAGTGATTTCACGTGCGGGAGCCGGTTCTATTTCAGAGTTTTGTCTGTTGCACAAGCCTGTGGTTCTGGTTCCTTCGCCCAATGTGGCAGAAGATCATCAGACCAAGAATGCACTGGCACTGGTAGACAAACAAGCCGCCATCTACGTAAAAGACAGCGAAGCAGAAGCAAAGTTGATGGACGTAGCCCTGAACACAGTAGCTGACGACCGGAAACTGAAAGAACTAAGTGAGAATATAGCCAAGTTGGCTTTGCCCGACTCTGCACGAATCATCGCGCAGGAAGTAATCAAGCTGGCAGAAGCAGAAAACTAGTTGAGGGAATGCAAAAATCGCAACTATCCCAATTAGGATTGACTAAAAAGTCAGTAGAATCTCCAATCTCCTCCTTCCAGAAGGAGGAGAATGAAAATACTACCGACTTTTGGGGGCATCCCCAATTAAAGGTAGTACCGACTCTGATTAAAACTTGAAATGTTACTTGGAACAAGAATTATAAAAAGAAACAGTATAAAGAAATGAATATTGAAACGATCAAATCAGTCTACTTTGTCGGTGCCGGAGGCATCGGTATGAGTGCGCTTGTCCGCTATTTCCTTTCCAAAGGAAAAGTGGTAGCCGGATACGACCGCACCCCGACTCCATTGACTGAAAACCTCATCGCCGAAGGCGCACAAATACATTACGAAGAAAACGTCCGACTGATTCCGGAAGCCTGCAAAGACAAAGAAAGCACTTTAGTCGTATTGACTCCCGCCGTTCCGCAGGAACACGAAGAATTGGTTTATTTCCGCAACAACGGATTCGAAATACAAAAACGCGCGCAAGTACTGGGAACGATCACTCATTCCAGCAAAGGTCTGTGTGTAGCCGGCACTCATGGCAAGACAACCACTTCTACCATGACCGCCCACCTATTCCACCAATCGCACATAGAATGTACCGCTTTCCTCGGAGGCATCTCCAAGAATTACGGCACCAATCTGCTACTCTCTCAGAAAAGCCCTTATACCGTCATCGAAGCAGACGAGTTCGACCGCTCTTTCCATTGGCTGTCCCCTTATATGTCTGTCATCACTGCCACAGACCCCGATCATCTGGACATCTACGGAACAGAAAAGGCATACCTCGAAAGCTTCGAACATTATACAACACTGATCCAGCCGGGCGGTGCACTGATTATCCGAAAAGGTATCTCACTACAACCGAAAGTACAGGCCGGAGTCCGTGTCTATACCTATTCGCGTGACGAAGGAGACTTCCACGCCGAGAATATCCGCATCGGAAACGGTGAAATCTTCATCGACTTCGTTGCCCCCGACACACGTATCAACAATATCCAACTGGGAGTTCCGGTAAGCATCAACATCGAGAATGGTGTAGCCGCCATGGCACTCGCCCACCTCAACGGAGTGACCGACGAAGAGATCAGACAAGGAATGAACAGCTTCCGCGGTGTAGACCGCCGGTTCGATTTCAAGATCAAGAATGACCAGGTAGTCTTTCTGAGCGACTACGCCCATCATCCCTCTGAAATCAAACAGAGCGTGCTGTCTATCCGCGAACTCTATAAAGACAAGAAGATCACAGCCATCTTCCAGCCGCACCTGTACACCCGTACCCGCGACTTCTATCAGGACTTTGCCGATAGCCTGTCGCTACTGGACGAAGTCATTCTGGTAGACATCTATCCGGCTCGTGAGACACCGATCCCCGGTGTCACCAGCAAGCTGATATACGACAACCTCCGTCCGGGCATCGAAAAAAGTATGTGCAAAAAGGAAGAAATACTGAACATTCTGAAAGATAAAAACATTGAAGTATTAATAACTCTGGGAGCCGGAGACATAGACAATTATGTCCCCGAAATAAAGAAAGAACTGGAAAAAATGAAGAACGAAGAGCGAAGAACGAAGAACTAAGAATTTCTACGCTACATCATACAGTCGCGCAGCCAATTCTCAATTCTTCATTTTCAATTTTCAATTCTCAATTAAATAAAAACTATGGTAAAGAGAATCCTTCTATCTATCGTCATGTTGATGCTTATCGCCTACCTCGGCATAGCCATCACCGCTTTCAACCGCAAGCCTGCCGACCAGACCTGCCGTGACGTAGAACTGGTCATCAAGGATACCACTTATGCCGGCTTCATCACCAAAGAAGAAGTGAAAGGCATCCTCCAGCATAAAGGTATCTACCCTATCGGGAAAAAGATGGAGCGCATCTCTACCAAGTCGCTGGAACGGGAACTGAGCAAGCATCCGCTGATCGACGAAGCGGAATGCTACAAAACACCCAGCGGCAAAGTCTGCGTAGAAGTGACACAACGTATACCGATATTACGCATCATGAGTGCCAACGGAGAGAATTATTACCTTGATAATAAAGGAACCGTCATGCCGCCGGAAGCAAAATGCGTCGCACATCGGGCAATTGTCACCGGAAACGTAGAAAAGTCGTTTGCAATGAAGGATTTATATAAGTTTGGTGTATTTTTGCAAAACAATAAGTTCTGGGACGCCCAGATAGAACAAATCCATGTGTTGCCCGACCGCAACATCGAACTGGTACCTCGTGTAGGCGACCACCTCGTCTATCTCGGCAAACTTGAAAACTTTGAAAACAAACTGGCACGCCTGAAAGAATTCTACCAAAAAGGACTCAATCAGGTAGGCTGGAACAAATATTCACGCATCAGTCTTGAATTCAGCAACCAGATTATCTGTACGAAGAGAGAGAGTAATAGGTAACAGGTAATAGGTAACAGGTAATAGGTAACAGGTAATAGGTAACAGGTAATAGGTAACAGGTGATGGGATGAAGTTCTCAAAATAGAAAGTTGAAAATAATTAAATTATAAATAAAGAGATGGCAACAACAGAATTTATCGCCGCTATTGAACTTGGTTCATCGAAGATAACCGGTGTGGCCGGAAGAAAGAACAGTGACGGAAGTATGCAGGTACTGGCATACGCCCAGGAAGACTCTTCAACGTTTATCCGCAAAGGAGTGATCTTCAATCTGGACAAGACAGCACAAAGCCTGACTTCTATCATCAACAGACTGGAAGGTGAGTTGAAAAACTCAATCGCCAAGGTATACGTAGGCATTGGCGGACAATCCCTCCGCACAGTCCGCAACGTAGTAAGTCGCGACCTCGAAGAAGAAGCGATTATCTCGGAAGAGCTGGTAAACGCTATCGGCGATGAGAACGTAGCGATTCCGGTAGTCGATATGGATATACTGGACGTAGCGCCGCAAGAATACAAAGTCGGCAATAATCTGCAAGCCAATCCGGTGGGACTGGTAGGAAGCCACATCGAAGGACGTTTCCTCAATATCGTCGCCCGCTCTTCCGTACGGAAGAATCTGGAACACTGCTTCCAGCAGGCAAAGATCGATATTGCCGACCAACTGATCGCGCCACTGGTAACAGCCAATGCCGTGCTGACCGAGAGCGAACGCCGTTCGGGCTGCGCACTCATCGACTTCGGAGCTGATACCACCACTATTTCGGTTTATAAAAACAACATTCTCCGCTTCCTGACAGTGCTGCCGCTGGGAGGAAACAGCATCACCCGCGACATCACCACCCTGCAAATGGAGGAAGAAGAAGCGGAACGTCTGAAGAAAACTTACGGAGACGCCCTATACGAAGAAGACGAAAGCGAAGAGCCCGCCACCTGCAAGCTCGAAGATGAAAGCCGCACAGTCGAACTGAGCAAGCTCAACAACATCATCGAGGCACGTGCCGAGGAAATCATCGCTAACGTATGGAACCAGATTCAAATCTCCGGCTACGAAGACAAACTGCTGGCCGGCATCATCCTCACAGGTGGAGCCGCCAACCTGAAGAATCTGGAAGAAATGCTTCGCAGACGCTCGAAGATAGAAAAGATGAGAATGGCGAAACTGCCTCGCAACACCGTTCACGCTCCCAGCAATATACTGAAGAAGGACGGTTCGCAGAACACCCTGTTCGGACTTCTGTTCGAAGGCAATCAGAACTGCTGCCTGATAGAAACCGCTCCCCAGATACCGGTCACTCCCGCCACTCCCCGACCGGAGCCGGAAATTCACAAGACCGTAGACATGTTTGAGGACGATCAGGAACTGAAAGAGCAAGCCCGACTGGCACGCCTCAAGAAAGAAGAGGAAGAGAAAGAAGCACGGGCAGCCGCCAAGGAAGCTGAAAGACTCCGCAAGCAGAAGGAGAAAGAAGAGAAAGAAAGACGCAAGAGAGAAGCCGGTCCCAGCTGGATTCAACGCAAGATCGACTCCCTGACCAAGGAAATCTTCTCTGACGATGATATGAAATAAATTCAAAATTCAATAATATGGACGAGATAGTACAATTCGATTTCCCGACCGACTCACCGAAAATCATCAAAGTAATTGGTGTAGGTGGCGGTGGCGGTAACGCTGTGAACCACATGTACCGGGAAGGCATACATGACGTAACGTTCGTTCTCTGCAACACGGACAACCAGGCATTGGCCGAGTCACCCGTTCCGGTGAAACTGCAACTGGGCCGTAGCATCACACAAGGACTTGGAGCCGGCAACCGTCCCGAACGGGCACGCGACGCCGCCGAAGAAAGTATTGACGATATCAAAGAACAGCTGAACGACGGCACCAAGATGGTATTCATCACTGCCGGAATGGGAGGAGGAACTGGAACCGGAGCCGCCCCTGTCATCGCCCGCATTGCGAAGGAGATGGATATTCTGACAGTAGGTATTGTCACCATTCCATTTATTTTCGAAGGAGAAAAGAAAATCATTCAGGCACTGGACGGCGTCGAACGTATCGCCCAGCACGTAGATGCCCTGCTGGTCATCAACAACGAGCGCCTGCGCGAAATATATGCCGACCTTACCTTCATGAATGCTTTCGGCAAGGCCGATGATACGCTTTCCATCGCTGCAAAGAGTATCGCCGAGATAATCACCATGCGTGGTACGGTGAATCTGGACTTTGCCGATGTGAAGACCATCCTGAAAGACGGTGGTGTAGCCATCATGAGTACCGGATTCGGAGAAGGCGAGAACCGTGTCACCAAAGCTATCGACGATGCCCTCCACTCTCCGTTGCTGAACAACAACGACATCTTCAACGCTAAAAAGGTGATGTTGAACGTATCCTTCTGTCCCACGTCCGAACTGATGATGGAAGAAATGAACGAGATACACGAGTTCATGAGCAAGTTCCGCGAAGGTGTGGAAGTAATTTGGGGTGTCGCCGTAGACAACTCTTTGGACACCAAGGTAAAGATCACCGTACTCGCCACCGGATTTGGTGTGGAAGACGTGCCCGGTATGGACACACTGCACGAAGCCCGCAGCCAGGAGGAAGAAGAACGCCAGTTGCAGCTTGAAGAAGAGAAGGAGAAGAATAAAGAGCGTATCCGCAAGGCATACGGTGAAAGTGCCGGCATCGGAAAGAAAAGCCTGCGCAGCCGTCGCCATATCTATATCTTCAATACCGAAGATTTGGACAACGACGACATCATCGCCATGATAGAGGAATCTCCTACTTACACGCGCGATAAAACGAAGCTGTTGAAGATCAAGACGAAAGCGGCTCTTGAAGAGGAAGTTGCCATGGAAGAGGCTACGGACAATGACGGGGTAATCACTTTCTAGATGGTTCTTCCCCTTGCTATTACAAATTGTAAATAATTAAAATATAAATATCATCATGGATTTATTTGACAAAGTCAGCGAAGACATTAAAAACGCAATGAAGGCAAAAGATAAAGTTGCCTTGGAGACTTTAAGAAACATAAAGAAATTCTTCATCGAAGCTAAAACAGCTCCGGGAGCCAACGATACACTGACAGACGAAGCAGCCTTGAAAATCATTCAGAAACTGGTGAAACAAGGTAAGGACTCTGCCGAAATCTATATCGGACAGGGACGTCAGGATCTGGCTGACGGAGAACTGGCACAAGTTGCCGTAATGGAAGCTTATTTGCCCAAACAAATGACTGCTGAAGAACTGGAAGCTGCATTGAAGGAAATCATTGCCGAAACAGGTGCTACCAGCGGAAAAGATATGGGTAAGGTGATGGGAGTTGCCTCCAAGAAGTTGGCAGGACTGGCAGAAGGCCGTGCTATTTCTGCAAAAGTAAAAGAGTTGTTGGGATAACTCTCCACACCTCCTCCCCAGAAATAAAAAAAACTTTTTGGTCTCACGGTCTCATTCCATTAAGATAAGCCGTAGATAATCAGCAATATAAAGAGTGAGAGATCCTTTTCAAACAGGTATCTCTCACTCTTTTCTTCATTCAAACAGCTATTTTTCACGTATCTCTCATTCACTTCAAGGGTATCTCTCATTGTTTTTAGGGCTTTACATGTTATACTGCTACCTATATCCTTCTCTTTTGATACCTACATCTGCATGTTTTCTTACCGACATCTTCATCGTTCCACCCGGGTAGGACGAACTGTCTACTACTGTGACACGATCAGTTCACCTAAGTGCGATGATCATATCACCCGGGTAGAACGATGAAGATATCGGTGAGATAATATGATAATACCAATTGAAAGACAGGAGAATATAGGATCATTTGCATCTAAAAGAGCGGTAAACAATAACTTCTTGATTTATGAAATTACCTATTTGACATCAAGTTACAAGAATAAAAACATAATAAATGGCATTATATAAATTAAATTCTTACTTTTGTAACAATAGGAAGATAACATTCCTGCTTTGACGACAGGCAAAACATTCTTTTTGAATAGTATCTATAACGAACTAAATTACGACAAACAGATGAAAAGCAGTACATTGATAACTATTCTATCTACATTCTTATTAGTAGGGTGCAGCAAACAACAATCCACTTTGGACAAACAACTGGATGAGGTTGAAAAAATCATAGAAGTAAATCCTGATAGCGCATCAAGCATACTGGAAAACATAGCATCTCCGGAACAACTGGATGATAAAACCTTTGCACGCTGGTGCATGCTATCGGCCAAAGTCACTGACGAAATCTTTAATACCCTATTGCCATCTTATCAATTCGAGCGAGCTAACACTTGGTATTCATCCTACGGTAAATCCAATGAACAAGTACAAATCTTAATTTATTTAGGACGTTCCTATGCAAATGACGGGGATTATGACAAAGCAATGTCTATATATACTAAAGCGTTAGAGATTGGAGAAAAGAACAAACTCTATAATTTAGTTGGGTATACATATAGCTATATAGGCGACTTATATAGAGAGAAAGCCATGCGAACAGAAGCTATCAAAAAATACGAAATGGCTGCCGACAATTTCAAAAAAGAAAATAACACTGATAGCTACGCTTGTGCTCTAAGAGATATGGGGCGTGAATACGCATGCACTGATTCAATATCCCGTGCCCTTGAAATTCTGCTTATGGCAGATTCTATCACCGAGACTTCAGAGGATAAAGATGTAAAAGCTTCAATCGAAAACACTCTGGGCAACATATATGTAATGCATAACAAATACGATAAAGCTAAAAAGTTCTTCTACAAAGCGTTGGAAGGAAGAGAAAAAATGCCTAATTACATGGCATTAATTAGCTTATACATAGCATCTGACTCTTTAAATCAGGCAAAAGAACTCCTGCAAAAGATTCCACAAGATGATCCTACTTATACTTATAGTATTAAATATCTATATTACCAGATATACAAGTCAGAAAAAAAATATGAGCAAGCACTCACTTATCTGGAAGACTATACTAATATATTAGATTCTACGGTATATAGCAACATCCAGTCTAAGATACTGAACATAGAACATAAATATAATCACCTGAAAATCAGCAAAGAAGTAGATAACCTAAAAATGAAGCAACAGAACTACATCATAGTTTCTGTTATCTGCATTGCAGCTCTGCTGTTAATAGTTATAGGTTATTTATTATACAGAAAACAAGCAAAAGAGAAAATCTTAAAACAGCAAAAAGAATTAGATAAGATGAAGTTAAACCTATACACACTTTCTCTTGAGCTTGAAAAGAAACGAAGTTTATTAAATACATTCAAAGAAAAAGACGAAAATTATGATCAGCTGCAAGAAGACATCGTTCGTTTATCTGCCAATTATAGAAAACTACAAAATAAATTACTTATAGATTCACCTCTATACAAAGAACTAACAAAATTGGGGAATCAAAACATACCGGGAAATAATAAATCGCTCATAACGGAAAAACGATGGAAAGCCATTACAAATGAAATAACAACCATATATCCTGAACTTTATAATTATATATATAGCTTAGGTCCGAACTTACCGGAAGAAGATTTTCAATATTGCTGTTTGTACCTTTTTGGATTCGATACCAATACAGAAGCAAAACTATTAAATATTGCCCCCAATTCCGTAAGTAAAAAGCGTTCCAGACTTAAACTGAAACTCAATATCACATTCCCGACTAATTCTTCATTATATGAATATTTGATTAAGAATATGCATTAATATCCATATTTTATAGAGATATTACCGATGTCATGTTCATAGTACATATCTAAATCGTAAGTGACTGATTATCAGGCACCGCCTGTCCATATCAAAACTAGTAGTTCTCATACTTAGTCCCTCATATTTTAATAACTTTGCAGAAAACATTTAAAGATATGAGAAAGCTAAGTATTACATTATTATTAATTGCCCTTTCATTCATAACGATGGAAGCCAATATTTTATCAACACACAAAAGCAAAATTTTAGTTTTTAAAGGATGGAGTGAACGCCAGAAGTCAGTTGTTTTTATACCCATAGAAGCAGTTCTCGAAGGTCATAACATCGAAGTGCAGTTTTTTGAAAAACCGAACGAGCCAGTCACGTTTCAGGTTAAAGACAAGAATGGAAACATTGTGTTTCAAGATATGACAACTCCTGATAACCTGGAAATCTATCAAATAGATGTGAGTGGCTTCGAGACGGGGCAATATGAACTTCTCTATATAGAAAAAGATGTGACTCTCATTGGAGAGTTTGAAATCGAGTAGACATCAACACATATAATGACAATAATTTACGTGAACTTTATTGTTCATTTACAACTTAACCATTAAAATATATTCTTATGAGAAAATTAAATTATTTTATTGTGGGCTTAAGCCAATTGATTATGGGAACAATGACCATAGGTTTTGTTTCTTGTGAACAAAATTTAGAGGCTCTGGATAATTCTCCCCAAATGGCAGAGGCCATGGTTGGTTCGAAATCAATTACATCAAATGATTCAATATGCCTTTTTTCTAACACAGATTCATTAAAAAAGCCACAGACAAGAGCCAATTTATATTATCCTGAAATGGATGAGTATTACTCTTCAAATATGTGGGCTATTAGAGAATTGCCTTTTTCTTTAAAAGTTCGTGGAGGCGGAACTACCGACCGGCCTTATTTTGCAACCCAAGGATTAAGAAAAGAATTATACCTTTCATCAAGTAATGATTCTAAGTTCTATTTAAGAATACTGCCTTCTAGTAGTGGCATACCATATTTAATTTATTCAGATGCTTATAAAAGACCGTTAGTTTGTGGCCAATATAACAGTAATCCTGATAATAAACTTGTTGTTGTATGGGACACGGATGATATTAGTACAGGGAGCTGGGATCTTATACCATCCTCATATAAAGGATATTTTGCAATTGAAAATCAGACATATTTTGGAATGACAGATCCTAATAACCCTTGGAGCTCTTTTTGCTACTCGATGGAGGCCAAAAGCAACGGACAGCTAGGATATGCCAAATATAGTAAACAGCCACAGCAAGAGTTTCTATTAGAGTTTGTGAATGGATTTGATGTAAAAGAGATTGCATTTGATAGTGAATCAGCTGTCGTAACACTGTTAGACCCTGTTGAAATAGAGTCGAACGGACAAACAGAGCCAGTTTTAGGACCTTCTAATATTACGATTACAGCAGTGAAAGACGTAAAAGATACTTCAACCTATTCAGAAAAAGGATCTTTGAAAATTCCAATGTCTAAGCCTAATCAATTATTTTTCCGTCCTGCTATTATAGCTGGCCAATTTATAAAACCCAGCAACTTTAGTACTGGAGAAGCAGTTGACACAACAGTATTTATGCCTAAAGCACCTTATTTTTCTACAATGTATGAAATACCCAAAAGACTATCTGTCAAGATCCCTATAACAGTCAATGAGCCATCATTAGTAAAAGTGACCACATATTTAAAGAAATATAGCGTTAAGGCTGACTATACAATCACTATGGTTTATAAGAAGCCAGGAGAAGTCAACGAAAGAGAAGTCAAATTTAAGGGTACTTGGAATGGGATAATTCACACTACGTCAAAAGCTAAAGCTGATAAAATTGTAGTAACCCCAAACGATGAATACAGAAGAAAACTATTAGAAAACAGATAATTAATAAAAAAACAAATATCATGAAAACATTTTTTTATATAATAATATTATCTGCTGTCATTCCGTTTTTTATAGCTTGTTCAGACAACTTAGATTTGCCTACATCGCAAATGTCCGCAATCGAAGCTGAAAATTCAGAAGGTGATGTTGTTATACAAAAGCGCAATCCCAACCTTCCAGAGGTTGTTACTAAAGCACCTACTTTTGAAGAAGGGCTAACAAGAAATAATGCAACAATTGGTTCGTCTGATAAATTCCTAGGCTATGGTTATAAATTATACAATGGAAATTATATCCCAAGTGATTTTGATAATTTCACACATTCCATTCTTAATATTGAAGCTATAAAAGCCTATGATGAGTCATATGTAGATGAAAAATACCCTAATTGGAATGACCAATCGTCTTATACATACTATAACTTTGATGATTACACACATTTTTCAACTGAAAGCAAAACGATTAAAACTGGATTTTCTTTAAATTTAGGATTATTTTCTATTGGAAAAAAGAGAACCACAGTCGAAACCTTTAGAACATTTATTAATGAAACGATGGAGCAGACTTATGGAGAAATGAATATATTATTTGCACATGGCAAATTTATGCTCTTAAATTCAAGTGGCTCAACAAAAGTTTATGCTAGACAGTTTTTAAGAAGATCCTTCATTAACAATTTATATACTTCTACTATATCCTCTGTCATTAATTCATATGGAGATCTTGTTGTCGTTGGTTATTATACTGGTGGGAGAGCTTTTGCTCAATATATGGGAAATGCAGCATCAAGTACTAATGTTGAGCAACGGACTAAATCATTGGATACTAGTATTACGGCTTCACTTACATATGAAGGTGATTCGCTTAATGCTTCATTTGGATTTAATGGAAAAAATGGAAATTTTGATTCAACAGTTTACAAGAAGCAAGATATTTTTTTACGAGTAAAAACTTTGGGCGGTATTCAGAATGAAGAGAGTGCGATAAATACTACAATGTCACTCAAAGATATTAATATTGATTTGCAGTCTTGGAGAAAATCACTTAACGATTCAAAAAATCATACTGTAATTGATTTAACACAAGAAGGGTTATTCCCAATGTCTGATTTCGTATTAGAGAGAAACTTTCAGCGACGCTTTGATGATACATCCAAGAACATTCTTCTTCCAGTTACGAGACTTTATACCCCGTCTATTATGATTACAAGGATATTAAAGAAAACATCAACTTCAGGAGATAATTTGTATGAGGTTGCTGCTGTCTTGGTAACAAGGCAAGGTGATCAGATTGTGTTAAGTAATGGTAATGCTACGGATGCAGAATTAAAACAGAATGAAGACAACAATGTTTTTCTTGAAAAAGCGAAAGCAATAGCAGAGGAAAAATCCAAATACTTTAGTTCCGATATTCAGATAAGCTATAATACAACTAAACGTTTAAATCCTATGTTTCGTTCCCCACTATGTATAGTACTGGAAAATTTTAATGAGAATGGATTTTATAAGTATTATAATGAAACAACTAATATGGAATATTTATATGACCCAACTACTAAACTTTGTTTTTCCTTTCTTGCAGACGATGGGGATGAAAGTATGCTAGAAGTATATGGCTTGAGTACTTGGGTTTCAAATCTAACTGAGAAAAGAATCTCAATGGCAACACTGGCTAATTTGTATACAATTATAGGATTGTAAAGAGTTGGATACAGATGCTTGTGTATGTAAAAATAGGGAATCATGTTAATATATGAACTATTTGAAAAATTTGAAAAATCTGAAAAACTTAATTAGGCATGAAATATAATATAAAACAGTCTTCTTTATTGATGCTCTTCGCTTTGTTTTTGGTGACTTTTTGCTTTATAGCTTGTGATGATCAAGACAATGAAGAGCAGGAACAAGTGGGGCAACTCACTCCCGAAGCTCTCTATCAAACTTCATGGCGTGGCACCGGACATTGTGCCACATGGAGTTTGAAAAATAGAGGTATCGGTATACAATTCGTAGATACCCAAAAAGGAAAAGTGATTTGGGAAGATTATGATCAATTTGATATTACCTACACGATAGAAGGGAGCTATATTACATTTAATGATATTGCGTTTCAACTTGCCGGGGCTCCTTGGGTAATTAAAAGTTGTACCAAAAATCACATAACTCTTATACAAAATGAAGCTAGTCCTGATAAAGATAAAATAGCGACAATAGAGTTGGAGAGGGTAGACTGATTCTTTAAAAGATATAGTTTGAAGTTATAA
The DNA here is from genome assembly GCF_003434395.1 of Bacteroides sp. AM23-12. Classification (NCBI taxonomy): domain Bacteria; kingdom Pseudomonadati; phylum Bacteroidota; class Bacteroidia; order Bacteroidales; family Bacteroidaceae; genus Bacteroides; species Bacteroides sp. AM23-12. The sequence continues at coordinate 31,161 of NZ_QTLF01000003.1, forward strand.
ATGAGGACACTACATACTTTGCTTATTATCGAAAAATACAGTTGAACACAAGAAAATAAATGAAAAGTAAGGAGGCCACCTACTAGTTTATACAAACATTTTAAATTAACAAAAAAATGAAAACAAGATTTGTTATGTTCAGTATGTTAGCAGCTATAGCTATTTTTGCTGCTAATTCATTCGCAGCAAATAATAATGCGGCAGCTAAAGAAGTTAAATCTGAGAAAGTCGATCAAGACGTAAAGCCCAAAGCTATGATGTGGGTAGGATTTAATAACCAAACAGGTGATGGAAATCATAGCGGTACCATGCAGGTCAATGTTCAAACAATGAATATGACCTTCGAAGCCCTAGCATATGAATGGGCAAGAGCTGCACAAGTTACTGGCACTTATAAGAATTACAAGTATTATAACTCCAGAGGTCAGCTCCTTGATATGGGAAGAAAATGTACAGAACAGGGTGTTAGTTCCGGCTCAACCGTCAAGGTAACAAAGTAAAACAGTGTACTAGTACAAATTGCTCCATGAATTAACTGTAGGGAGCGGTAGCTTTTCTATCGCTCCCTTATTGAATTACACTTTTTTTATTGTAATATTGCATCAAAGAATATACGAATAAATGCAAACCCGCACCGCTAAACTAACTTTGTATTTTATATGCTGCATGACGATATCAGTATATGCTCAACAAAACAATACACGCATTGTTTCTGGGCATGTCTATGCAATTGAGAATAACGTACATAAGATAGTTCTGCCATACGCTTCAATAGTTATATTAAACTTACCAGATTCTGCATTTGTTAAGGGTAATACTACCAATAAAAATGGAGATTTCAGGATTGAATATCCAATTAAAGAAAATACTGGGTATCTATTAAAGGTATCATATACTGGCATGCGTACACAGTATTATGAACTAAAAAAAACATCCCCCATACAATTGGGTGACATCATTCTGGCGGATACAATTACATCATTAAGCGAAATAACCATATCAGCTAAGCAAGCGGAAATGCAGCATAAAAAAGATACTACGATTATTAATACAGCAGTATATATGCTTCCACAAAATGCCTATCTGCAAGAACTCGTTAAAAAAATACCTGGTATATTATATGATGCAGAGAATGGGAAACTATCATATAATGGAAAAATCATTCAGGAAATAAATGTAAATGGTGAGACTTTTTTCAATAAAGACACGCAAATGGCTTTAAATAACTTACCCGCAAAGTTTATAAGTAAAATAAGAATATACAATAAGCAAGACAACAAAACATTTAGGCGCACGAACGAAGAATATTATATCTTAGACTTACAGACAAAGGATGAATTCAATAACTCTTTATTAAGTTCAATCAAAGCCGGCTATGGCACCCATAGAAAGAAGGACTTTGAAGGTCAAGCCAATTATTTTAAAGAAAATGGAGATAACTTATCTCTATTGTTACAAACTACAAATAAAGATTTAAACTCTCTCTATAAAAATAATATTTCGCACTCATTAGGTATGAATGTACGACACAAATTTAGTGACAAACTTAATATATCTGGCAATATTAATTATAACTACAACAAAAGTGGAGAACAATCCAAGAACTACACAGAGCAGTATTTGCCAAGTGAGAACCTTTACTCATTAGGAGAAATAGAAAATGTGAATAAAAACAACTCATTATATTCATCCTTGGGTATAGAATGGGAACCTGATAAAAAGACATATTTCTTATTTGATATCACATACAACAAAGACTATTTTAATACTATTGCTAATAATAACACAGTTACCCTAAACCACCCCATAAACTCCACCAACGAAGATTATAGTAAGATTCCAGAAAAATATAAGATAAACTCCAGCATATATGATTTGCTATCAAGAAATAAGAACCAAAGTTACAACTGGCAAATCTTCATTTACCGTGATATAAGCAAACATTTAAGGCTAAACTTTAATATGCTGCATAATCCTAAAAAAAGCAGAAACGAGGATTTTACTAATTCAAATATACATTATTACCAAACAACAGTGAATACCGATATGGAATCCCCTTCAAATAAAAGCCAATACATTGAATCTCCATTAAGTAATAAGACATTGAATACTTCTTTATCTTTAACACATTCTATAAAGGAAGATTTTATATTGACATATTCATATGGAATTGACGTCAAAAAAGAAGATTCTAAACGAAATACGTTTGATTTATCAAACCGAGAATCCTCTGCAACAGCAATTAATCAGGTTCCTTTGGATTACAGACAAAATTATATAGACAGTTTGAGTAATAATAGCAAAAGCAAAACTTATATTCACAATATAGGTCTCCAACTATTTTACAACTCACAGCAGTGGAATATAAATGCGAACATAACATATTCACCATTACTACGAAACATACATCAAAAGACAGGGGTAGTAAGTACCGATACGATTATTCATTCATCAGACTTTCTATCTTCAATATCAACAACATGGAATAAAAATAAATTCAGTATATCATTTAATTATAACGGAATGACAAATCAGCCTCCCTTGACAATTCTTTTACCTGTCTTAAACACAAGTAATCCACTCAACGTTATAAAAGGTAATCCCAACTTAAAGCAATCTTTTACCCACTCCATCGGCTTAAGTATGAGTACAACTTCAGGTATTTATTCTTCCATCAGTTACCAAAGTATTACAAACGATATCGCACAAAAAAACACATTTGATGCTACGACAGGAAAACGAGAATCCTATCCAATAAACATTAACGGAAACTGGAATAGCAATATTTATTTGCAATGGAACAAAACCTTTGGCGATTTCAGTTTAAACCTTAATGAAAACGCGATATACAGAAACCAGGTTTCATTGATTACCAGTTCTGACAATATTGAATCTAACCATAGCCAAACACATGATATTAATATATCAAGTAAACTTCGTTTGGCTTATCGTCCGCAATGGGGGAATATGGAGTTAACAGGTGAGCATTATTTCAGTCAATCCCAAAATTCATTACAAAACAGTAAAGTCTATTCAAGAGATTATAAGATAATAGTAAATGGATTTGTTAATCTACCCAAAGATCTTCAGATTTCCAATAATATAAGTTATACATATCGCAATGGTACAGCCATTGATAAAAATAATAAAACTGAGTTGCTATGGAATTTAGGCATTACATGGCTATTCTTAGAAAACAAATCGGCAGAACTATCATTCTATTGGGCTGATATATTAAAACAAAAGAAACACTATATCCGAAATGTAACAGCAGACAGTTTCTATGAATATCGCGCCCAACAAATATCAGGATACATATTATGTTCCTTCAAATATAATTTCAACATCCAATTAAGAAAATAAATTTATCAACAGAAAGAGTAATCAAGAGACAAACGGAGACCACTGTTTCACCGCTTATCGTGAAATCTATATCCAATCCCCAACATTAAATTATTGGGGTCTTTAAACTTACTCAACTGATATCCCACATGCAGAAACAAATGGCGGGTAACATAAGTTTTGAGAGCCAATATTTGATAGAAACCTTCCGTATCATCGCCACTATATATCATATTTCGTCCGATACCGGCATTGATGGAGAAAATAGGCATCACCAGTTCTGCGCGAAGAGACAACCCTACCGCAAATTGTTCGCGGAATGGAGGACGGTGAAACTTTATATCGTCCCCATAAGTTCCTACTAGCTTATAGTCCTTAATATTGGCACTCTCGTCAAATTGCGCATCCACAGAAAGTCCTGCCCGGAAATAGTTATTAAAATTATACATCGGGGCAAAATTGAGACCAACGATTCCGAACGAACCGGGAACCAAAGTGGGTATCCCTTCTTTAACGAATCCTCTTTTGCGAGTGGCGCCGTATACCAACAAGTCATAGCTGACGTGTGGCTTTATGTAAAGGCGTTTGGGAGCAATTGCTCCGGACGCCTTATCTTCGGCATTAAAGGTACGTACAATGCCGACTCTCCCTCCGATAGTATTGAGACCTCCATTGGGATAACGCGTATTTCCATTGGAGAAATGAGTGAAGTCCACACCCGCTGCAAGTTTCCACTGTGGATAAAACTGCCAGTTCAAGACAAAGCCCAAATTGATATACGCATTGATTTTAGAACCGATAGCGTCATTGTACCAATTGCTGTGTTCATCATATTGTTTCCAACCGAAAGAAGCACCGAAATTCCACTCATAATCCAACGACAAACGGGATGAAAGTCGTACAATAGGCGCCCCTTGAAAAGCATATACCGCCACCGGATTTCCCAGTTCAGCGGAATTATAAAATGTATTATGCGAAACACCGATGCCTTGATAAGCATGAGGATACAACCTCCCCAAATAGGAATCTTTGCTGAACTGGAAAGCATACTTCAAGTGCAGGGAAAGTGACCGATCAATTTTCTGCCGTTGTGCATTATCGCCTTCAAGGAAACTGTTTGTCGGAGCTACATAGCCCGGACGAACGTCAAAACCTATCTGATGGATGAGGGTATGACTGGTGCTGTCATTCTGTTGCCTGACAGGTTTCACTACTGTCTGAGCATCCAATTTGCAGCCGACTGCCGAGAACAGCAGCAAGCAGATTATATACAGAGACCGTCTGGTATTCATATTTCTAATCATTTGATATTCTCGCGTGCTATGTAACATTTTCCGGGCATTTTACTTTGCAACGTACCGGTTATAGTGCGCTGTCTCCCATTCTTAGGGTGAACAATATAAAGGGTGTACTCCGTTTCGAACCACTCACATTCTAACAGCATGGTGATACGTTGAGTAGTTTTAGGCGGGATAGAAATCTCCTTCTTCTCCGTATCAGGGAAAGGCAAAGGCAGTGCTTGCTGCTCAGACGTATATTGCGCCTGTACACCGTTCATTCCCAACCATTCGTTTTCCATGCTTGGTATCTCTACTGTCGGATTATCTCCTCCCAATAGCCGAAAAGCCTCAGGATCATCGCTTTTGAACACCACTTCATGGTGGGCGTCCTTGTAAGGGAATAACAGGCATGGGGAGGGAGTATCTGAATTATTAGATTGTATAAAACTCTTTGTTTCTTCCAGTCTCCATTCATGAGAATACGCATTTAAAGAATAAGTGATATGATCGAACACATATCTGTCCGACGGAGTAATTTCAACATATATTTCTTGTGATTCATAGTCATTGCTCACTACAAGCATGAATCTAAAATAGTCGTTACGGACGTTTTCGCCCACTGTAATCTTTAGTTCTTTGGGGTTACTGCGTTGAATGATGAAATCGGTCAGTTTTTCATTGCATACAATCTTACCTAATCCTTTCAGGTAGGCATCCTGGTTTTTCATTATCAGATTATCGTCGGCATCATAAACTTCATATTGATGGGTAAAGTCACTATCGTAAGTATACATCCAAACCAAATCCCAATTGGAGGATGCAAAACGAATAGTTACCTCATCACCATTCCCGTCCAAAGTAAATTCGGAATCGGAAGTCCGGAAGTCATCGACGAATACATCATCGTTACACCCATAAAGAACTAGAAAAATAAGAAGATATGCCGTTAAGTTTACGATTGTTTTCATGTTGCTTGTTCTCTAGTCATTTCGTTGGCGACAAAAGTAATATATATTTTTAGAAGAGAGTTATTATCTACCCTGTTTTAGTTGCCACATAAAGGAAAATAAACTATTTTTGTTCTCAACATTAAAGAGGGAGCAATTATGGATGCAGCAATAAAGAAAATACCTTATGGGATGACGGACTTCGAGAGAATCATTCTTGAAAACTATTACTATGTAGACAAAACACAATATATCGCCAAAGTAGAAAAAGTGACCTCCTTCTTCTTCTTTGTCCGTCCTCGACGTTTCGGAAAAAGCCTTTTCCTAAACATGCTCGGTTTATACTACGACATTAACCAAAAAGATAAATTCGAGAAAATCTTTGGTAATCTTTATATAGGCAAGCATCCTACGCCTGATCGCAACAAATATCTGGTGCTTACACTCAATTTCAGTAGTGTAGCCGCCAATATGGATCGTTTGGAAGAAACATTCAACACCTATTGCAAAATCGTAATGGATGGATTTGCAGAACGAAATGCTCATCTGTTAGGAAAAGAAGCCGCTGAAAAGCTACATGAATTAAAAACAGGAGATGCCTTATTGGGATCACTGTGCCAAAGCGCTCAAAACAAGGGACAAAAGATATATCTTATCCTCGATGAGTACGATAACTTTGCCAACAATATTCTGGTAGATTATGGCAATGAACGTTATCGCAGCATCACTCATGGCAGCGGATTCTTCCGTAGTTTCCTTAAAGTGGTAAAAGACTATTCAAGTTCAGTGATCGAGCGCATCTTTCTTACAGGCGTAAGCCCCGTAACAATGGACGACCTTACCAGCGGATTCAACATTGCGGATAATTATAGCAGTTCACCTATCTTTAATAATATGATGGGATTTAATGAACAAGAAGTACGCACTCTGATCGATTATTACAAAAGTTACCGGGAACTACCGCACACTACAGATGAATTAATAACCATCATGAAACCATGGTACGACAATTACTGTTTCGCCATGAAAGCACTAAAGGAACCGTTTATGTACAATTCAGATATGGTGCTCTATTTCATGAATCATTATATGCTGAATAAGGACATCCCTGACAACATGCTCGATGCTAATATTCGCACTGACTACAACAAGCTGCGCCACCTCATCCACGTAGACAAAACTTTCGGTGAAAATGCAAGCGTTGTACAAGAGATTGTAGAAAAAGGTTCTACTACCGGAATCATTGCAAATAGTTTCCCAGCCGAAGACATTATCAAACCGGAAAACTTTAAAAGCCTGCTCTACTATTACGGCATGCTAACCATCAGCGGAATGGAAATGGGTGAGCCCATACTGAGCGTCCCCAACTGGGCAGTGCGCGAACAACTTTACGGTTACATGGCAGACATCTACAAAGATTCCGCCGACTTATATCTGGAGACAGATAAGCTGGTGGACCGAATGAAACGAATGGCATACAAAGGAGAATGGGAAAATTGCTTCACATACATTGCCGACCGCTTGAATGCCCAAAGCAGTGTTCGCGACTTCATAGAAGGTGAAGCTTATGTAAAAACCTTTATTTTGGCTTACCTCGGATTGACACATTATTATATTGCCCGTCCCGAATATGAAAGCAACAAAGGATATGCGGATATCTTTCTGCAACCTCGTCTACTGCAACTTCCCGACATGGTATACAGTTACTGTATCGAAGTGAAATATGCAAAACGGGATGCTTCTGACACCGAGATAGAAAAATTGCTATCTAATGCCAAAATACAACTGAAACAGTATGCAGCAAGCGAATGGATTCATCAAGACAAAGGGACCACAGAATTAAAGAGTATCGCATTAGTATTCCAAGGCTGGAAACTGGTGAGAGTGGAAGAAGTATAAACAGCTAATCAAACAATTCTTTCAGCACATCCAGCGACTTTAATGCAGGAAAATCCGGCAGATGCAAACGATAATAATCATTCATAATCGTCAGGCAGCGAGTGCGTTCTGCACGGCTCATGCCAAATAAGTGCATCGTCTCATAATTCATGCGCATCAACTGGCGAAGACGTCCAGCCTCTTCGGGATTAATATAAGAAGAATGCAACTGCGGACGAGTGGAAGTGAAACAGGCATTCAGCAAATCAAAGTAATCACCGGTGTGATAATCTTCCAGATTCGGATACAACCCCAAAAAACGGGAAAGACGCATCAGAAAAACCAGATGGAAATTGGCAAACCCTTCGCGACATTCGTCCAGCCAAATGACAGAATGCTGCAAATAAGCGAACAACGGACGGTTTTCAGCCTCTTCACGGATAGCACGATACAGAAACTCTGCCAAAAAAAGTGCCATTGAAGACTTGTACGGGTCATAAGGAATGGAGGTAAAAGGATAAAAAGACTTCGCCTCTTTTACCCGATAGAGAGTAGCATTCGGACGATAATCCGCCTCAAACTCAATGAAAGCCAAAGGCTGAAAGAGTACTGACTTGACTGCCGCCTTGCGCGAACGGGGTACGGGAACGAGAAAAGAAGTCCGCCCGGATAACTCCGTGTACATATCTACAATGATAGAAGTATCATTATATTTAAGCGTATGTAGAACTATTCCTTTCGTCTTTTGCAGCATAGTGCACTCCTCTTTTTATCATTCCGGAACAAAACTACAAAAAAATGTCTGGCAATCGGGACCTTTTTAGAGGCGTTAACAACAAAAAAGATTGCTATTTTTGTTATACTCCCTGAAGAACAAGTAAATATAGACAAGAGTATGAAAAGAAAAAGTAATAAAAACAGCTTTACCGGATGCGCAAAAGCATACATCCGGAATCTACAAGAAGAGGGCCGTTACTCGACGGCACATGTATACAAAAATGCAATTCTGTCATTTGCCAAGTTTTGTGATACTCCCGAAGTCGCATTCGGACAAATCAACCGCGATAGCCTGCGACGGTACGGTCAGTATCTTTATGACTGCGGATTGAAACCGAACACCGTATCGACTTATATGCGTATGCTGCGCAGTATCTACAACCGCGGTGTCGAAGCGGGTACGGCCCGTTTCATCCCCCGACTGTTTCGTGACGTATTCACCGGAGTAGATGTCCGGCAGAAGAAGGCACTGCCCATCAACGAACTGCATATGTTGCTCTACAAAGTTCCCAAGTCCAGCCATCTGCGTCGCACACAAGCGATAGCACGACTGATGTTTCAGCTCTGCGGTATGCCGTTTGCCGACTTCGCACATCTGGAAAAATCGGCATTGGTACACGGAGTACTGAGATATAACCGTATAAAGACCGGTACTCCCATGAGCGTCGAAATACTGGAGACCGCCAAGAAGGCAATCAACGGATTGCGCAACAATGAATCTTCCGGAGAGGATTGTCCGGATTACCTGTTCGACATCATGAAAGGAGATAAAAAGCGGAAAGGAGAGGCAGGATATAAAGAGTATCAGTCGGCTCTCAGACGATTCAACAATCAATTGAAGAGTCTTTCCAGAGAATTACGCATCAAATCGCCTGTCACCTCATACACCATCCGGCATTCCTGGGCAACGAGCGCCAAATATCAGGGAATCCCCATCGAAATGATCAGCGAATCATTGGGACATAAATCAATAAAGACCACGCAAACTTACCTGAAAGGCTTTGGACTGGAAAAACGGACAGAAGCAAATAAATTGAATTGTTTTTACGTAGAGAACTACGTTGCGAACAAGCACTGAGAGACAAGCTATTGAATATAAACAAATTACCTTATCTATTACTTCTTAGGTAACGGAAATAAATACAGCGCAAAGATATAGAAAAAGAACATCACATTCCAAATTAATTATACATTATTTCACTTCCTTTCTTTCAAAAAAAATAAAAAAGAATACAGGAGCATGAATTATATCTGTTTCATGTTCCAGACCGCTATTGTGTCTGCCGGACTATTTTTCAGCCGGAAACCTATAAATACGCTTTAGCACTCAAAGACCGCTGCCTTTTTTTACTTCTTTCCCCTCCACATACCGGTCATAAGACCGGATTTCCGTTACCTAAGAAGTAACAGAAACACATAAACAAAAGATTATGACACACAAACCTGATAGAAATAGAAAAAGGACATCTACAGCCGCCAGCATAAAGGGACTCAAGGCAGTCTTGAAATGTTTGTTGGCAAGTATCTTCCTTACCTGTCTTTTGCCCGCCTCCAGTCTATACGGGCAGAAGATAGCCGTCAAGAGTAATCTGCTCTATGACCTCACAACCACTTTCAATATAGGGGGAGAGATAAGATGCGATGATACGCACACGCTTAATCTCTCTGTCAACTACAATCCCTGGAACTTCGGAGGAAACAAAAAGATGAAGCATTTCATGCTCCAACCGGAGTACCGCAAATGGTTTGACGGAGTGTTTATGGGAAGTTACATCGGTTTTCAACTTCACTATGCTCTATTCAACTTTGGCGGAATGCTCCCTTGGGGATTCGGAAATGGTAAAATGCTGGGTATCGAAAACAGGCAGATTGCCAACAACCGGTATCAAGGCAATCTGGCGGGCTTTGGCATCTCCTATGGTTATCAATGGATGATCAGTCCGCAATGGAACCTGGAAGCGGGACTTTCACTGGGATATGCCCACCTCAACTACAAACGCTATGGGCAGCCCGAAGGCGCTGCCTTTATCGAAAAATCCCACTGCAACTACTGGGGACCCACGCAGATAGGAATATCACTCGTGTATTTCATTCAGTAAATCAATTAAATCACAACATAACATGAAAACGAAAGCATTCATCTTTTTCAGTTTATTGATATGCAACTTGCTACCGGCACAGAACGTTAAGCTGGATATCGTACCCCACTTCTTCGGCGTCCGTGCAGATTCACTGTTTCTGTCCATGGATATTTCAGTCCATATAGAGGACATGGATTCCAAGAGTGCCTTTATGCTGACACCCGTGCTGACCAGCCAGGAGAAAAGAGTATCACTGCCGCACATACAACTGAACGGTAAGCAGAAACAGAAACTATATCTGCGCAATCAGATTTTACGCAATAAGAATGACCGGAAAGAAGAGGATGCGAAAGCTTATCTGATTGCCGGCATTGACGAGGACCACTCCCGCACCATTTCCTACCGGACTTCATTGCCGGCAGAGGATTGGATGAACAATGCAACACTGACACTTAAAAGAACTATTGTCCGTCCGGAAGGTGAACAGTCTCTGAAAGATACAATCGTCATAACCCAAGAGAACATAGCAGCATCTTCCGGCGCAATAGTTCCTTCCGGTACGGCTACACAAGAGGTCGTTTCTCTTCCTGCTGTCAATGAACGTCCTACGAGTCCGGTAGCCAGCAGCAAAATGAAATACAAAGGTACTTACGTCTCGCCCGAAACGGATGATGTGGACGCACGAAATCAGAAGGAACTGAATTTTAGCCTTGAAGAGGCGAAAATGATAGCGGAGATCAACCCGCAGATGCTGTCTCTCCGCGAACTATACACAGTCGCCCTGTCTTATACGGAAGACAAAGTCCGGTTTTACAAGATTATCAATATTAGCGTCAAGCTATATCCCGTACATCCGGTTGCCAACCTGAATGCAGCAGCTGCCGCCATTGAACAGGGAGACGTCAAATCGGCAGGTAAGTTCCTTTCAATGGCTCTTCACGACAGTCTGGCCTACAAAAACTGCCGCGGAGTATACGAACTAATGTCCGGAAACACCTACGAAGGCATCCGAATGCTGAAAGCCGCCAAGGCCGAAGGCTCCGAGGAAGCTGCATATAATCTGAATGCATTTTTTGAAAACAATAAACGCCCTTAATCAACGGATACAATGAAACGTTTCATATTCCTGCTCTTATTACTTGGATGCCTGGACGCTTACTCGCAGAAAGTAGCTGTCAGGGTGAATGCGCTTTCTGCCATAGACGGAGCTTTCGGAGGGGGAATTTCGTATGCCATAGGAAACAAGAGCACAGTCGAGCTTACCGGAAGCCTGCGACCGTGGAAGCGGAACGAAGAATATGTCAACCGTTACTGGCTCCTGCAACCCGAATACAAATACTGGACTTGCCAGAAGTATAACGGTCTTTTCTGGGGAGGGTATCTGAACGGTGCCCAATTCAACATCGGAGGTAAGAAACTGCCTTTCGGCATATTCTCCCAACTGAAACGCCACCGGTACGAAGGCTGGCTGGCAGGCGGAGGCATCAGCTGCGGATATCACTGGATGCTGAATGACCACTGGAACATAGAAACAAGTGTAGGAGTAGGATACGAATTTATCCATTACAGGCAATACAACTGCGTAGACAAATGCGCAAAGCTAAGAGAAGAAGGAAAATATCATTACGTAGGACCTAGCAAGGCCTCTATAAGTTTAATCTACCTATTTTAAAGAAGAAGAAAGAAAGATGAAAAAATTATGGAAAGTCTGGTTCTCCAAACGGAGACACGTCTACATGGAGATAGCACGCAAACACCGGTCTACCCCGTGGAGGGTCTACCACTTGGGACATGGTGGCAGAGGAAAGACATTGAAAGATATGAGGATATTGGAAGAACTTCAGCAATACGGAATTATATCTCATATCTATCCTTGGTGAACAGGCTGTGTTTAAATATAGATCCATTATTAGTACGACTATGAAACTGGGAGGAGTTTTTATCATTGCCGTCATAGCATCTCTATCGCTACAGGCGCAAACGACCGTAGAAGAAGCTAACGGAACGATCCGGGCTACCGCTTCCAGCCTTCACAAGGCAGGGGAAGAACTGGTGGTTTCTATTTCGGTAGAAATCACCCGCGACCTTTCGCCCAACGAATCGCTGATTCTCGTACCCGTTGTCACCGACAGCTTGGAACACTGGCTGGAACTGCCTTCCATCTATATCAATAGCCGGAAACAGCAAATCATATTCATGCGCGAAACGGGCAAAAAAGAGAAAGAAGCCCGTTCGCTGCAAAGAAAGAACGGAAGCAGGCAAAGCATACATTATCTGCAATCCGTTCCTTTCGAGAAGTGGATGAATCATGCTACACTCTCCCTGATAGAGAAAAGTTGCGGTTGTGGCATCTCCGGCGAAGAAGCCTTCACTTGTATCGCCCGCCTGCATCCGCAACCGATACCTGTTCCGCAACTCGTATTTCTCACCCCACAAGTGGAAGGGCTGAAAACCAGAACTGAGAAAGGATGCGCATTCATCGACTTTCCCGTAAATGACGTCATCATACACGAAACATACAGCAACAATGCGACGGAACTGAATAAGATCATTCAAACCATAGACGCCATCAGAAATGATTCGAATGTAACCATCACACATATCAGCATACACGGCTATGCATCTCCCGACGGCCCTTATCAGCTTAACGAAAGGTTATCCCGCGAACGCACACAGGCATTGAAGGAATATGTGTGCCGGTTATACACGTTCAACCCAACGGATATTCATACTTCTCATACTCCCGAAGACTGGGAAGGGTTCGAAGCCCTTCTCACTGATACAACCTTTCAGCGGAAGGAGGCAGTCATGAAAATCGTGACAGGCAACCTGCACCCCGACCGCAAGGAAGAGAAGTTGAAAAAACAATTTCCGGCATTCTATCGCTTTGTGCTGGAACACTGGTTCACGCTGCTCAGACATTCCGATTATACCATCGAATATCGTGTACGTCCTTTCAGCGTAGAAGAATCACGAAATGTTTTCGCCACTAATCCCAAGAACCTAAGTCTTGAAGAGATGTTCCGCCTCGCACTCACCTGTACGCCGGGAAGCGAAGCATACAACAAAATCTTCATGACTGCCGTACAATTATTCCCAGATAATCCTGTCGCCAACCTGAACGCAGCTTGCATCGCTCTGATGCAAAGAGACGTGCAGTCCGCCACACATTATTTGGAGAAAGCACCGGAAGTACCGGAAACAGCATTGGCAAAAGGTGTCCTGCACCTTCTTCAAGAGAATTATGAAGAAGCGGAAACACTCTTCAAACAGGCCAAAGCTGCCGGACTGTCACAAGCTGACAACAATCTGAAACAAATATTAGAGCTTAAATAAATGTTTAATTAAAATCAATGGTAAGATGAAACAATTTACAAAACTAATGGCAATGCTTCTGTTTACAGCAGCCACACAGTACAGTTGCATCAATGATGCAGATGTAGCAATCCCCGACAAAACGCAGTCGGACTCGAACGGCAACGTAGCCCTGTTCCTTGAAATCCCGAATGTTCCCGCCAGCCGGAGTGCCGAATCATCGGGTGTAACCGAAGAAGGCTCGAAAGAAGAATATGCGGTAAAAACCCTTACGGTCTACTTCTTTGACTCAGCCACTAAAACTTTCGTTGAGTCCCAGCCTCTTGAAAACATCACACTGGCAGGGACAAGCGGACAAAAAATACACTACACCGCCAACAAAATCACAATGAAACCGGGAACTTACAACGTATTCGCCATCGCCAATGGTGAAGCAATCACAGCGGACATTGCAACACAGGACAAATTCCTCGGAGCTATCGACAAAGTGACATACAGCGCAGGAAAGATTCCAAGTGTACCCGAGAGAGGATTCGTAATGACCAACCGTGGTGCCGCAAATCTGAATGTCGAAGTAAGCAAACCCACAGATTCCGACAAAGTAACCGACATTTCCATTAGCCTGGAACGTGTCGTTGCCAAAATTGAAGTGACACAGACACAGGAGACTTTCCCCCTGAAAGACCCGGCCGGAAAAACTTACTGTACGGTCAAACTCAATAACTTCAGAATGTTGAACCTGGCAACCGAATTCTACACTTTCCGCCATACAGCCGTGCTGACCAGCCTTCAGGAACCGGACTCATACACTGATGAGAACTTCGGCAACATCAACGATAACGACGGTTATGTAATAGACCCTTACTTCTTCAAGAAAACCGTAGAAGGTGCCAAAGACTTCAAGAATGAGGACGGTTTCTTTGCACAGGCATTGGTACAGCTTAACATTGACGACAGCAATTGGGCAGGCATGGCTCCGGCAAATAGCTGGTCACGCATCTACTGTCTGGAGAACTGTATGTTCCGTCCCGCCCAGCTAAATGCCTATACCACAGGAGTGATGTTCAAAGCAAGTCTCGACATTGCCACCGACCGCGTATTCAACGAAAGCGGAGAAACAGTAAGCAACCCGTCCAACTGGCCGACCAACCTGTTCTACTTCAACTACAACTTCTACACCAGCGTAAATGCAATCAGAAAACTGGCACTCAACAACCTGCCCGGAGACATTACCGACAACTCGACAACAGAAGAGCTTGCCAAATACAGCATCAAGCGTTTCAAGAAAACCGAAAACTACGCATGCTACTACAACTACTGGATCAAGCATGAAGACAACAACAACGACACCGAAATGGGAGTCATGGAATTTGGTATCGTACGCAACAATATATACAGACTGTCAGTCAATAAAGTAGCAGGCCTGGGCAGCGGCGAACCATTTATCGAACCGGAACAACCGGATGAATACAAAGCAGAACTGAACATCAACATCGATGTTTTTCCGTGGGCCGTACGTAACCAAGATGTAGAACTTGAATAAGTATCGGCCACTTTGAACTAAATTTATTACCAATGCGTCCATTTTTACTACATATTATCTGCATCGTCATGCTGTTCTCATCCTGCAACTGGGTGAACGACGATCTGTCAGACTGCCCTACCGGGACCTGGTTGAAAATCTCGTATACCTATAATATACTAGATGTGGATGCCGCTTCCTCGCAAGTAGGCGACATCACCATTTTTGCTTTCGACAAGAACAACAAGTATGTGGACAGACTGGACGTAGACAGTATCGCATTACATCAAGGCTACTGTATGGTAAGAGTGCCGTTTCCCGAAGGGAGCTATCATCTGCTCTTGTGGGGAGGAGCCTCCGACCGTCAATACCGGTTCCCTTATCTCAAAACCGGTCAGACGGAACGGAAATCATTGCTCCTTTCATTGATATGCAACAGTGAAAAACAGATGAACGGGAAATTGAACGGCCTCTTCTACGGTAGCCTTGAAAATATAACTATCAGTAATGACTATCAGGTATTGGATGCTCCCTTAGTCAAAAACACCAATTATTTCTCATGCATCCTTCAGAATGGCAACAACCTGCTGAATCAGGAAGATTTCACTTTCACATTGGAGGCTGCCAATGGTGTGATGGATCATACCAACACTCCGTTGGGGACGGAGCCGGTTTACTATCGTCCATACCGGCAGGAAGTCAGTATACTCGATGAAGAAGAAACCCCTGTCATCCATGCCCGGTTGAACACATTGCGCATCATGAAAGGAGATCAGACCACATTGACCATAAAGCATGTACCCAGCGGACAGGAAATTCTGCGTCTTCCGCTCACCCAGTATCTACTGTTATCCAAAATCCACAGTCATACCGGCGATGAGATGGGCGATCAGGAATATCTTGACAGGCAGGATTCATACACCCTTTTATTCTTCATACAGTCATCGGATATGGGGATTCCGAAGATATGCCCGAGAATAATGGTAAACGGATGGACCGTAAGGCTGAATGACTCAGAACTGGAGTTTTAGGAACACATGACTGATTGTATGCGTACGGAATTTAGGTGAGATGTTCTACAGAAAAGGCTACTGTGAAGTATCCGAGTGGTATTTTATACCCTTTATTCGCATGTTTAGTTTCCCACAACATGCTAAATTTCCTTATAAAACGGCACTTCATTGAAGGACTGTTTTATTAATTGTTTGTTTTGTTTGTGTTGGTGCACCCGTTCAAGCGAGGATGGGTGCGCTTTTACTCATTCAATAAAAGACTATCACTGTCATTTGCATACATGACAAATGATACGTTTGTTTATATCCGTATATCTATAAACGCTCTACTGTTTCTGATAGTTCACAAGCATACTCCTTTAGTCGTTAAAACAATCATCCGATTACAAGAAAAGTCGCAAATACATCGTTTTTTCAAAATCAATGTAACAATAAGAATGGAAGTCCATAAATCCTTATATATAATAAGGTATAAATATAGCACATTATTCATAGTCTTATAGACGGAGATATTTTTTTCGAAAAATCGTAATCTCATATTTTACTGAAAATCAAGCACTATCACCCCACCCCACAGAAAAAAAGAGAAAAAACTACATATTTTTTTCATGAATTGTTTGTCAGTTTCAAAAAAGTTCCTACCTTTGCATCCGCAATCGAGAAACAAACACTGATTCGAGAGAGCAAAAAGCAGAAATGCAACAACAGGATGGCCCGTTCGTCTATCGGTTAGGACGCAAGATTTTCATTCTTGAAAGGGGGGTTCGATTCCCCCACGGGCTACAAGTAAAAAGAATAAAGAACTAAAAAAATAGATTAGTCGAAATGGCAAATCACAAATCATCACTGAAGAGAATCAGACAAGAAGAGACAAGAAGACTTCATAACAGATATTATGGTAAGACCATGAGAAATGCTGTTAGAAAACTTCGTGCAACTACTGACAAAACAGAAGCTGTTGCAATGTATCCTGGCATCACTAAGATGTTGGACAAGTTAGCTAAAACAAATGTTATCCACAAAAACAAAGCTAACAATCTGAAATCTAAGCTGGCTCTTTACATCAACAAGCTCGCTTAATAATAGAAAAACAACAATTCTATATAGCATTCAGGCTGAACTTTTAAGTTCGGCCTTTTGTGTTTATAAACCACTGAATATCAGATTACTTTCCCATTCACTAATTCCGCTTTTATTCTACATTTTTCACCTCCGAAACTTCGCCAACTCGACAATTTTCACTATATTTGCTCTGTTATTATAACTTAGAAAGGCAATTATGAGCGAAGAACAAATCACTCCCAATAACGGGTCTTATTCTGCGGATAGCATCCAGGTATTGGAAGGTCTTGAAGCAGTGAGAAAACGCCCTGCGATGTACATCGGTGACATCAGTATAAAGGGACTTCACCACTTGGTATACGAAATCGTTGATAACTCCATTGACGAGGCACTGGCCGGGTATTGCGACCACATCGAAGTGACAATCAACGAAGATAATTCAATCACCGTACAGGACAACGGACGTGGTATTCCGGTCGACTATCATGAAAAAGAAAAGAAGTCGGCACTGGAAGTAGCGATGACCGTTCTGCACGCCGGAGGTAAGTTCGACAAAGGGTCGTATAAAGTTTCCGGAGGTTTGCACGGTGTAGGTATGTCTTGCGTAAATGCACTGTCAACACACATGACTACACAGGTATTCCGCAATGGTAAAATCTATCAGCAGGAATATGAAATCGGTAAGCCGCTTTATTCTGTGAAAGAAGTGGGGGTATCGGATATTACAGGAACCCGCCAACAATTTTGGCCGGATGATACAATCTTTACCGAAACGGTGTATGATTATAAAATACTGGCTTCACGTCTGCGTGAGTTGGCATACCTGAATGCAGGTCTCCGCATTTCACTGACCGACCGTCGGGTAGTGAATGAAGAAGACGGCAGCTTCAAGAGTGAAGTATTCTATTCCGAAGAAGGGCTGAGAGAGTTTGTACGCTTCATCGAGTCTTCACGTGAACACTTGATCAACGACGTTATCTATCTGAACTCTGAGAAGCAGGGAATACCTATTGAAATAGCCATCATGTACAATACAGGATTCTCCGAAAATGTACATTCCTATGTCAATAATATCAATACAATCGAAGGAGGTACGCATCTTGCCGGTTTCCGCCGTGCACTGACCCGTACGCTGAAGAAGTACGCCGAAGACAGCAAGATGCTGGAAAAGGTGAAAGTTGAAATCTCGGGAGACGACTTCCGCGAAGGTCTGACTGCCGTTATTTCCGTTAAAGTAGCCGAACCACAGTTCGAAGGACAGACCAAAACGAAGTTGGGTAACAACGAAGTAATGGGTGCCGTAGACCAGGCTGTCGGTGAAGTACTGGCCTACTATCTGGAAGAACATCCAAAGGAGGCAAAAACAATTGTAGACAAGGTGATTCTGGCTGCCACAGCACGCCACGCAGCAAGAAAAGCCCGTGAAATGGTACAACGCAAATCTCCGATGTCCGGAGGCGGTCTGCCGGGTAAACTGGCCGACTGTTCGGATAAAGACCCCTCAAAATGCGAATTGTTCCTCGTCGAGGGAGACTCGGCAGGTGGTACTGCCAAGCAAGGACGTAACCGTATGTTCCAGGCCATCCTTCCGCTACGCGGTAAGATTCTGAACGTCGAAAAAGCGATGTATCACAAAGCACTGGAAAGCGATGAAATCCGCAATATATATACGGCACTGGGTGTCACTATCGGAACAGAAGACGACAGCAAAGAGGCTAACATCGAAAAGCTGCGCTATCACAAGATTATCATCATGACCGATGCCGACGTCGATGGTTCTCACATCGACACACTGATCATGACATTCTTCTTCCGTTATATGCCGCAGATTATTCAGAACGGTTATCTGTACATCGCTACTCCCCCGCTCTACCTCTGCAAAAAGGGTAAAGTAGAAGAGTATTGCTGGACAGACGCGCAACGCCAGAAGTTTATCGATACCTATGGCGGTGGTCTGGAAAATGCGGTTCATACACAGCGTTACAAAGGTTTGGGTGAAATGAACGCCCAGCAGTTGTGGGAAACAACTATGGATCCCGACAACCGTATGCTGAAGCAAGTAAACATCGATAATGCCGCTGAAGCCGATTACATCTTCTCCATGCTAATGGGTGAAGACGTAGGTCCGCGCCGCGAGTTTATCGAAGAGAATGCAACATATGCGAATATCGATACATAATTTTAATATTACGTTTTTATAAACCAACCTCACATCTTACAACGAAGAAGCGTCGGCAAGCGAAGGAAAATCCTCCGTGCCGGCGCTTTTCTATGTCTTAATAAAACCTAACAGTTAAATCTTTTTCCGGTCAAAATCACTATCTTGCCGAAAATGAAGGAGGACACTTATGAAAACGACTACCCCAAATCCTGTATTTGCCAAGATCAGACTCTATCTCAGAATCCTGGCATCCTGTGTGATTGTCACTTGCCTGTTCCTAATTATTATCCATCCGGAGGCATGGATTACTCCGGCTTGCATTATCGTAGCTATGATCTGCCTGTTATTTCTTCTGATACGATCCAAACGCAAAGAGTCGAGGAAATGAAAGAAATATCAGATCATATCATGCGCCTTTAATTCCTTCACTGCGACTTCCAGTTCCTGGTACCACTTCTCGCCGAATTTACGGATCAGAGGTTCTTTCAAGAATTGGTAGACAGCTACGTTTTCTTTTTTCCCCAGCAACACAGCCGCCTTACACACATCCCAACGATGATAGTTCACCGCCTTATAAGGTCCGTAATCTCCAATCCGAATGGGATAGAGATGGCATGATACTGGTTTGTAAAAGTCTGTCTTGCCATCCCGATAAGCCTTTTCGATGGCACAGTAACAACATCCTTTCTCGTCATAGCAAGTAAAGACGCAATCCTTATTATTAACAATAGAAGTCACCAGATCACCTTCCTGATCCGTGTATACGACTCCTTGCTTCTCAATGACAGCACGCGCTTCCGGCGACAGTTCCTCCCATATTATCGGCAGAACCTCTTCCAGCTTTTCCACTTCATCCAATTCCACAGGTGCCCCTGCATCCCCTTCAATGCAACATTCGCCCTTGCAGGCGTCCAGATTGCAAAGGAATTTTTCCCGAAGGACATCGAAGCTCACTACTACATCTTCTATCTGAATCATAAAACTTATGTGAGACAAAAAGGGCGGAGTATCCCCCCGCCCCTTTGGTTATAGCATTCTAAATTACTTAATCAAAATCTGACCGTTCATATCAGCCGGAGCTTCCAGACCCATGATTTTCAGGATAGTCGGAGCCACATCAGCCAGGCGACCGTCTTCTACTTTCGCAGCTTTGTTTTCTGTTACGTACACACAAGGAACCGGGTTCAGAGAGTGAGCCGTATTCGGAGTGCCGTCTTCGTTCAAGGCATGATCAGCGTTACCGTGGTCGGCGATGATGATAGCTTCGTAACCTTGTGCTTTAGCAGCTTCGATCACGTCTTTCACGCAAGCGTCTACAGCCACAACAGCCTTCTCGATTGCTTCGTAGATACCGGTATGACCAACCATGTCACCGTTAGCGAAGTTCACCACGATGAAATCATATTTGTTTTCGTTGATAGCGTCTACCAGTTTATCCTTCACTTCGTAAGCGCTCATTTCCGGTTTCAGGTCGTAAGTGGCTACTTTCGGAGATGGAACAAGGATACGGTCTTCGTTGTCGAACGGAGTTTCACGACCGCCGTTGAAGAAGAAAGTAACGTGAGCATATTTCTCTGTTTCAGCGATATGGAGCTGGTTAAGTCCTTTGGAAGCGATGTATTCGCCCAGTGTGTTGGCAACGTTTTCCTTGTCGAACAGGATGTGAACACCTTTGAAGGATGCATCATACGGAGTCATGCAGTAATATTGCAGTCCCGGAATCGTATGCATACCTGCTTCCGGCATATCTTGCTGAGTCAGTACGACAGTCAGTTCTTTGGCGCGGTCGTTACGGTAGTTGAAGAAGATAACGACATCACCTTCTTTGATGGTTCCGTCGCAGTTGGCGTTTACAATCGGCTTGATGAATTCGTCCGTTACACCTTCATCGTAAGATTCCTGCATAGCCTGAACCATATCGGTAGCTTTCTTACCCTGGCCGTTTACCAGCAGGTCATAGGCTTCCTTCACACGTTCCCAACGTTTGTCACGGTCCATAGCATAATAACGTCCGATGATAGAAGCGATCTTGCCTGCCGATTTCTCGCAGTGTGCAGAAAGTTCTTCGATAAATCCCTTGCCACTCTTCGGGTCAGTGTCACGACCGTCCATGAAGCAGTGGATGAATGTATTGTCGATGCCGTATTCTTTGGAGATGTCGCAAAGTTTGAAAAGATGAACCATTGAGCTGTGTACGCCACCGTTGGAAGTCAGTCCCATGAAATGAACGCTCTTTCCGTTTTCTTTCGCGTAAGAGAAAGCAGAAACGATTTCGGGGTTCTGCAGGATGCTGTTGTCAGCACATGCGCGGTTGATTTTCACCAAATCCTGATAAACCACACGTCCGGCACCAATGTTGAGGTGACCTACTTCCGAGTTACCCATCTGTCCGTCGGGCAAACCTACGTTCTCACCACTTGCCTGAAGTTGGGAATGAGGATAATTGTTCATCAGATAATCCCAGTAAGGAGTGGGAGTGTTGAAGATTACGTCGTCTTTCTTTTGGTCGCCTAGTCCCCAACCATCGAGGATCATTAAAAGGGCTTTCTTACTCATAATATTTCAATATTTAAATTATCACTCTGATTTTCGGGTGCAAAGGTACAAAAAAGATGATTACGTAAACGTTTAATCTATGTTAAGTTAAAGGGGAAAAAGAGAGGGAGCGATGGATATTTTTCTTTCTTTGTATAGGGAACTACTAAACGCATTTATTCAAAATTTAATATTATGAAAACGATTCTACTCTGCATGATGCTCATGCTGTCGGGTATGCTCACAGCACAAACCGTCGACAATCCGCCATTCAAAGCCCGTTCGGGAAGTATTGGTAACATCACCCGTATAGAACGCACGCCCGATGGCACGCGTGTTTATATTCACGCCATCTTCCGTCCGCACTGGTGGATAAAGGAAGAAGGAGACAGTTATCTGGAAGATGCAGCCACCGGCAAGAAATATCAGTTCAAGAGTGCGGAAGGCATTGAGCTCAATAAAGAAGTGTATATGCCCGATTCGGGCGAGATGGACTATGTGCTCGTTTTCGAAGCCCTGCCGGAAGAGACGCAGGTCATCCATCTCCTTAGTCCGAGCGATACGGAAGGAAATACGTATGACATATCTTTAGTACCGTCCTCCGGCAAAAACGTTTCGCCGTTGGCGGCAATCAAGGGAAACTGGTTCAAGGCAGATGATTTAAACGCCTGGGAATACGGCATCTACGATTCTGTTACGATTATGGACAACCGGATATTTACCAACGAAAACATCCGTAAGAAAGGGAAGCGGGTGGAAATCACCGTCAAGGACAAGCAGAATGGAGACATACGCACCCTGCTGGTGACTCCGCAGAAAGACGGAAGCTGCCAGATACAAGTGAATGGAGAAAAGAATCAGCTGTATACCCGGCAAAGGGGAGCTACCAAGACAATCGCTGCCGACACAGGCTTTCAGCAGTTCTTCCACACAGATACCACCTGTCTGCAAGGGTATATCGATGGCTATGACCGCCGGCTGGGATTTGACACCGGACTCATCTATCTATCCAACCATATCACCCGCCAGGACTACCCGACTGTGATTCAGATAGACGAAGACGGCAGCTTCCTGTGCAAGTTTGTCATCAAGCATCCTGTAGAACAGTCGGTCACGCTTGACAACAACTGGATTCCATTCTATATCGAGCCCGGACAGACGCTTACCATGTATATCGACTGGGAAGCATTGCTGGCACGCAGCCGTGCACGCGACTATTATTTCCCGATCAAGAACACAGCCTACATGGGCCCGTCGGCTTCCCTCTCCTATCTGCTGAAGGAATTCAAGTCGCTGATCCCCTACCGTTACGATGATTTATCCAACGCGCGCAACAAACTGACTCCCAGCCAATATCAGGAGCACATGAAGCCGATTGTCGCCCGATGGGAGCATACAGCCGATTCACTTATTCAGATTTGCCGCCCATCGGCAAAGGCTGCCCGTCTGATCAAGAATAAGGCAGACCTGCAGGCAGGAGGCTTATTCTTCGACTTTCTGATGAGCAGAGATTATTATGCGAAGCAGGATACAGCCAACCAAGCCTTGAAAGTGAAAGAAGAAGATTCTTATTACGACTTCTTGAAGAAGATGCCGCTGAATGATGAAACAGTGCTCGCCGATGCCAATGCCAGCTCTTTTATCAACCGGTTTGAATATATGGACGCCTTCAGAACAGCCTATAATTATCATGCACCGAAAGCAAAGGATACCATCTCTTACACGTATCCGGAAGAATCGCTTCTCGCTTTCCTTAAAGAGAAAGGAGTAAAACTGAATGCAGAACAGGAGGCAATCAGACTGAAACAGGAGAAACTGGCAGGAACAACCGTCAGAATCCCCTTAAAAGAACTTCAAGAAGAGAATGACAAGGTGAAAGGCTTATACGAAAAAGAAGAAAAACTGGTCCTGGAGTACATCGACAAGCAGTATAAAAACAAGCAGTCAGAGCAAGACATGGACAGAAACTTTATCTCGATGGAACAAAAAACCGGTCATAAGAAAGACAGCATTCTTGCCCGGCTATATGATGTGCCCGATCCTTTGCTTTGGCAAATAGCCAAAGTCCGCAACCTGGGTTTCAGCCTGCAGAATATCAAGACACGTTCCATTGCCCGTGAGTATGTGGACAGTATCAAGCAAAAGCTCACTCACCCACAATTGGCAGAAGAGGCCGAATATCTGTTCGCCAAAACGCATCCGAAGGAAAAAGTCAATTCCTATCAACTTCCGGAAGGCAAAGCCACCAACGTTTTCCGCAACATTATTAAGAATCATCCGGGCAAAGTCTTGTTCGTAGACTTCTGGGCAACGACCTGCGGACCTTGTCGCGCAGGAATAGAAGCGACGGCAGACCTGCGCAAAAAATACAAAGATCATCCGGAGTTCGAGTTCATCTATATCACCGGACAGAAAGACTCACCAGCCGGTGCATATAAGCAATACGTGGAAAAGAATCTGAAAGGAGAAGCCAGCTATTATGTCACCGACTCAGAGTTCAATTATCTGCGCCAACTTTTCCGCTTCAACGGCATTCCGCACTATGAACTTGTGCTAAAAGACGGCAGTATCTCCAAGGAAGAACTGGGGACGCATAGAATCAGAAAGTATTTGGAGGAGCACTTCCCCGTTTCCGAATCTGCCGGACAGGGAGAAAATGCTCAGTAATCCCGGCTGAACCTAAGTGGAACACATTGATAGCGAAGCATCTCTTCTTCAGTTTATACTAAGAGGAGATGCTTCGACAAGTTCAGCATGACAAATACTCTCTAGAAATAAATGCTTTTCTATTGTCACTTATCACCTTTCGAAGATAACAAACTGATAATAAACACACTTCGGGTGATAATAGCTGGTGACAATAGGGTGATAATAAGGTGATAATAGCCGTAAATCATGCTTTTTATTGTCACTTTACCCCTATTTCACGACTTATTACCTGTCACTTCCTCCCCATCTTATTACCTATTACTTATTACCTGTTACTTATTACCTATCACGCCTCATCCGAGCCTTGTCCTTATACAACAAATACCATAAGCTACCAATGCTTTTAGCTCATCATGCCTTTATACTTCCATTAAGCTACCGACATCTTTACCTGTTCACGGCCGTGACAAGACCTGATCACATCCGTGAGCAGCGTTTACCACGACCGTGAGCAACTCTTACCACGGCCGTGAACAACTAACAATGTCGGCACCTTATCCCAACTTTCCTTATAAGGAAAGTCTACTATGTAAGGAGCTAACGGGAACTTTAGCACTATCTTACAAGTGATTTTACCATAGCCAACCAATGAACTCCCCGCATGCTGAAAGACCATAAACAACAAGAAAATCTAAAAAAAGCGATGCAAAAGACGGAACCTCGGTTAATTTTCCGTACTTTTGTATCGCTTTTAAATTAAATCATAGAAAAATGGACGATTCAAACCCGCGAACGTGCACTTATAGTATTAATTAAAGCGATCAGAGTCATTGAAAACTGATGCCTCTGCTCGTGTAAACAAACGAAAGGAGGCAATAAGATGAGAACATATCTTTATTGTGAAGCTGGCTTTGTGGAAAAACCGCAATGGCTTCCTAACTGCTGGGTAAATGTAGTATGCCCGGACAACGATGACTTTGAGTTTCTGACTAAAACCCTGAACGTACCCGAATCATTTCTGAACGATATAGCCGATACGGACGAACGTCCGCGAACCGACACGGAAGGCAACTGGCTATTGACGATTCTGCGCATCCCGATGCAAAACGGTCAGAACGAAAGTCTTCCCTTCGGCACCGTACCCATCGGCATCATCACCAACAATGAAATCATTGTATCAGTCTGCTACCACAATACAGACCTGCTACCGGACTTCATCGAACACACCCGCCGAAAGGGAATCGAAGTCCGCAACAAACTCGATCTGATTCTCCGGCTGATTTATTCGTCTGCCGTATGGTTTCTGAAATATCTGAAACAGATAAATCTGGATATCAGCGCCGCCGAAAAAGAACTGGAACGCAGTATCCGCAACGAAGACCTGCTCCGTCTGATGAGACTGCAAAAAACACTCGTTTACTTCAACACCTCCATCCGAGGAAATGAAGTAATGATCGGAAAGCTGCAAAGTATCTTTCAGGACACCGACTTTCTGGACAAGGAACTGGTGGAAGACGTGATTATCGAGTTGAAACAGGCATTTAATACCGTGAATATCTACAGCGATATCCTCACCGGAACGATGGACGCCTTTGCCTCCATCATCTCCAACAACGTGAATGCCATCATGAAACGCATGACCAGCCTTTCCATTACACTGATGATCCCGACATTGATAGCCAGTTTCTACGGAATGAATGTGGATATCCATCTGGAAGAGATGCCGTATGCCTTTGCACTGATTATCCTGTGCTCTGTCGTGCTGTCGACATTAGCGTTTATCGTATTCCGGAAAATCAAGTGGTTCTAATTCAAGCGACTGCAATTCAAGCAGTTCTAAATCTCCCTTTACGTCAGAGACATAAAAAAGCAGCCTGTCATTCTTAAGACCTGAATTCAAGGTCGGCGATGACAGGCTGCACACAATACGTTTTTTATTCGATAGAGAATATTAAAAAGAGAATGTTTAAGAGAGAGAAATTATTTTATCCTTCTTTACTGGATTTCTTTCCGCCCAATGGCACAGAAATGCCAACAAATCCACTTACAGAATTGGTGTTCTTACCTAAGAACATATAGTCAGTTCCGAGGAACACCGGACCCAACTTCAAGCCCAGACCGAATGACTTACCGGCAGATTGAATAGCCGAGTAGCTGAGCGCAACGTTAAGCCAGCTTTTCGGACGATAGTTTGCGGAGAATGTTACTTCTGTCAGCGTTTTCGGTTGTACGAAACGAGTCGTAGACAATACACCTACTCCGAGCTTGTTCTCAAAGAAGCCGTATTCTGCTCCTACCACAACTGTAGATGCAAGACTAGACTTACGTGATTTATGTGCTTCCTCTGTCTGAAGTTGCAACATTTCATAGTCGAGTACATCACCACCATTTACACGGTTCATGTATCCGTCAGCATCAGCCTGCAGCTGAGTAATATTGTTCTGAATCGCAGTAATAGAATTAGGAATATCATTCGGATCAATACCGTTGACATAGCTAGTTCCTTTCATATTGATTGATTCCGGATTGGCAGAAGCTATCTTAGTAGCGCCTTTCGTCCAGGAAATAAATCCCAGGTCGAGAACAGAAGCGGACACTGTCAGGTTATCCATAATTTTATAAGAAGCACCCAAATCAATGCCGAAACCGTAACCTGCAATACCCAGTTTTCCACTGTCAAAGTCAAAGTCACTGATATAGTCCTGTCCATCTTCTTGTACCAATTCCAATCCTTTGAAAGAACTTTCCAGATGAGCGTCAACATTCAGATTGGCATGGTAGCTTTCAATTTCAGATTTCAGCTTTGTGATACCGGCAGCATCCAATCCGGACAGATAATTCGGGTCCTGCAATTGGCTAATGCGGGCATCACTCGGAAGTTTAGCGTTCATCATTACATTGTTAATCTTCAGATTCATATTGCCGATACCCAGCAATACTTTCACCTTACCACCGACTGTCAAACGGTTATTGATCTGACGCGCATACCCCAAACCAACTTCACCATAAGCGTTTATATCCAGTTTCTGACCGCTGATATCGTAATTACTGTTTCTCCAGTTATCTTCAAGCGCATCCATCTCATTCAGGAAAGTAAACATGGAACGGGTAAGGCTTGCACCTATATCCGCACGAACACCTACGTTGAATGACCAGAAGTTCTTTCCTTTATACCATCCGGCAGAAAGAATCTCCGTACTTACGTTTACATTTAAGTTGTTTTTATCTTTCAGACGGCTCAGGAAATCGGGATTAGAGTAGAAATTGTCGCTATCGTCAATAATGTCGATAATATCCTGATAACCCAATGAAGTGGACCCGACAGTAGCATTGACCGATCCCAATACCGGAATATTAAAATACCCCTGAGTCGGAATCAGAGCCGGATTCAATTGTTGCCGATAATGAGTACCTTCCATAAAATAAGAGGTACGTAAAAACTGCGCATTGGCAGGTAAAACAAAACCCATCATAAGAAGAAAAGCCCCCATGAACTTCTTAGATGCATAAAGTCTGCTTGTTGTCATGATTTTATCTTTTTTTAATTCTTGTTATCGAATGCAAATATATAGCATTTAAGTAACAAATAAAAGCACAAGTCAACACTTTTTTAGCATAAACCGAACATTTTCATGGCTATTTGGAGAAAATTCGTGCTTATTCTGCAAAAATATGTAGAAAGTGAAACAAAAGACAATATCAGAAATTCAGGTTCAACTGCCCGTCACCAAGCAGATTGAAGGTCATTCGGTGGTAAGGGGTCGTTCCATGTTCGGCGATGGCGGCACGATGTTTTTTAGTCGGGTATCCTTTATTCTTATTCCAGTCATAAAACGGATATTCTTCGTGAAGACGATTCATATAATCATCTCTGTAGGTTTTAGCCAGTATAGAAGCGGCGGCTATCGAGAGGTATTTTCCGTCTCCTTTTATCACGGTAGTATGAGGAATGTCAGGATATTTATTGAAACGGTTTCCGTCGATCAGCAAATGCTGAGGACGGACAGAGAGCTGATCGACAGCCCGGTGCATCGCCAGAAAGGAGGCACGGAGAATGTTTATCTCGTCTATCTCTTCGGGCGACACCACTCCTACCGCCCATGCCAGCGCTTCTTTCTCTATCACTTCACGAAGTGCGTAGCGTTGCTTCTCGGTCAGTTGCTTCGAATCATTCAGCAGCTCATTCTTGAAATCTTTAGGAAGAATGACGGCAGCGGCATACACTGATCCTGCCAGGCAACCGCGGCCGGCCTCATCGCAGCCGGCTTCTATCAGGTCTTTATTTAAATAAGGTAGTAGCATACTTATTCTTTTTTTCTTATTTGCCACAAAGATAAAGGAAATAAAAAAGGAGACCTCATTCAAAGTCCCCTTTTTCCGTCATTCATTCACACAAACAAGCAATTGTTCCCCAATATACTTTATCGGTTCACAGCCTTGACGACCGGAACCATCACCCTACCATTCGTTTTACAGATTTTGTTCGTTGATAACATCAGCCTTTCCCCTTAGCCATTATGATAGATTTCTTCCATTTCCCCTTTATAACTTATAATATATCGTCTTGCAAAAGTATCTAAATAATAAGAGACGAGAAAATGGCTTTGAGCGAGTATTTGCATGAAATGCCCCGAAACAGGATCATCTGCCGGAAAAAAGTGATTAAGTGCGCAAAAAAGGTGTTTACCCGGTTCTATATAATCAGAAGGCGATAACCGGACTTATCTCCGGCTATCGCCCTCTTCAATAAACAAACCTTCTTTTAGTTAAAACAAACTCCAGGCGACGGTAAGCCCTGCCATCACAATGGCTACCATGCTCATGAGCTTGATTAAAATATTCAGACTCGGGCCGGAAGTATCCTTAAACGGGTCGCCCACAGTATCGCCTACTACGGTTGCCTTATGCACTTCACCGCCTTTGCCTCCAAAGTTCCCCTCTTCTACATATTTCTTCGCATTATCCCACGCACCGCCTGCATTGGCCATAAAGATAGCCAGCACAAAACCTGTGCTCAAACCGCCGATCAGCAGTCCCAGTACTCCGGTCACTCCGAAGATTAATCCGGTAGCGATAGGCGCAAGGATAGCAATCAGCGACGGAATCACCATTTCGCGCTGCGCACCCTTGGTTGAGATAGCCACACAACGTTCATAATCCGGCTCGGCTTCTCCTGTCAGAATGCCTTTGATCTCACGGAACTGACGACGCACCTCATCTACCATGTGTCCGGCTGCGCGGCCGACCGCATTCATCGTCAATCCACAGAACAAGAACGCCATCATCGAACCGAGGAACATACCGGAAAGAACTTTCGGATTCATCAGCGTCACGTCGTAATAGTTCATGAAATCGACAAAGGTAGCATTGGCGGTTGAGACAACATCGCCGTTCGGCATACTCAGGTCTACTGTCCCCAAACGGGTCAGACCGATACGGATTTCTTCGATATAGGATGCCAGCAAAGCCAGTCCGGTCAATGCAGCGGAACCGATAGCAAAACCTTTTCCGGTTGCCGCGGTTGTATTTCCCAAAGAGTCGAGCGCATCGGTACGCTTGCGGACTTCGGCACCCAGACCGGCCATTTCCGCATTACCGCCTGCATTATCAGCAATCGGGCCGTAAGCGTCCGTAGCCAGTGTGATTCCTAATGTGGACAGCATACCGACAGCGGCAATACCGATACCGTAGAGTCCCATACCCACGTTGGAAAAATCGAAACCGGAAGCAAGCAGGAAGGAGGCAATGATACCCACCACTACCGCAATCACGGGAATAGCCGTAGAAAGCATACCCAGACCGATACCGGAGATAATGACGGTGGCAGGTCCAGTCTTTCCGCTTTCACTCAGTTTCTGAGTAGGGCGATACGACTGGGAAGTATAATATTCGGTAGAACGTCCGATCACAATGCCGACCAACAGGCCGACTACGACAGCGCATGAAATCCAAATCCAGTTGTCCAACTGTAAGAGCCACAGGATTAAGAAGGTAGCAGCCACAATCAGCACGGAACTCAGGTTTGTTCCGAATGCCAGCGAGCCGAGCAAATCTTTCACCGTCGCATTTTCTTTGGTGCGCACGGAGAAGATGCCGATAATGGAAAGCAGAATACCTACCGCAGCAATCAGCATCGGGGCAATAACTGCTTTGAACTGCATGACCGTATCTGCCGAATGTATAAAGGCGGCAGCACCCAATGCGGCAGTCGCCAGGATAGAACCGCAATAAGATTCGTACAAGTCGGCTCCCATACCTGCCACGTCGCCTACGTTATCGCCTACATTATCGGCAATGGTGGCAGGGTTTCGCGGATCGTCTTCGGGAATTCCGGCTTCTACCTTACCCACAAGGTCGGCGCCTACGTCGGCAGCTTTTGTATATATACCGCCACCTACACGGGCAAAGAGCGCCTGTGTGGAAGCTCCCATACCGAACGTCAGCATCGTGGTAGTGATTACGCAAAGTTTATGAGTCGGTGTCAGTGCGTCGGCGGGAATCACCGCGTTCAGCAACAGATACCAGAAAGATATATCGAGCAACCCCAGTCCGACTACAACGAGTCCCATTACCGCACCACTGCGGAAAGCGATTCTCAGTCCGGAGTTCAATGAATTGCGTGCCGCATTCGCCGTACGTGCCGAAGCATAGGTTGCCGTCTTCATACCCAGGAAACCGGAAAGACCGGAGAAGAAACCACCCGTCAGGAAAGCTATGGGAACCCACACATTCTGAACATGAAAGCCATAAGCCATAATTGAAAACAAAATAACCAGCCCAAGGAAAACACAACCTACAATCTTGTACTGTTGTTTCAGATAAGACATAGCTCCCTTGCGTACCGCAGCGGCTATTTTTATCATTTGGGGAGTACCTTCACTCTCTTTCATCATCTGCTTATGGAAGTAATAAGCAAAACAGAGGGCTAACACTGAAGCGACCGGAACCAGCCAGAAAAGAATGCTATCCATAGAATTAATTATTAAAGGGTTTTATGGAGGCTAAAAGTATGGAAATCAAACGAAAAAAGCAAGCAAAAGAGAAAAAAAATCCAACTTGCCGATTGATGCGATAACTCTCAATGAAACGAAGGTAAAACAAGTAAAAAAGTCTTTTGAGAATCCTGCAAAAGAGCATCAGGCCAATAGCTCGTTAGTTAATTTTTAGTCTTATTACGTTAATCGTTAACAAACCCGTTATTTCTATTAAACCATGTTATAAAGCGCCTCACTTTGCCCCGAAAATTTGGAGATAGCCGAAAAGTCCCTATCTTTGTAGTGTGTTTTTCATAGTATTAGATTTAAGGTTAACAAAAGATTGGCTGTCTGGGATAGATAGCCTTTTTTTATGCCCGCAAACTAACTATTGCCTGTTAAACTACAGGGATTGGATGCCAAGAAAATGTATAAGGTAAAAGAAATCAATCTGATGCCGAATAGTAAATCCAGCCTGGCTGCCAACGAAAAGACTTATTCCAGTGATTATCTGATGAAAGTGGGCATAGATGCTTTCACCACTAATCAAGCCTTTAGCCGCGTGATTGAGCTTACGGCAGATAACTTCCTACTGCCTTACTCATGCCAAGCCTTTGGCACGCTTGTGCCAAGGGCTTGGCATAGCAGTGCCAACGCAGTGGCACAACTGTGCCAAAGGCATGGCACAAACATTAAGAACAAAAGGGGAAACACCGTTCGTGGTGAATCCCCTTTCTCATACAATAAAACAATCAACTAATCTTCAATCGTTACAGCAGTTCCGTTGGCAGTTACCATCAGCATACTACCGCTGCCTCCTACTGTTTCATAATCCAGATCGACACCGATCACTGCATTGGCTCCTAACTTTGCTGCCTGTGCCTGCATCTCCTGCAAAGCTGTATCTTTTGCCATACGTAGTACTTCTTCATATGCACCGGAACGACCTCCTACAATATCCCGAATACTTGCAAACAAGTCACGGAATACATTGGCACCAATGATTGTCTCTCCGGAAACAATTCCGTAGTACTTTACTATTCGTTTTCCCTCAATGATGGGAGTTGTAGTCACTAACATGATCTTTTTCTTCTTTTTTAGTTGTTTACTATCCTATTAGACGCAGGATATCCCCAAAAGGTTGCAATGTCACCCTAAAAAAATTGCAGCTATACCGCAAATCAATGCGATATAGCCGCCAATTAGAGTTAAAGAGAGAGAGAATTTATAGAAAGCGCGGTCTCACGACCAACTTAATATACCTAAAATGATTTTTATTCTTTCTTATTAGACGCAGGAAACTTCAAATCACTGCACTTCAAAGAGACTTTTTTAGTTAAAGAATAAAAAAAATCGCTATTCTTGCAGGAATAGCGATTAATATCTTTAGAACATCTGGCTGACGCGTTCGATCCCAGCCACTAATGCGTCCACTTCCGATCGTGTATTGTACATGGCAAATGATGCACGTACCGTACCTTCGATTCCGAGCCGTTGCATCAACGGTTGCGCACAATGGTGCCCCGTGCGGACAGCGATACCTAAACGGTCTAACAATGTTCCCAAATCGAAATGATGAATATCTCCCACCAGAAATGAAATCACCGCTCCCCGATCTGCCGCCTCACCGAAAATACGCATATTGGGTATTTCCTTCAATCGCTTCAGCGCATACGTTGTCAGCTCGTGTTCATGAGCAGCGATTTGGTCGAGTCCGATGCCATTAACATAGTCAAGGGCTTTTGCCAGTCCGGTAGTACCGATGTAGTCCGGCGTACCGGCTTCAAACTTGAAAGGCAGTTCGTTGAAGGTAGTCTTTTCAAAAGAGACGTGCTGAATCATTTCTCCTCCTCCTTGATAAGGGGGCATACGGTCCAGCCATTCTTCCTTTCCATAAAGCACACCGACACCTGTCGGGCCGTAAACCTTATGTGCGGAGAACACCAGGAAATCGGCATCCAAGTCTTGCACATCCACCTTCATGTGGGGGATAGACTGTGCAGCATCCACTAGAAAAGGTACTCCATGCGCATGAGCCGTCGCAATCATTTCCTTGACAGGATTTACGGTTCCCAATACGTTCGACACCTGAACTACACTGACTATCTTTGTACGCTCGGTGAATAACTTTTCATATTCATCCAGCAACAGTTCGCCCTTGTCATTCATCGGAATGACCTTGATGGCAATTCCTTTGCGGGCAGCCAGAAGTTGCCAGGGAACGATATTACTGTGATGCTCCATCACCGAAAGGATCACTTCATCGCCTTCCTGCATAAACTCATCTCCAAAACTGGAAACAAGCAAATTGATACTTTCAGTCGTACCCCGTGTAAAGACGACCTCATTCGTGCTGCCGGCATTGATAAACTGCCGTACCGTCTCGCGGGAGGCTTCATGCAGTTCCGTTGCCTGCTGGGAAAGGTAATGTACTCCACGATGCACATTCGCATTCACAGAGTAATACTCATCTACCAGCGCATCCACCACCAGACGAGGTTTCTGAGTGGTCGCACCGTTATCGAAATAAACCAATGGTTTACCATACACCGTACGGCTCAATATCGGAAAGTCTTCACGTATCTTTTGAATATCCATTTTACTTATTCATCATTTACATATTGCACATCCCTGGCACTTGTTCAGTTCGCCACGGAAGCGTTTTTCTACCAACAGGTGCAGACGGTCTTTCAGTGCATCCAGACGAATCGTATCGATGACTTCATTGACGAATGCAAACATCAGAAGCAAGCGTGCTTCTTTCTCCGCTATTCCGCGTGCACGCATATAGAACAAAGCATTCTCGTCCAACTGCCCCACAGTTGCCCCGTGAGAGCATTTCACATCGTCCGCATAGATTTCAAGCTGCGGCTGCGTGTACATACGCGCATCGCGTGTGGCACAGAGGTTGCGGTTGGTCTGTTGAGAATTTGTATGCTGGGCATCAGGACGTACCAATACCAGTCCGGCAAAAGCACCGGTCGACTGGTCATCAAGCACGTACTTGAATAATTCATTACTGGTACAATTCGGTACTGCATGATCAATGGAGGTGTTATTGTCCACATGCTGGTTTTTATCAGCGATTGCCATACCGCAAAGATTAATCTCAGCCCCTTCGCCGGCTAGCAGAACTTCCGTTGTATTACGGGTAGTTCCGTTGTGCAGCGTCATGCCATTCAGCAAAACATTGCTGTTTGCTTCCTGCTTCACGTACAGGTTACTGATACGAACCGTACTTGTATGTGTTTCTTCAAGCTCATACATATCGAATACCGCATTCTCTCCAGCAAATACTTCGATCACCTGCGTTGCAAGGAAGTTCACATTATCCATCGCATGATCACAGATCAACAGGCGTGCCTGCGCTCCATCTTCCAGGATGATCAGCACGCGACGGTTCACCATGAAGTTAACATCTGCACGAAGGATATTCACCAGCTGGATGGGCTTCTCTACGATTACGTTCTTCGGAACATAGAAGATGGCTCCATCCTGTGCAAAAGTCGTATTGAAAGCTGTTACGCCATCCTTGGAGGTATCAGCCAGCTTGCCGTAGTACTTCTTCACCAGTTCGGGATGTTCCGCAGCGACTTCTTTGAGGCTGCCGAAGATGACTCCTTCCGGCAAATGAGTTTTAGGAAGCGCTTTATTATAAAATGCGTCGTTTACCACAAAATACAAGGCTGTGCTCATATTCGGGACATCACACTTAAACACTTCGTACGGATTGACCGGAATCTGAAGGCGGTTAAGGTTCAGACCGTAATCGGGCTCGAAATACTTGCTTATATCCGTGTATTTATACTTCTCCATCTTACGGGTCGGGAATCCGAGACGCTCAAAATCGGCAAAAGCAGCCGCACGGGGTGCATTCAGCACTTCCGCACTATGCTTGCAGATCATGGCTTCCGTCTGAGAGAAGAGATCTATGTATTGTTGTTCTACATTCATCGTTATTCTCCTACTTCTTTCTTAATCCAATCGTATCCCTTTTCTTCCAGTTCCAAGGCTAGTTCCGGTCCGGCGGTTTTCACAATACGACCTTTATAGAGTACGTGCACTATATCCGGTTTGATATAATCGAGCAGACGCTGATAGTGAGTGATGACGATCGTACTTGTTTCGGGAGTCTTGAGCTTATTCACGCCTTCCGCTACAATACGAAGGGCATCAATATCCAAACCGGAATCTGTCTCGTCAAGAATGCTCAGACGCGGTTCCAGCATTGCCATCTGGAAGATCTCGTTACGCTTCTTCTCACCACCGGAGAAACCTTCATTCACCGAACGGTTAGCAAGTTTATTGTCCAGTTCGACTACGGCACGCTTCTCACGCATCAGTTTCAGAAATTCGCTGGCAGTCAACGCAGGCAGACCTTTATACTTGCGTTGTTCATTGACAGCCGCCCGCATGAAGTTCACCATGCTTACTCCGGGGATTTCTACCGGATACTGGAAACTAAGGAAAATACCTTCATGACTACGGTCTTCCGGACTCAACTCCAGCAGATTCTTGCCATAGAAAGTGACCGAACCTTTTGTCACCTCAAAAGCAGGATTTCCCACCAAAACAGAAGAAAGCGTACTCTTTCCGGAACCGTTCGGCCCCATTATCGCATGTACTTCGCCCGGTTTCACCGTCAGGTTAATACCTTTCAATATCTCTTTGCCATTAATGCTGGCATGCAGGTCTTTTATCTCTAACATAAGCTTATTTATTTTTTATCCCACGCTTCCTTCCAACGAAATAGTAAGCAATTTCTGTGCTTCCACCGCAAACTCCATCGGAAGTTTATTTAATACTTCTTTCGCATATCCGTTAACAATCAGCCCGATAGCATCCTCTGTCGGGATTCCCCGCTGATTACAATAGAATATCTGATCTTCGCTGATCTTGCTGGTAGTCGCCTCATGCTCCACCACGGCCGTCTCATTATGGATATCCATATACGGGAAAGTATGCGCACCACATTTATCACCCAGCAGCAAAGAGTCACATTGGCTGTAATTGCGTGCATTATCGGCTTTTTCAGCTACACGTACCAGACCGCGATAAGAGTTCTCGCTATGTCCGGCAGAGATACCTTTGCTGACAATCGTGCTGCGGGTATTCTTTCCCAGATGAATCATTTTTGTTCCGGTATCTGCTTGCTGATAATTATTTGTCACGGCTACAGAATAAAACTCAGCCGTCGAATTATCGCCTGTCAATATGCAGGAAGGGTACTTCCACGTAATAGCCGAACCAGTTTCCACCTGTGTCCAGGACAGTTTGCTGTCCACCCCTTTGCAGTTGCCGCGTTTCGTCACAAAGTTATAGACTCCACCTTTACCTTCGGCATCACCCGGATACCAGTTCTGAACCGTACTGTATTTCACTTCTGCACGATCATGTACCACAATCTCCACGATAGCCGCATGCAACTGATTTTCATCACGCATCGGTGCGGTACATCCCTCCAGATAAGATACATACGAATCATCGTCCGCCACAATCAGCGTACGTTCAAACTGTCCCGTGTTACGGGCATTG
Source organism: Bacteroides sp. AM23-12 (assembly GCF_003434395.1). Lineage (NCBI taxonomy): Bacteria > Pseudomonadati > Bacteroidota > Bacteroidia > Bacteroidales > Bacteroidaceae > Bacteroides > Bacteroides sp. AM23-12. The sequence continues at coordinate 68,232 of NZ_QTLF01000003.1, forward strand.
ATACGGAAATAAGTAGAAAGCTCCATCGGACAGCGTACTCCCTTCGGTATATAAACGAAAGAACCGTCAGAGAACACGGCCGAGTTCAAAGCAGCGAAGAAGTTATCCCGATAGCCTACTACCGAGCCCATATACTTCTTCACAAGGTCCGGATGTTCCCGTACCGCTTCACTAAAGGAGCAGAATATAATGCCTTTCTCCATCAACGTCTCTTTGAAAGTAGTCTTTACGGATACCGAGTCCATCACTGCATCCACAGCCATTCCGCTCAATGCCATCTGTTCTTCCAAGGGAATACCCAGTTTATTGAATGTCTTTATCAGTTCCGGATCTACTTCATCCATACTCTTTGGTCCTTCTTTCTTCTTCGTCGGATCGGCATAGTACGAAATTGCCTGATAATCGATCTCCGGAATACGGAGATGTGCCCAAGTCGGCATTTCCAGCGTCAGCCAATGGCGATACGCTTTCAGTCGGAACTCCAGCAGCCATTCGGGTTCATCTTTTTTCGATGAAATCAGACGGACTACATCTTCGTTGAGTCCACGCTCAATAACATCGGTGTGTACTTCCGTGGTGAAGCCATATTTGTACTTCTCCTGCGTCAGTTCCTTTACATATTTATTGGGTTCTTCTTGTTGCATCTTTATTATCTAATATATATTGTTGCGTTATATTCTTAGCAGCAGGGAAAAAGATTCCCGCAAACGTTTCCATAGGATAATATAACAATGATTCGCTCTTTTTTGTTGCACTAATTAACTTATTATCGCTATCGATAAACTCTATCACACAGATCACAAGGCTCGTTAGCAACAGAAATTTGAGTGCTCCCAATCCACTTCCCAGCCAACGGTTCAGCCACCCCAGTGAAATAGCTTCCATCGCTTTCGTCAGCAAGGACGCCACTAACGTGAATATCAGCGGAACAGCGATCCAGATGACAATAAAAGCCAATACCTGTGCAACCGTCATCGAGTCCGTCACAGCCGGACAAAGCTTCTCCGCCAACGTTGCATACAAAGCCTTTGCTGCCAGCAAACCGACGACCAATCCCAGAATAGAAGCCAGCTGACGGATAAAGCCTTTCATAAAACCCGCCACCACACCGGCACCTATTATAATAAGGATGATTATATCAATCGTTGTCATTATCTCTTTTTAAAAGAAAAAGGAGGCACGGAGTTGTAAATCCACTCTGTGCCTCCGTATATTCCCGATTCAGTACAATTTATAACGTCTGTTTCACTTCTATTTCTTCGAATGTCTCGATCATATCGCCTACCTTCATGTCGTTGCAGTTCACCAGACTGATACCGCACTCGAAGTTTGTACCTACTTCCTTCACGTCGTCCTTGAAGCGTTTCAGTGCATTGATGTTTCCGGTGAAGATAACGATACCATCGCGGATCAGACGAGCCTTGTCGCTTCGTTTCACTTTTCCGGTCTTCACTACCGCACCGGCCACAAGTCCCACTTTCGTGATATTGAACACTTCGCGAATTTCGATCGTAGCTGTAATCTGTTCTTTCAGTTCCGGAGCCAACATACCTTCCATAGCGGCCTTCACCTCTTCGATTGCATCGTAGATGACGGAATACTTACGGATATCGACACCTTCCTGTTCCGCCATCTTAGCGGCAGCACCCGAAGGACGTACCTGGAATCCGACGATAATCGCATCCGAAGCAGCAGCCAATGATACATCCGATTCGGAGATAGCACCCACGCCTTTATGAATCACATTTACCTGGATCTGTTCAGTAGACAACTTGATCAACGAGTCGCTCAATGCTTCTACAGAACCGTCCACGTCACCCTTGACGATGATGTTCAATTCCTGGAAGTTACCCAAAGCAATACGACGGCCAAGTTCGTCCAAGGTCAGGATCTTCTGTGTACGCAAGCCTTGTTCACGAGCCAGCTGTTCACGTTTGTTCGTGATCTCACGGGCTTCCTGATCGCTTTCAACTACATGGAACGTATCACCTGCAGCAGGAGCACCGTTCAGTCCCAGAATCAATGCCGGTTCGGCCGGTCCCGCTTCTTTCACGCGCTGATTACGTTCGTTGAACATGGCTTTCACACGTCCGTAGCTGGTTCCTGCCAATACGATATCTCCTACTTTCAAAGTACCATTCGATACCAGCACGGTAGCTACATAACCACGTCCCTTATCCAATGAAGATTCAATGATGGATCCTGTTGCATTGCGGTTCGGATTTGCCTTCAAATCAAGCATTTCAGCTTCCAGCAATACTTTTTCCATCAAATCTTCCACACCCATACCTTTCTTGGCAGAGATATCTTGTGACTGATATTTACCACCCCATTCTTCCACGAGATAGTTCATTGCAGCCAGTTCTTCTTTAATCTTGTCCGGATTAGCAGTCGGCTTATCTACCTTATTGATTGCAAATACAATAGGTACACCTGCTGCCATCGCATGATTGATCGCTTCCTTCGTCTGCGGCATCACGTTATCATCGGCTGCCACAATAATGATCGCAATATCCGTTACTTTCGCACCACGGGCACGCATAGCAGTAAACGCCTCGTGTCCCGGAGTATCCAGGAACGTAATACGGCGTCCGTCTTCCAACTGTACGTTGTAAGCACCGATGTGCTGTGTAATACCTCCGGCTTCACCGGCAATTACATTCGCCTTACGGATGTAGTCAAGCAAGGATGTCTTACCGTGGTCAACGTGTCCCATCACCGTTACGATCGGAGCACGTGGCTGCAAATCTTCCGGAGCATCTTCTTCTTCCACGATAGCCTGTGCCACTTCCGCACTTACATATTCGGTCTTGAAACCAAACTCTTCGGCTACCAGATTGATTGTTTCCGCATCCAGACGCTGGTTGATGGAAACCATCATACCGATACTCATACAAGTTGCAATAACCTGATTGACTGATACGTCCATCATTGTAGCCAACTCGTTAGCCGTTACGAACTCAGTCAGCTTCAGTACCTTGCTTTCTGCCATTTCCTGATCTTCCAGTTCCTGCATACGGTTGGAAGCCATTTCACGTTTTTCCTTGCGGTACTTAGAAGTCTTGTTCTTACCCTTGGTTGTCAGACGTGCCAAAGTTTCTTTTACCTGCTTTGCTACATCTTCTTCGCTAACCTCCTGCTTGATAACCGGCTTCTTGAAGCGATCCTTATTATTATTCTTCTTGTTATTATTATTGCCCTGTCCCTGGCCTTGACCCTGAGGACGGGGATGGTTACCACCACCTTTACCGGTCTGAGTATTGGGTCTCGGAGCAGCAAAGTTGGAAGTTGCCACATTGTTGACATCCACCTTTTCTTTGTTGATACGATTCCGTTTCTTTCTGGCAGCATCGGCATTATTATCTTTTACGCCCGGTTTTGCCTGTTTACTGTCCTCTTTACGGATTTCCTTGATGATAGCTTCCTTCATCAGTTTCTTCTGATCCTGACGAACTTTTTCTTTTTCTTCGCGTTCACGGCGTTTTTCTTCCTTCGATTTCTTCTTAGGACGGGTAGACTGGTTCAATGCAGCCAGGTCAATCTGACCGATGACATTGATCTTCGCTCCCAGTTCCGGTTGACGGATTTTAAACACCTCATTTTCTTTCGACGCATTTTCTTCAGTCGGAGTTGTCACTGTTGCAGTTACTTCTGCCGTTCTTTCTACTTTACGTTCTTCTGCCTTCACAGGTGCAGTTTCTACCACCTTCGGCTCTTCTTTCTTTACTTCTTCCACTACTACTTTCTCAACTTCTACCGGTTTTGTCTCCACTGCAGGTTTCGGCGCTACTACTGGCTGTTCTACCGGAGCAGATGCCGGTGCAGGTTTCGGTGCAATTACTTCCACCTTTTCCACTTTCGGCTCTTCCTTTTTCACTTCGGGTTCAACCACTGGTTTCTCAACGACTGTTTTTTCAGCAACGGGTTGCTTTACCACAGGTTGTTCTACTACAGGTTCTACTTTCTTTTCCGGCGCTTTTTCTACTTTATCTGTTCTCCGACCGCTGAATTTATCCAAATCTATTTTTCCGACAGGTTTAAACTTAGGACGTGCATCCTCCGGTACGACTGTCTTAATCACATCTTCCGACTTCGGTTTCTCCTGCTGCTTCTCGAAGCCCTCGATAGATACCGATGCCTTATTACGTTCCTTATTCTGACGTTCCTGGATGAAACGCTCCGATTCAAGTCTAAGGTTCTTGTCTGTACTAAACTCTTTAACGAGCACAGCGTACTGCTCCTCACTAATTTTGGTATTAGGATTAGCCTCAACGGTATACCCTTTCTTTTGCAGGAACTCAACTACCGTCGCGATTCCTACATTCAAATCTCTTGTAACTTTGTTTAACCTTATCGTCATATTTAAAATTTAATGAATAAATGGAGCGAAGAAAATTCAATCGTAATGCATATTACTCTTGTGTTGGTTCAGCTTCAGGTTCCGCCTCTGTCTCAGGCTCCATCTCTGCTGCCGGTTCTTCTTCAAACTCCGATTTCAAAATACGTATTACCTCGTCCACTGTCTCTTCTTCCAGGTCCGTCTTTTCAATCAACATCTCGCGAGGCGCATTCAACACAGCCTTCGCTGTATCGATACCGATAGCCTTGATTGCATCAATCACCCATCCGTCGATTTCATCTCTGAACTCGTCGAGATAGATATCCTCGTCAGCCACATTCTCATCCAATTCACGGAACACGTCGATAGTGTACTCAGTCAACATACTGGCCAGCTTGATATTCAAACCGCCTTTACCAATAGCAAGCGATACCTCTTCCGGTTTAAGGAATACCTCAGCCTTTTTCTCTTCCTCATTCAGACGGATAGAAGAAATCTTAGCCGGGCTCAAAGCACGCTGGATAAACAATGAAATGTTCGATGTATAATTAATCACGTCGATATTTTCATTGCGTAATTCACGAACAATCCCATGAATACGGCTTCCTTTTACACCTACGCAGGCGCCTACGGGATCGATTCTGTCATCATAAGATTCCACTGCGATCTTGGCACGTTCGCCAGGGATACGGGCAATCTTTTTAATGGTAATCAAACCATCATTGATTTCAGGTACTTCCATTTCAAACAGACGTTGCAGGAAAACGGGAGAAGTACGTGACAAAATAATCTTCGGATTATTGTTCTTGTTGTCTACGCGGGCAACCACTGCACGGGCTGTTTCACCTTTGCGATAAAAGTCGCTCGGGATCTGTTCAGTCTTAGGCAACAGCAGTTCGTTTCCTTCATCGTCCAGAAGCAACATTTCCTTTTTCCAGATCTGGTATACTTCCGCGTTGATGATTGTACCTACTTTATCAATATATTTATTATAAATACTGTCTTTTTCAAGTTCCAGAATCTTTGAAGCCAGTGTCTGGCGAAGATTCAGGATAGCACGACGTCCGAACTTGGCAAAGATCACCTCATCAGTCACTTCTTCGCCTTCTTCGTATGAAGCATCGATTTTCTGTGCTTCTGTCAGCGAAATCTGCATATTGGGGTTTGTCAAATCTTCATCGGCCACAACTTCACGGTTACGCCATATCTCGAAGTCACCCTTGTCCGGGTTCACGATCACGTCGTAATTCTCATCGGTGCCAAACATTTTCGCGATTACGCTACGGAACGACTCTTCAAGTACGCTAACCATCGTCGTTCTATCGATATTCTTCAGTTCCTTAAATTCCGAAAATGTATCAATCAAGCTGATTGTTTCTTCTTTTTTGGCCATAACTATTTAAAGCTAATTAAGTATTTAGTATATTTTATTTGCTCATAAGTGAAGGTTTCGTCCTCTTCGATCAGCTTCGGACGCTTGGAACCTTCGAGTTTTACCTTCTTCTCTACGCCTACCGTAAACTTCTCTTCATCGGCATCTTTCAGGATACCTGCCAGTTTACGTCCGTCTCTGGTCACTACTTCCACCTCTTGTCCGATGTGGATGTAATACTGTTGCAGCACTTTAAAGGGTTGTCCGATACCGGCAGAGCCCACTTCCAATTCATAATCTTCCTCTTCACGGTTCAGTTTCGACTCGATAAAGCGGCTAAGCTCTACGCAGTCTTCAATCCAAACTCCTTCTGCGTGGTCTATTTCGACCACGATCTTGTCATCCGGGCTCACGGTCACCTCTACCAGAAAGTAGTCTTTTCCTTCCAGCCACTCTTCAACAATCTGACAAACAGTTTTCTTTTCTATCATTTATTAACTATATAAGAACAAAAAAAGGAGCTTAATCGCCCCTCCACCTTTCATCCATTTCGGTTGCAAAGATATAAATAATCTATTCGACTACAAAACATTAAAGAAAAAAAGTATGAATTAACAGTCGTATATCAGGCACAAACACCAATATCTAATCATCAACCCAGGAATTCAGATAGTTTTGAGAATCCTTACAGCCTTGAGCTGCGGCTTTTTGGAACCACTTTTTAGCCTTGGCTTTATCTACTGCCACTCCCTGACCGTAAAACAGCATGGTAGCAACCGTAAACTGAGCGGATTCCACCCCTCTCTCTGCCGCACGACAAAAATATGGGAACGATTTCGCAATGTCTTTTCTCACTCCATGTCCGTTATAATAAATTGAGCCCAAATTATTCAGCGCCAACGGATAGTCACTCTTTACCGCCTCTTCATAATATTCACGCGCGACATCGTAATCTATTTCCACCCCTTTGCCAAAATGGTACATCATTCCTAAATTATAAGCAGCGGCAGCTTCTCCCATACTTGCAGCTTTCAGGAAACACTCCTGGGCATCTTCAAATTTTCCTTCATCCAGGAAGATAATTCCCAAATCATTGATCCGCCCGGAAGTTATATTTTTAGCTTTCATCAGATATTGCTTTTCAGCCGTAGCCATATCCACAGAAATAATAACTGTCGAAGAATTGGAAAAAGATCCGCTATATTCACATTTCACTTTTTTCCCGTACTCACAGCTATAAACTTCCAGCTGATAGAAATCCTCACTGACAGAATAGTTACCAGTTTCATAAGCATCCAGTTTTCCTTTTCTCTCACCATTCAGGAATATTTCGGCAGCATGATCAGAAGTTACTTTCACTCTCCGCTTAACGAACAGCTGATTGAGCAGTTTTCCGAATAACCCCTGCGCACCGGCATTACTACCGTCTGCAGAAGCGACATTCGAAGCCGGTTGAAAGCCGGGAGGTGAAATTGTATCCACAGCCGGATGTTGCAACAAATCAAGTATGACCGCAGCCAGCTCACTAAACTTCTCTTCCGGATTAGGATAAGCATTCAGCCAGTGTTTATCATTCAGCATCAGTTTCATAGACCCTTTCAGATCAGTAGGATCTATGCGGAAAGGTATAATAGGCTTATTGCTGCTAAAGCCAATATTCAGTTCACTACGCACCCAGCGGGATATTTGAGACGTTTCAGAAAAGACAATCAGGAACACTTTACAGGTCACAATAGCTTCTTCAATAATATCACCATACTCCGCTCCGGGTCTTATGTCACGCGGAGCCATCCAACACTTGATCCTGTTACTTTCTAATGCATGACATATTGCCTGTGCCGTCTGTATATTGGCACTTGAATAGCTAATAAACACTTCATGATCCATAATCTTTATTGTATATATTCAACTTAGGTTTACACACTCCACGACACCGATACAATCCTGAATTCAGACGGATGTTGGTTGCTAAGATAATGAAATTCTTAGTAATACAAAAAATAATTGTATCTTTACACCGCAATAATTAAAAATACAACGGCTATGGCACATCATCTCAACACCAACAAACAGTTTATGGTCGGCAATGGCATTCTGGCTTTTGCCGTCATTTTTGTCGTAGTTATTTTCATTTATATGAGCTTACGCCTGCAACGGGAAAACCAGGCAGAACGACATTATATTGAAACTTATACGATCAGCCTGGTAAAAGGATTTGCCGGAGATTCCATTTCGCTATTCGTCAATGACAGCCTTATCGCCAATCAAGTCATGCAGGAAGAAGCCTTTACGGTAGAGGTCGGTCGGTTTGCAGAACAAAGCGCACTGATGATTGTAGACAATAAAACGGAAATAGCATCCGTTTTCGATCTCAGCGAGAAGGGAGGAACTTATCAGTTTGAAAAAGAAACGGACGGAATCAAACAGCTTGCTAAATAAGAGTCTGCTTAATATCAGGAGTTCCTTATCCCAAGCATCTTATATCTCTGTGCGATACTTCTTCAATTCTTTACGCAAAGCAAGGGCCTTGCCATCTGTGAACCGGTTCAGCAAGTCCCAGAAACGCTCACCGTGATTCATCTCACGAGTATGGCACAACTCGTGCAGAAGCACATAGTCGATCAGGTGGGAAGGCAACAGGACAAGATAATAGGACAGATTTATATTTTTTCTCGCCGAGCAACTCCCCCAGCGTCCCTGGCTGGAGTTTATCTTCACGCTGGCATAAGACAATCCACATTGCGCCGAAAGATGCTCCAAACGAGGAGGAAGAATACTTTTCGCATTCCGCCTCAAAGATTCTTCAATCACTTTACGCAACCAGTTCTGTAAATTTTCATCAGTAAAATCCGCTTGAGGCGGACAAACGATCTGCATGACACCCAATCGCGAATTAGCCAGAAACTGCTCCTTTTCACCTAAGATGAGAGATAGTTTGAAATGCTCGGCATCAATCTTATAGTCCAAGTCAATCAACGGACGGGCAACCTTCTGACGGGAAAGCAGCAACTTACTACGAAGATTCTCAATAGCACGCTTCACCTCTTTCGTCGTGGTGCCGGGAGGTACCGAAACGTAGACCGCATCGCTTTTGGTACGAAACACCAAACTGCGGGCACGTGGATTGACACGTACTATCAAACTTCCCAATTCATCATCTTCTATCACTGTATCCATTTTCTCCTCCTTAACCGATGCTGCAAAAATAATAAAAAAAGAAGCCGGTGGCGAAAAAAGTGATATTCAATGCAACTTTATAGTAACTCGCAACGTCTAATCCATATAAACTCATATTAAAATCAACTATCAATTATGAAAAGAAACACATTGACTGCATGGCTGCTCGGAATAATTCTGATATTCTCCGCCACCTCCTGTTTTAATGGCCCTATTGTGAAAGGCAGTAAAAACTACATCACCAAAAAAGAGAATCTGGAACATTTCAATGACATCAGCATGTCCGGAAGTGCCAACATCATCTACCAGCAAGACTCCTCCTCCCGCATCGAGATTTACGGTTCGGACAATATCGTAGAACTCCTGGAAACAAAAGTAAACGGAAAAACATTGAATATAAAATTTAAAAAGAATGTCAATATCATCGACAAGGGCAAACTAGAGATCAAAGTTTTCTCACCGGACCTGAACGGACTGACACTCAACGGATCGGGTGGCATTCTCTTTGCGAACGGCATTCACACCGAGGGAGATCTTAAAGTAACGATTAACGGTTCGGGCAATTTAGGAGGAAGCACATTCGATACCGGACATCTGGCCATCTCAATTCATGGTTCGGGTGATGTCAGACTCAAACAAATCGACAGCAAAACCTGCTCTGCAAGCATTTCCGGATCGGGCAACATCACCCTTGACGGCATGACAGACGCAGCAAAGTACAACATATCAGGATCCGGCAACATCAAAGCTGTCGCTCTGGAAGCTACGGACGTATATGCAGGCATCTCAGGTTCGGGTAACATCAGCTGCTTCGTCAACGGCAAACTAGGCGGGCACGTCAGCGGAAGCGGCAACGTCGCTTACAAAGGAAATCCTCAGGCTATTGATTTCCCTCACAAGAAGCTCCGCAAACTAGACTAAATCCATAAACATCCCAAAAACATAAAAGGGCTACTGCATCTCGCGGTAGCCCATTTATTTAGTTAGTTTCATTATAAAAAATTTGAGAGAATTGAAAACTTCACAGTTTCGCTTTCGATGTTGTTTTAATTAAAGCACACTAACTATATTATATGTTTAAAGCAAATGAAAATGTCTATTCTTTCATAACCTGCACCTTGTTGATCTTCGCAAGGCTGTCAGCCAATGCCTGATCTGCTTTCAGCTCATTTGACAGAGCTACCGACGGTGCGGTCACCTGTTTACCAATGGTATCCGTTGCCAATACTCTTCCATCATCTCCGGAAAAAGAATGTTGCGCTACATTTCCTAATGAAAGGATGATTGCAATCACAGCAGCGGCCTTGAACAGGGGGATGAATCTTCCTGTCAGTGTCAGACGCTTTGCCTTCACTACCGGAGTTTCCACCTGTGCCAGAATACGTGCGTCAAAGTCTTCGCCCAGTCCTACCTCCTGCTGAACCTGCTGATAAACAAACAAGTTTTTATAGCGGAGCAAATGAGCGGGTACTTCCTCCTTTGTGAAGAAGTCGCGCAACACAGATTCCTCCTCCACGGAAGTTTCGCATTGCCAATATCGCTCCAGGAGCTGTTCTATATCCTTATAATCCATATTCGTCAATTTCTAAATACCTTTGTTTTACCTTTTGTCTGGCTCTGAAAAGGTTCACTTTCACTTGTTCCTCTGTCAGATTCAGAAGGGTTGCAATTTTCTTATAGCTTTCACCTTCAATGTCCCTCAGTTGCATGATAAGCCGCTGTTTTTCGGGAAGTTCGTTCACCAGTCTATTGATAATGTTCATTTTCTCATCATGAACCAACTGGTCATACGGACTGTTTGCATCAGGTTCTTCCTCCATTTCGGGGGTGATTTCCACATTCTGAGCTTCTTTCTTCTGGCTCCGGTCTATAGCCAGATTCTTTGCCACTATCAGACAATAGGCTTCAACCGATTCAAATTGCGACCACTCATCACGCTTGTTCCACACTCTTATCATGGTGTCCTGAACGACATCCTCGGCTTCTGCCCTATCCAGGGTTATTCTGAGCGCCAGTCGAAAGAGTTTATCCTTCAACGGCAAAATATCGTTTCGGAAGCTGATCTCTTGCATCTCTATAATAATGACGGGCTGGGATACGAAAAGTTACAGACGCCCATTACTTTTTTTGAATTATTTTTTTATCCGCGTTCCTTCGCTGCCTTTAATCGCTGATGCTAAGGTAATTACAACTTCTGTAACTCCTGCATTAATTGCTTCAAAAGAATTTTCCAACTTAGGAATCATGCCACCTTGAATAACGCCGTCAGCAACGTATTGTTCGAATTCGGCACGGGTAATCTCAGGGATCACACTATCGTCATCATTCTCGTCACGCAGCACACCTTTCTTTTCGAAGCAGTACACCAGCGTCACGTCAAACAGCACCGACAAAGCCTTTGCCGTCTCTCCGGCAATGGTATCCGCATTTGTATTCAGCATATTACCTTGACCATCGTGTGTCAACGGTGCCATCACGGGCACCACTCCTTTATGAATCAGATCAGCCAGCAAAGAAGCATCTACCTTCTCCACATCGCCCACGAAACCATAATCAACCTCTTTCACCGGACGCTTTACCGATCGGATCACATTCATATCCGCCCCGGTCAGTCCAAGAGCGTTCACTCCACGGGCCTGCAACCCGGCAACAATATTCTTGTTTACCAGACCACCATACACCATCGTTACCACTTTCAACGTTTCCGCATCGGTAATACGACGACCATTTACCATTTTGCTTTCAATACCTAGTTGTGCGGCAATCTTTGTTGCCGAGCGACCGCCGCCGTGAACCAGCACTTTATGTCCGCTGATGGCGGCAAAGTCATTCAACAACTGAAGAAGGGTGGCTTCCTCTTCTACGATTTTTCCACCCACCTTAATTACAGTTAGTTTTTCCCTCATTTTTTATTCAATTCTAATAAGTTTGCCGAATGGAGAACTCGGCTCCGGCACCTTGCCGGTTATTCTAAGTAAGTATAGCCGTAAAGTCCCGAACGATAGTTGGACAGAAACTCTTTACCCTCTTCCAACGATATCTTTCCTTCTTTTACAGACTTGGTCACCCATGTTTCAAGGGTACGTACCAGTTTTTTAGGATTATATTGTACGTAATCCAACACTTCCGCTACTGTCTCACCATCAATAATCTGTTCGATATTATATCCCTTTTCATTCACAGAAACGTGAACAGCATTCGTATCTCCAAACAGATTATGCATATCTCCCAAAATCTCCTGATAAGCTCCGACCAGGAAAACAGCCAGATAGTAAGGTTCTGTTTTCTTCAGACTATGCACAGGCAGATAATGAGCTACATTCCGGGTAGAAATGAAATTTGCAATCTTTCCGTCCGAATCACAGGTGATATCCTGCAGGGTAGCCGAACGCTCCGGCTTCTCATCCAACCGCTGAATAGGCATAATCGGAAATATCTGATCAATCGCCCAAGAGTCGGGCAAGGACTGGAACAATGAGAAATTACAAAAATATTTATCCGCCAGCAACTTGGACAATCCCCGGAATTCATCCGGCGCATGTTTCAAGCCTCCGGCGATCTGATTAATTTCCCGTGTAATGGACCAATACAAACGTTCGATCTGAGCACGGGTCTTCAAATCCACAATACCATGACTGAACAAGTCGAGCGCTTCTTCCCGAATCTGTTGTGCATCATGCCATGCTTCCAGCATCTTATTCTGGTTCAACGAATCCCAAATACTGTACAGTTCCTGCACAAGCTCATGTGCATCCGGAGCGATTTCCTCTTCATCATCCCATTCCGGAAGAGTAGCTGTTTCGAGCACCTCGAAGATCAAGACAGAGTGATGAGCCGTCAATGCCCGTCCGCTCTCGGTAATGATGTTCGGATGCGGGATGCCGTTTTTATCGCTGACATCTACCAATGTAGAAATGGAGTCATTCACATATTCCTGAATGGAATAGTTTACACTACCTTCACTATTGGAAGAACGGGTTCCGTCATAATCAACGCCCAGTCCGCCGCCGATGTCCACAAACTCCACATTGAATCCCATAGAGTGAAGCTGCACGTAAAATTGAGAAGCTTCGCGCAAAGCCGTCTTAATGCGACGAATCTTCGTCACCTGGCTGCCAATATGGAAATGAATCAGTTTCAGGCAATCTTTCAAGCCCTTGCTTTCCATAAAGTCAAGCGCTTCGAGCAGTTCGCTGGAAGTCAGACCGAACTTGCTGGCATCACCGCCCGATTCTTCCCATTTTCCACTGCCGGAAGAAGCCAGTTTAATACGAATACCGATATTGGGCTGTACATTCAACTGCTTCGCCATTTTGGCTATCAGTTTCAGTTCGTTCATCTTCTCTACTACGAGGAAGATACGTTTGCCCATCTTTTGGGCAAGGAGTGCCAGTTCGATATAACTTTCGTCTTTATAGCCGTTACAAACAATCAATGAGTCAGAATCCGTATTGACGGCAATCACCGCATGAAGTTCCGGTTTGGAACCGGCTTCCAGTCCGAGATTGAATTTCTTTCCGTGGCTGATAATCTCTTCTACCACAGGACGCATCTGGTTGACCTTAATGGGATAGATGATAAAATTCTCGGCTTTATACCCGTACTCTTCGGCAGCCTGCTTAAAACAGGAAGACATCTTTTCAATACGGTTGTCCAGAATATCCGGGAAACGCAACAGCATGGGAGATGCCACATCCCGCAATTGTAACTCGTCAACCAGTTCCTTCAGGTCGACGGTCACTCCATCTCTCCGCGGTGTAACAACAACATGACCTGCGTCATTAATACTAAAGTACGAAGTACCCCAACCCGTAATGTTGTAGAGTTCTTCAGAATCTTCAATACGCCACTTTCTCATTTTCTGTTATTCAGTGTTTTTAGTAAATAATTGGATGGCAAAAATACAGATTTATCTACAGGCTGCCAATTAATTGGATATTATTTCTTTCAATTGGTCTATATAACCGGTCTTAATTTATATTTCCAGCAGTTCCTGCAGGCGTTGCACAGACGATTCAATCTGCCAGCGGTCTTCCAGTTCGTCCGCATTAAAGATATATTGCGCCTGCGTATAAAAAGGTGCACGCTTTTCAAGCGCCTGAATGATGAAATCCATTAATTCATCATCTTCCTTTCCCTGAAGAATGGGACGTTGCTGCTTGGCAATACGCAAGCGTCTGAACAGCACATCGGGATGTACATTCAAGAAAACGGTTTTCCCCGTCCGGTTCATAAACTCCATATTGTCATAAAAGCAGGGTGCTCCCCCGCCTGTAGAGATAACGACGTTCTCAAACTCAGCTACCTCATGAAGCATATTTCTTTCCAACTCACGAAATCCGGCTTCCCCCCGTTCCGTGAATAGTTCTCCGACAGTTTTATGAAAACGTTCTTCGATATACCAGTCCAGATCAATGAACGGGACATTCAGTTTGCGGGCAAAAGCCTTGCCCAAAGTAGTTTTTCCGGCACCCATATAGCCGGTAAGGAAGATACGAACCATAAATGATTAATTTTGCTCACAAAATTAATCATTTAATGAATAATGAAGAATGATTCTCTATTATTTAAAAACTTTTATCCGTTCTTCCAGTGGCTGGAACTCTTTTTCTCCCGGCTTATTGACGGGCACTCCAAACGGCATTTCCGCAATCAGATGCCAATGTGCAGGCAAATTCCATGCCCGACGCACCTCATCATCAATCAACGGATTATAATGTTGCAAGGAAGCACCGAAGCCCACATCTTCAAGCATGACCCAAACAGCCAGCTGATGCATCGCCGAGGTTTGTAATGACCATCCGGGGAAATTCTCCTGATAAGACGGGAAAGCTTCCTGAAGCCCCTTCACCACCTTCTGATCTTCAAAGAACAACACCGTACCATATCCACAGGCAAAGGAATTGTCAATCTTTTCTTCGGTTTTCGCAAACGCTTCTCCCGGCACAATCTTCCTCAACGCATCTTTTACAATGTTCCATAACTTTTTATGAGACTTGCCAAGAAGAAGCACCACACGGGTAGATTGAGAATTGAATGCCGACGGCACGTGTCTCACAGCCAGATTGATAATGCATTCTATCTCCTGATCCGGAATAGGTGACTGGTCGGTAATCGAATAATAAGTCCGACGATTCTTCAAAGCTTCACTAAAAGTTCTTTCCATAATGGCTCCTTTCTTAATTTTATTTTCTTAAACTCCTTATAAATTAGAACAAGCTTCTCTGCCAACTTGTTCGATTCCGGAATATATTTGTACCTTCGCACCGTCAATGCTGTTGACATAATCATTCATTATCAGAAAATGGCTAAAGAAAAGTTCTACGTAGTATGGGAAGGAGTGACGCCGGGAGTATATGCTTCCTGGACGGATTGCCAGCTCCAGATCAAGGGTTATGAAGGTGCAAAGTACAAATCGTTTGACACCCGCGAAGAGGCGGAACGTGCACTGGCCTCGTCACCTTACGCTTACATCGGCAAGAATGCGAAGAAAAAAACGGAAGCTGCCCGAACCGGTTCCGATACACTGCCTGCTTCCGTCATTGACAATAGTCTGGCAGTCGATGCTGCGTGCAGTGGCAATCCCGGTCCGATGGAGTATCGGGGAGTACACGTGGCAAGCCGCCAGGAAATTTTTCATTTCGGCCCGATGAAAGGTACAAACAATATCGGAGAGTTTCTGGCCATCGTGCACGGACTGGCGTTGCTGAAACAGAAAGGATTTGATATGCCCATTTATAGCGACAGCGTGAATGCCATCAGCTGGGTGCGACAGAAAAAATGCAAAACCAAACTTCCCCGAAATGAGGAAACTAAAGAACTGTTTAAAGTAATAGAACGGGCAGAGAAGTGGCTCAGAGAGAACACTTACACTACCCGTATTCTTAAATGGGAAACCAAGGCGTGGGGAGAGATTCCGGCAGATTTCGGCAGAAAATAATAGCCGGAAAGTCTATTCTGCGACTTGATCAGCAGCCTGTTCCTTCTTATGTTTAAACACAAAGCGGAGCATCAGAAAATTAGTGGGAACAGCCACAGCGAGCACACACAAGGGAGCTATCTCCTGATCTACATTCAGATACAGGAACAAATTGAACAATCCCATATGTATCAGATAGTTCACCAAATGGCTGCCTCCAAATCCCAAAGCCCTTTTCAAAGAAGGGTTGCTACGGAACGTGAAATAAGAAGTCAGAAAGAAATTACAGATAAAACTCGTCACATAGCCTATCGTGTAGGCAATATTCAAGTTGGTCATTTCGTATTCCTGCAACAGATAATAAACCCCATAATGTATTCCGGCGGCCAACGTTCCCACCGTGCAATAACGAATAAACTGGTAGCGTTTACTCTTCGATTGAAATACTGATTTTACAATTTCCATTAGTAAGTAGTTTTAGTTTTATAGTTCAGTTCAGATGTTTCATTTTCATTCAGTCAGATGGACGCGCAAAGTCCTGAGTCAGTTGTTCCCACACTATTTTCAGCCATATCAAAGTACAAGGCAGAGCCTTCAGAGCATAAGGTTTCACATATTCCGCTCTTATGAATCTTGGAAAAAGATCGGTAGTAGACAAAGAAGTCAGTAGAATACAGAATATAAGCAATGACAGATTCAATATTGGTGTAGCAGCTTTTGTCGGTGTCTTTACATACCAGATTCCAACAGCAATCATAGCAGTCAGATAGCCATAGGTTTCAGTGCCGGTGCTAAATAGCACCATAAACAAAAGTGCAGAGGATAGAAACAAGAATCTGAAAGATTCATTTCCGTATTGCCGGATGCGTAAATAAGGAAGGGCAAACAAAATCATTCCGGGAACGATTATCCATAAATCACTGAAGGAGGCTCCCGTTATCCGATGTAACATACCCAGCAAAGATATGTTTTGATTGACGCTAAACTGATTCAGCCCATTCTTATAGACAAGCACATCGAACCATTCTTTATACGAATGAACGACATATTCCGGAGAAGCATAGAGCATGGGAAGCAGAAAAACGATCACTGCCCAAAAGACTAATCCGCCGGTGAGTTTCATTTTGTGTTTCGAGAATAAAAAGAAAGCCAGTCCGACTATCCCATAAAGTTTGGTCATAGTCCCTAACACAATCATCAAAGCAGCCCAAAAATCCTTTTCTTTCTCGATCAGCACATACGAGAATATAATCATAGCGGTAATACCTATGCTATATTGCTGAGACAAAACAGCTGTAAAAACGTCATTTACAGAAACTAATATAACAACAGCAAATTGCCACTTTTTCAAATCTAACTTGCTGATAGCATAATAAAGGAAACCACAATTCACCAGGCACCAAAGGATCATCCCCAACGGTCTGGGAAGAACCGCAAAAGGAGAAATCAACGCAGTGAAAGAAATACCATACAGAAAGAAATCCTTCTGTTCCTGAAGATATTCTACATATAAAGGAGAAGAAGATATCGCATGCCAAAAAGACTGGCTAAATATAACATAATTGCTATATGTCCCCTTCATCATCAATGATAAACTGCAAGCTAATCCTACTCCCATCCACAAGATGAATAGAAAGACGGGATTCTGCACATATCCTTTCAACCTCTCCAACATATCATCAATAAGTTTTTTAGTTCATTTACAAATACCCCCTTTTTCATATCAGGCAACATCACCTCACTTCTTAAGTCTACAGGAACTTCTTTGACGAAGGTGGTATCATCAAGAGAAGCCTTATATATAAACTCCGTATCAAATAAGAACTGTTTAATACGAGTGGACGCAAGAAAAGCTTTTCCCTTACAGTTAAACCCCTTTAATCCCCCCTGCGTATCTGTGTGGGTCAGCCCTAACAGCATAAAGTTCAAGAAACGTGAAGCATGACTCGCCAACTTTCTACGGGTAGAAAGTTGTGAATAATACGTATGATTACGATTTGCTACAACTACATCATACCCTGCCTCAAGATATTTAATCACCTGACAAACAGACTCAATCTTATATGGAAAATCATAATCTGTATAGAGAGCCAGCTCTGAATCAGAATGTGCTATACCATCACGAACAGCAGCTCCTTTCCCTTGATTTATCTTATTGTCTACAATGATAGTGTTGGGTAAGTTATTTGTCAAACGAAGTACAGCTTCTTCCGTAAATCCGTGTTTGGAACCATCATTTACTACGATAAAGCGAATATTGTACCCGTTCAGCATCCCTTCCAACTCTTTATGTTTTTCAATCAGTTGCTGCTCCCATCCTTCATGAGGATTATAACAGGGCAATATGACATCAATCCGTTTATCATCTTTTTTATGTAGAAAAGGAGTTGGGGTTCTTGATGTATAGTCCTGAGTTAATTGTTCCCAGATGATTTTAAACCAAATAATAGCACATGGGAGAGCTTTAAGTGCAAATGAAGTAATGTATTCAGTCCTGAAATGTTTTGAAAAAAGAATACTGCTTGAAGACGCTGCCGTCAACGCAAAACAGAATAGCAATAAGCATGTATTCAGCACAAACGATTTTTTATACGTTGGCGTACTTACATACCATATACCCACACCAATTAGAGCTCCCACATATCCACATTCTTCCGTTCCCGTACTAAACAAGACCATAAATAACAGAACTGATGCCAAAAACGAAAGCCGAAAATTTCTATTCTCGTATTGTCCAATACGAAAATAAGGTAATAAGAATAAAACAATTCCAGGAATTATCAGCCACATATCACTATATTCAACAGCATGAGTAATCTTTCGAACCATTCCTAATAAAGAGATATTCTGATAAAAGCTCAACTCATTAACATCATCCTTAACTACAAGAATACTAATCCATTCTTTATAAGAATCAAATACATATTGTGGAGAAGTATAAAACATTGGAACTACAAATAGAACGAATGCCCAAAATAGAATTCCCCACAGAAAATATAATTTTCTTTTAGAGAAAAGGAAAAAAGCCAACCCCACAACCCCATAAATTTTGGTTAATGTGCCTAAAACAATCATCAATGCAGCCCAAAAATCTTTTTTTCTCTCGACAAGAATAAAAGTAAAAAGAATGAAAGCGGCTACTGCTGCATTATACTGCTGAGTCACAACAGATAAATATAAGCCATTATATGACAACCAAATGATAATGGCAGTTTTCCATTTTTCAAATTCTAACTTCTTTATAGCAAAGTACAATAAAAGAGCATTACACAAACTCCACAAAGCAGAACCCACCATTGTTGGCATGATTGAAAAAGGAGCAATCAATAAAGTAAAAGGAATGCCATATAGAAATAAATCAAAATATTCTTTAGGATATTCTACATATAAAGGCGTTTGCTCCAAAGCATGAAAAAATGAACGGGAAAATATCAAGTAGTTATTTGCAAGTCCTTCTGTCCAGCTTACCCAAAATCCCCTGATAGCCACCCCAAACCACAAAATTGCTAATACAATAGGATTTTGCACTAACCTTAGTATAAATCTTATTATATTTTTCATTTTATTATATCCTTGTTTAGTTTTATATAATCTATAAAACGACCAAAACTAACATTCTTTTTCCTAAAATATCGAATGAAAGCATCCAGCCTTTTTTCCATTCCTTCTCCTGCATGATTCCTTATAATAAATGGCAGTTTCCATTCCGGATGTTCATTTAACGGATAAAATTCCCACGGATGAAAGTATGTCACAAAATATCCATCATGCCGATGAGTGCATTTACACAACCAACGATAAAGTGAAGCGGGCAAATTATGACATGAAAGCCAAAATAAAGGGAAACGCAGCAAAGGAGTAACTGATGCCGGCATTTGCATCACACGGTCTTTTATAAAAGGAGTACGGGGAGTAGAAAGCCGCATATATCTTCCTGGGATAAATGTCGGATTCAAGGAAGAAGTATATATATACCCCGCCTCATATACAGCTTTTTCCGACACAGGCATCATGCGTGCCTGCCGATAGCCATAAACTTTGGTTCCGGTGATTTCCTCCAACTGATCTTTCGACCTTTTCAGATCTTCCACTTTAAAGGTCCAATGATAGAAACCATGAGAAGCAATCTCGTGACCTCCCTCCTGAATGCGCTTTATTATATCAGGAGCATGAAGAGCAAAATTTGCCGTACAGAAAAAGGTCGCTTTTACCTGATTCCGTTCCAAGCAATCCAAAATTCGGGTAGTCCCCTCTACAGAAACTTTAATTTGCTCTTCCATTGATATGTCCACCTGATGTTCTTTGGGCACATCAAATTCCTCAATGTCAAAACTTAATAAAATCATTCCAATATTAGTCTAGTTTACGTTTGTTGCTGTGAGTTGCTGCAAATATGCAACCACAGCCTATAATGCTTGCATATCGTTTAGTCTTTTATAATAACCATCTAATTCCAATAATTCTTCATGACGTCCACGCTCTACGATTTCCCCTTCATAGAGCACACAAATCTCATCCGCATTTTTGATAGTAGAAAGACGGTGAGCAATTGCAATTGTGGTACGCGTCTTCATCAATCTTTCCAATGCTTCCTGTACCAAACGTTCCGATTCAGTATCCAGTGCAGAAGTAGCCTCATCCAAAATCAGGATGGGAGGATTCTTCAGAATAGCACGGGCGATGCTGACACGCTGTCTCTGTCCACCGGAAAGTTTGCCGCCACGGTCACCGATATTTGTATTATATCCTTCCGGCTTTTCCATAATAAAATCATGGGCATTGGCAATCTTAGCAGCCTCTATGACTTGTTCCATAGTTGCATTTTCTACGCCAAAAGCAATATTATTGAAAAATGTATCATTAAAAAGAATGGCTTCTTGATTTACATTGCCAATCAAACTGCGCAAATCGGCAATACGTACATCTTTAATACTTGTACCATCGATGGTAATATCTCCTCCTTGCACATCATGATAACGTGGCAATAAATCTACGAGCGTCGATTTTCCTGAGCCTGACTGTCCTACCAAAGCAACTGTCTTTCCCTTTGGCACTGTTAAGTTCACATGTTTCAGCACTTCTCTTTTACCATCATAGCTAAAGCTTATATCTTTAAACTCAATCCGATCATTCATTCCAGTCAATGGTTTCGGATTAGGAATTTCTTTAATATTATTCTCAGCCTTCAATATTTTGTCCACGCGTTCCATAGAAGCAAGCCCCTTGGGGATATTGTAACCAGCCTTGGCAAAGTCTTTCAACGGATTTATCACGCTATACAAAATAACCATATAAAATATAAACGTCGGTGCAGTCAATGACGAATTATGCCCTAAAATCAAAGCACCACCAAACCATAATACAGATACAATCAGAATTGTTCCCAAGAACTCACTCATCGGATGAGCCAAAGCTTGCCGCATAGCAACTTTGTTGACTGCATCACGAAGCTCATTACTGCACCTCGTAAAACGATTTATCATTCTGTCCTCTGCAATAAACGCTTTGATAATACGCAAACCACCCAATGTTTCTTCCAACTGAGACATTGTATCACTCCACTTACCTTGTGCCTCCAGTGATTGACGCTTTAGTTTTCTTCCGACCTTACCCATCAGCCAGCCCATAGCCGGTAATACCAAAACGGTGAAAAGAGTTAACTTCCAGCTGGTAGCAATCAATGTTATAAAATACAATATAATCATGATAGGGCTCTTTATCAGCATGTCCAATGAGCTGGTAATAGAGTTTTCCACCTCTCCCACATCACCACTCATACGAGCTATAATATCTCCTTTTCTCTCCTCTGAGAAAAAGCCCATCGGCAAACGCATTACCTTCGCATATACCATGATACGGATATCCCTGACAACTCCTGTACGTAATGGAATCATCACAGCTGAAGATGCAAAATAACAGGAAGTTTTAAATAAAGTCATCAAAGCCAAAAACAGTCCCAGAAAAATCAAAGCAGTAGTAGGACCATTATCCTGAATCATTTGGGAAACATAATAATAGAAATTATTTATCGCAACATCTTTAAAACCGGCAGTTCCCCATTCCATATACTCATATACCTTATTATTCTCTCCTGTTTTAAACAAAATGTCCAGAATCGGAATTAACAAAGTAAATGAAAACACATTGAATACAGCTGACAAGATATTCAGCAAAATAGCCCATCCGATATACTTCTTATATGGCGACACAAAACGTCGCATCAGTTGCAAAAATTCCTTCATTATTTGAAATAAAATAAGTTAAGGCTGCAAAGATACAATAAAACTGTCTAACAGTTGAAGGTTTCTTTTAATAATTAATACGAATTATATAATAGCCACCTTCTTGACCATTTATTCGTCTATTTCACTCCAACACTACTCATTATCAAAAGATATGGGCACCACATGATAATAAACCCCATGAGATCTCCGGTACGATTTCACTCCCAGCTTTTGCAGAATACGCCCCAAATAAGATACTTGCCGAGGTGAAAACTTCATCTTACTAGCCTTCTGTATTCGTTGTAGCAAATCCGCAGCAAGCAACCATTCTCCTGCCTCTTCGTCGCCTGCCGCCCGATAATATACCTGAAACAATTGCTCGATCGCAGGAGATTGCTCAAACTCCTGATTAGACTCCGTCATAATAGCTTCCTCTTCTTCATCAAACCAATACCGTTCATTTTTATAAAGCGCCGTCATTGCTTGTGCATAAAGCTGCTCATAATCAATGGGACGCACCACATCAATCACTCCCGTCACTTCGACGCCGATAAAACGGCGACTACCGGAAGTGTCTGTCAGTAAGTCTTTATGATTACTCGTCCCGATAAAAGAAGCATACCGCCGAAGTGATTCTACAGCTGACGCATTCGGGCGACGGGTATTAACAACCGGTTTTTGCAAAATATGTTTAAGGAATGATTGCTGATTGACACCTATCTGATCAAACTCATCCATATTGATGAGAAGAAAACGATTCAGATACAACTCGGCGTCCCTTTTACGGCTAAAGTCAATGCTGTCCGTATAATACGCCTGCAAACAAGGAGGCAGAATCAGACGGCAAAAGGTGGACTTACGATAAGCCTGCGGACCGATTAAAATAGGTGAAGTACTGTTCGCATGATTTTTGTCAACTCCACGCCAGTGCGCCACTGTACTGAGAAACCAACGACGAAAAAGTTGTCCCCAATGAGGATTATCACAAGGAACTCTTTCAGCCAGGTCACGGATGTGGTCTTTACCGTCCCAATGGGGAAGATCATAAAGAAATTCCTCGACAGGGTGATAAACGGGAACATGATCGGAATTCAGATATCGGACCACATCCTTATCCCAAAGTTTGATGCCCTCATACATCGCATTCATCGTAATACTTGCCATCACCCGTTTGTCTATGGGGCGAAAATAAAAGTTGAAACTGTTCCGCTCACGGTATTCCACGCTCGAAGTCAGCATATTGAAACGAAACTCATAGCGGCGTTTCATAAACTCATCTGTCTGCATGACAAACAATTGCTCCGGCAGCAAACTACTTTTATCGGCAAAACCCTCGCACGTACCATACACGTTCTTCACCGTCTCGCGAATCAGGAATTCATCTTTCGGTAAACGATAATGAGCACGTGCCCATCGCACGGTATCTTCTTGTGGAATGCCGGCACGAAAACACTGCTCAGCCAGACAAACAAGCAATGAGTGTATATCATCGCCTGGGCGGTATCCTTTTTGCTCGGCAAATGCTCGGGCAAACGCTGCTTCAAAAAGAACAGAAAGTGCTTCGTAACTATCATATCCGGGAACAAGCCGCTGTAAAGGAGAAGCCTGCGCCTGTACCTGCTCTCGATAGGTGGTTTCCCCCGGCAAAGATGCTGGCTGTTTCAGATAAACAGGCATGGCTTCGGGATTAAAATACAGCTCCGGGTCGAAAGTTAATCGGCAATACTGTTCCAGCGAAGGCTCTCTTAATTCGATATCAAACGGGAGTTGGGGCTGGTAATATTTCACAGCCAGACGATAAGCATGCGCATGAAAGACTTCCGCCTGTTCGCGATTATCAGGCAGACGATTGTCGGGATACGTAAAACGAACCCATATCTTTACAGACTTTCCTGAAGAACCGATAAAAGCAAGATACGTCTGAGGCAGTTCCTTCACACACTCCTTCACCTCATCAGCTTCCATACGTCCGGATAACCCGTTGACCTGAAGCATAACGATTCCATTATATTCGGCCATCGCCATTACACCGTTTTTTCTGACAAATGCTGCCGCCGGAAGTATCTTTGGGACCCTCTCTATATAATCATTTTTATCACCGGGAAGTATATAAGGCAGGACTTCTCTCATATTAGAGACCAGTTGTGCTTTAGTTTCCTTTTTCATCTGCTCTACGAGCTGTTCAATCTTCAACGTACGCATCGTATTTACTTTGCCATCGTCTCTCACTTGTGTTATTCTCATTTTTTCTTTCGCTGTTTGTCCTGCTTGCGTTGTAGGGCAATATATATTTTGCACAAAAGTACTGTAAACATTCTATGTAAACAAGTTTCTGATCATAAGTTTCATTCCCATCTCCTCTCCCTCTACTAGAAAAGAAAAAGTATATTTTAGTCTCACGGTCTCACTACTTTTACATAATCATCAAATAATTAATATATTATAGAATGAGAGATACTTTTTACAGAGGTATCTCTCATCATTTCCCCACTGAAATTACTCTCTTCTAACCTGTCTCTCACCTTCTTTTGATTATCTCTCATTCTGCTTTCTAACTTCCATTATTTAATTTCAGACCTATACATTTCTCCTTTTAGAAGTACTTTAAGGCGCATATATTTTACCATTCATTATCATGCAAACAATCCTATAATTGCTTGTTTTACAACTATTATTGTCGTATCTTTGAAAGACGTTATTCATCATACTACCCGGGTGAACCGACCTGTTCACCCAGGTACACAGATACGTTCTCGAAGGTGCAATGATCGGTTCACCCGGGTAGAACGATGAAGATGTCAGTAAGATGACACGCAGATAAAGGCTTTAAATGCCGAAGAGATAAGTAACACCATATATAAACAACAATTAAGATGGCAGTACAATTCGAATTTTATAAGAATCCCGTTCAGGGAGAAGAAGAGGGGGAAACAAGTTATCATCCCAGAGTCGTGAATTTTCAACACGTGACTACCCAAAGACTGGCAGCCGAAATTCACTCGGCAACTACCTTTGGCAAGGCCGAAGTGGAAGCAATGTTAATGGAACTCAGTCGGTGCATGGGAAATCACTTACGCGAAGGGCAAAGAGTACATCTTGACGGGGTCGGCTATTTTCAGATCACATTACAAGCAACAGAGCCGATACATTCCATGGCCGCACACGCTGACAAAGTGAAGTTTAAATCGGTCAGTTTCCTGGCGGACAGAGATTTAAAAGGTGAGCTTATAGGTATGCATGCACAACGCTCAAAGTATAAACCCCACTCGGCTACCCTCTCCCAGGAAGAAATAGACAAAAAATTAACCGGGTACTTCGCTACGCATACGGTTTTGACCCGCTCTGATATGCAGTCACTTTGCCAATTCACACACAGTATGGCGGCACGCCATATTCGCAGGTTGAAAGAAGAAGGTTCTTTGCAGAATATCGGAATTCGTACGCAACCGATTTATGTGCCGTGTCCAGGACATTATGGGAAATAGTTGTAAAATAGAATGAGAGATAGGGTAAAATAGAGTAATTCCAGTGAGAAAAGAATGAGAGATACCTTTGTAAAAAGTATCTCTCATTCTATAATATCTTAATTATTTGGCGATTATGTAAAAGTAGTGAGACCGTGAGACTAAAAAAATTCTTTTATAGCGGACTTAGATATAGTCACAACACCCAAAGAGGAAGCCCAAATGAGTTTCCTCTTTTACCTAATATCGCTTATGGAATATCTTGAATAATTCCTTCCCAACTATCAATCCCTATTCGAGATAAATACTGTTCAAAATAATCATCTTCTTCATCTGTATCCGCTTTTTGATAGGTTGTCCATACAGGCTTGGCTTCACCATTATGAGGCGCTTCGGTATACTTACGCAAACCCAAACAGGCACCATCTCCCAAATGATCAAACCAGCTATGCCATTGTATTCCATCAATGCCGTCCAAATTATTAATCTTCTTCCAGCCATAAGCAAAGCCGGCAGCCTGATCCTGCAAATCATTATCACTATAACTTGGAGAACATGTTCCTGCCTCAGAAAGCCAGACAGAACGTTTCACTGTTCCTTTATATTTATTGGAGGAAAGACTTACCCACTTATCCAAAACCTCCAAATTTTTCAAGGTCACATATTCCGTGTCCATAGAATAAGTTGCCTGTTCATCATCCCAAGTGCACGGGTTACCTAACTGAGCCGGGTAACTATGACACGCCAATGACCAGAAGAAATCACCTTCGCTTTCACTGAATTGATTCATAAAGTCGAGCATATCTCTTACTTTATACCAACCGCCACCGGCAGCGATGTTCCATCCATGTGAGAAAGAGATAAAGACTTCCGAGTGCTGGTCATATTGATGCGCAATATTATAGCACATACGCATCGAACGGAGATAAGTGTCCATAAACGTGGCAATCGGTTTGTCACCCATATTGGTCCAATGACTTCCTCCATCCACTTCGTTATGTATAATCCAGTGCGCTATGCGCATATTAGGAGCACTATATCTTTTTGCCAGGAAGTCAAGTGCTGCAGCGTAACAATTTGTAGACTCTATTGTGGTCATATTGGGCATTGTATAAGGAGCTATACCATTAAAATCCGGATGTTTCAAAAGAGTACCGGCATCCCCAGTAGGAGGAACCAACAAAATACCTGCTACTGAGATTCCACGTTTACTCGTTTGCTCCAACACAGCATCAAATGAACTCTTCATATATCCCTCATTAAAATAATATGTCCTGCCACCGTAAGTATGCGGAATATCTCCTTCTTGTTGAGAAAGATGCATGAAATGAGAGATAGGAATGTTGATGGTGGCACTAGCAATATCTAAAGCATCCAAATCAGATGCAAGGAATCCATGGTTTATCAATCCTCCCAACCCCTTCTTAGATTTTAAAGGAATAGCCTCAACACTTTGTTTTACGTGTATTTTATCCACGTTCGCATAGCAGGCATGAGAAACAATCTCATCCTTGGAAGCTCCTTCTTTGTATATAGCCCACTTAGACAATAAACGATCATACTTATAGTCACCTATAGTAACATATCTATCCAACTGAACGTTAAAAGAGCCGTTTGATAAAGGTGTTTTATTTCCCACCTTTTCCACTTTGAACATATCCACAAATGGAGGAATCTCTCCCAAGAAGAAAGTACCTTCTCCCGTATAGTTACCTTGAATACTGATCGTACTCTCTCCTACCACCACATCAGTTACATGGCAATCATATTCTTTATTCAGATAATCTTTAATTCCTTGTTCGTACTTCTCTTTATTAAGCGCTTCATTATTCTCGTCCTCTTCCGCCTGTTTTTCCTCATCATTCATTGTACGTAGGCGTATATTACGCATTTGTATGATATTATTAGGCTGGTCTCCAAAATCCAAACGCAGATAATCTTTCACTTTTCCCCAATCAAACTCCTGTCTATATTTCTTTAGACGAACGCTGAATGAAGCCCATTCCGTAGAAGCAGGAACGGTTCCCGCGCTCATGCTATGAGTAGCATCAATCCCATTTTTTGCATCAGCAAAAAAGAGTTCAAGGTTACTCATCCCCATTTCCGTCTGATATTCAAATTCAAGAACATTACATTCTTCGGGAACATCTTCTTTAAACAAACCGGCAGTCGCCCAAGGATCACCATTAGTAGTTTCTATCGTATAACTACTGTCTTCATTCTGAGTTAACGTTACTCCCGACTTATAGGGCCCATCCAATAACATATAAACAGGCGGGGTAACAATTTCCTCAGGAGGAATAACTTCTCCCCCATCGTCTTCAATAAAGTCATCATTACAGGAAGACAAGTTCATCACAAAAAATGCCATTAAAAACAACATGCCACATCGCCCTAGCAGGCGTTCAGGCCTTCTCGTAAAGAAAGCTTTCAAATTTTCCATAATTTCAGTTTTAGTTAATAATGTCGTTGATTAAAAATTCTCAATAATATTCCAATCAGGAATTCCAATTAAAGGTAAGAATTGTTCGAAGTATTCATCTTCTTCATTTGTGCCTGCTTTTCGATAAACTTCCCACACAGGTTTGGCTTCCCCTCTGTAAGATTCATCCAAGTATTTACGCAATCCGAAGCAAGCTCCGTCTCCCGGATGATCAAACCAATTATGCCATTGTAGCCCATCAATCCCTTCCAATGCATTGATTTTCTTCCAGGCAAAAGCCAAACTAGCCGCTTGCTTCTGAAAATCTTCATCCGAATAAGTAGGAGAATTTACTCCAGCCTCAGAAAGCCAGACAGAGCGCTTAATAGTCCCTTTATATTTATTTTCTTTGGTAAGCGCCCACTTACTCAGAACTTCCAGATTCTTAAACGTAATAAATTGGGTATCCATGGAAAACGTTGCGTTCGGATCAATCCAAACACATGGATTCGTCAAATCCTGAGAATAGCTATGATAAGCTAATCCCCACTGAAAGTCCCCTTCTACCCGACTATAAACATTCAACAAATCAATGATTTCCTTGCTTGTATAGAGCCACCATCCCACATTCGCTATCTGTGTCCAGGAATGTGTAAAGGAGCCCAAAACCTCTGCCTGCTTATCATATTGGCGTACTATATTATAACATATACGCATTGATTTTATATAGGTATCCGTAAATACAGTAAGAGGTTTTACTCCCATATTTGTCCAGTCTATACAGCCGTCTACCTCATTATGCATAATCCAATGAGCTATACGCCCGTAGCGATTGTCCGCCGTACAATATCTTTTCGCCAGAAAATCAAATGCCGCCGCATAACAATTCACCGATTCCAGAGTAGTCATATTAGGCATTGTATAAACCCCTCTTTCATAATCCGGATGTTGCAACAATGCCCCCAAGTCAGGGTCTACACATTTAGCTGCCGGTTCGACAAGAATGATGGCAGCAACAGCAATATTCCGTTTGGCTGCTTCTAAAAGAGGAACGTCAAGCACAGTCTTGAGGTAACCTTCATCCATATAATAGGTTCTTCCCCCATAAGTATGCGCAATATCTCCCGCTCTTGGCGTCAGATGCATAAACTGAGTGATACAAACATTAATCGTAGCACTGCTTATCCCCAACGAAGTAAAATCCGATATATATTGGTTAGGAATAATTCCACCCAACCCTTTCTTTGAAGTCAGTTTGATAGCCGGAAGATTCTGAAACGCATGAATTTCATCCGCTTGATGCGCATGAGAAACCAGTTGGTCTCTTTCTACTCCCTCTTTATAAATAGCCCACTTTGACAAAAGACGGTCATATAACGCTCCATCCCTTTCTACATAGCGCTCTAACTTAATTTCAAAAGATGAATCTTCTAACTTCAACTTATAAGGAGCCTTCTTCACATCTATGATATCCAAATAAGGAGGAATCTCACCTAAAAAGAAGTTGCCTTCACCGGTATATTCACCAGTAACGCAAACGGAAGATTCCATTACTGAGACCTGAGAAATTTTACACGAATAGCTTTTTCCCAAATAAGCATTCAGATCTTGTTCGTGTTGAATATCTTCTTCGTCAAAAGGAGATTCAGGTATCTCCTCTTTCTCTTCCTCGTGACAGGAAGAAACAATGAAAGGACAACAGGACAGAAACAAAAGAATAATAAACGACTCAATATAAGCCTTTCTCATTTTAAAAAAATGACTTTTCAATAGCTCCATAAGTAAACTGTAAAAGGGTTTAGGTTCAATTATACAAATATAGAGCTATTAATATGAACACATGCAAAATCCTACTTCTTTTTACAATTTTTATACACAGCAAAAAATATTACTACCGAAAAACATCTTAACTGACAATCATCTATTATCACAAATGAATACTAATCAATCAGCAAAGCTTTCATCGGCTTTTTGTCTCCCATATAATAGACGGAAATACAAAAAGCTTCCCAATCCGCATACCCTCCGAATCGCCAGACATAAGAATCGACCCAACAGGGAAACTCTTCGTATCTGAAAGAAACAACACCGTCTTCTGAGTGGAGATAAGTGGTCACTATATCCTGAAATTGCGCATGAGAACGTTTTGCGCATGGAATGACAAATGCCATATGCAAAACGATCGCACTTGCTGCCACAATTGATACACTTCTACACCAAACCGCATTAAATGAAGTCTGTTCACTGATCAGCTTGATTAAAATCACAACAGAAAACAACTCTATTCCAAACAATTGCCGGACATTTCGAAATCCTATAACCAAGCTAAAAACAAGTTCAATTAAGATTACATAAAAATAAAGTTGATTATCATAGAAAAACTTTCTCAGGGTATGATTATTGTTGTTTCTCTTTTCACGAAAAAAAGTATATACCAGCAAAAACAGAAGAACATAAAATGCCCGAAGCTCACCGATTATCAATAAGAAGGTTTCCCAGATGGAAGGATGATCAAACGACGCGCGCCCGCGGGCAGCAGGCGATAAACACAACAACAAGGTCCCAAGCCAAAAGCCGGCAACCAAAGCTATTTCAGGTGATTTAGGCTTCCTCTTATTATATTGTACACAATAAATAATAAACAAAGCCCCGGAAATGCCTATAACCAAAGATTCATGTGTCCAACCAGAAATGACGCCCAGCAAAAAAAGAAGAAAAGCAACTCCCCAATTCACCCTTTCCATTTGCCGCACTTTAGTATAAACAAGCAGAAAAGCCAAACAAAGAACGGCGCTCCAAGTATAATTGAGAGCACCACTCATCAGTAAAAAGAGATCAACCGGGCAAGGCAATAAGAACCATATAAAGAAAACTGCAGCAACCCAGTAACCGAATTTTGTCAGATTTCTTTTTCCGGAAATCCATATAACCAACATATTAAGTAACAGAAAAGCGAATACATTGATTAAATTAAAACAATTCTCCCCCCAAAGTCCGGCAAACGACTGCTCCAGAATATGAGGAATGGTACGGCCATTCACATAAAAATAATGATTATATTGCGAAAAAATAACATCGGTAAATGATGATATCTTCTGCTCAAATCCTATCGATGTGCCTTCAAAGAAAGACTTAGCTGCCACAGGAGTCAAATAGAATGAATAAAGATAATCATCTCCACATATCGGAGTGTACATATTCATCAGGTAAAATAAACTTCCTATTATCAACAGAAATGCGCCAATACCAATCCGAACCGTTTTTTTACTCATAATCTTAGCTATTGTTTCACACCATTATATTCTCTTGCAATGTAGGTAGGACGATTCTTTGTTTCATTGAAAATACGTCCTATATACTCCCCTATGACTCCCAAGGACAGCAACTGTATCCCACCTAGAAAAAGAATCACAACCATCAGAGTAGGGAAACCCTGTACAACTTCGCCCCATATCAATGTTTTAAACATGATAAAGCACATGTATATGAAAGCAACCAGGGAAACTATAATTCCAGCAAAAGTAGAAATGCGTAAAGGAGCTACAGTAAAGGAAGTCACCCCTTCCACAGCCAGACCCAGAAGGCTGAAAAAGTTAAACGAAGATGTACCGGCAACACGATCTTCCTGCTCGAACTTGATCTCTTTCTTACGAAATCCAATCCAACAATACATACCTTTAGTATATCTTTGGCTCTCACGCAGCTGTTTTAAAGCGTTTATACAACAACGATCTAACAGTCTGAAATCACCGACATTCGGGAGAATCTCCACACGGGTCGTTTTCTGCAATAACTTATAGAATAACAAGGACAGATATTTACGCATCAAACTCTCCTTGCCTCTGGTTATTCGCTTTGCGTATACATCATCATACCCTTCTTCCCAATATTTCAACATTTCAGGGATTAAGTGAGGAGGATGTTGCAAGTCAGCATCCATAATCACCAGACAATCGCCCGTAGCATAATCGAAACCAGCTAACATTGCTACTTCTTTTCCAAAATTGCGCGACAGGTCGACAAAATTAATTCTCTCATCTTGTGATCTCAAAAATTTAATAACTTCCAATGTTTTATCATGGCTGCCATCATTAACAAACAAAATCTCCCACTCATATTCTGCATAAGAATCCATCATTTCTTTTAGCTTCGAATAGAGCTCCGGAAGAGAGAGTTCCTCGTTGTATGCAGGTATTAAAACACTAACTTTACTCATATTTTTTTAGATTTTAGAACAAAACGAACAAGAAGGAAATTAACCGGTACTACTAATGCAAACACAGGAAGAGGTGCCCATCTCTCCGGGACTCCGATCCATATAAATAATGACAATAGCCCGATATGCAACAAATAATTGACAAAATGGCTGATTCCAAATCCTATTCCTTTTCTAACAGTAGGCTTAGTGTTAAAAGTGAACACATTAGACAAGTAAAAATTCAGAATAAAGCTAATAGCATAACCAATAGTATATGCAATAGCTGGTAACATCAATACACATAAAAAGAAATAAATACCATAATGAGTAGCAGTTGCCAGAACACCAACCAATATGAAACGAACAAACTCTCTACGCTTATTAAAAACAGACATCATCCAATACTCTTTTATTGATTTTGATCCAACTACCTACAGGAGATTTATAAAACGGTACAATATTATAAATAATATGTAAGACCAGCAAAGAAAAGTATAACTAAATATACAAAAATAAATAATGTTACTTCTCCATTAGATTAAATCATAGAATGATATCTAAGGTGCAATATCTCCACTCATCTTCATGAGTTACCACCACACATCACTTTATACATTCAAGAAAAAAGCTCCCTTATTTTGATCACAACATCCATATTCTGCGAATCAAATTTTCGAGCAAACAAATGCTCTGTTTCTAATAAATATTGCAAATCCTCCATTTTCCAAACATAAGGATTCCCCCGTTCCCAATCAATTGCACGAAGTCCGGCATTCAACTGCTCACTACCAGGATAAATATGACTCCGCCTTTCTGAGTTCCACAATATAGATTGAAGGAATATTTCGTCACCACAGCAAACATTTTTAAAACGCCTTAAAATAAAAGACTTTTGGGCTAATATAATTGTTAGCAACTCATGCGTAATACTAACCCAATTGGAACCCTTTTTAAATTCAATTTCTTTAGGTCGGTTATAATGGAAGAAATCCTGCAACTTTAAAAAATTTATTCGAAGAGATTGTACTTGCTTTTTAAAAATACGAGGTGGAATTTTATAATAACGACAGAACAAATGATATTTAAAAACCTTTCTTTCAAGATCTTTTAAATTAGCCTCACCACAAGAGTAAGGCACAAACTCATACCCCTTATTTTTCTCGAAGAAACGATGAATATAGTCCTGTGACTTTATCGGTAAATCTACCCCTGACAACAAATGATAATAATCATAAGGGCCTTTCATACTGGCTGTCTCAAGTAACAACAGTTCAGCCTTTACCACACTAATATCACCCCATCTAACATCAAGACGTTGCTCAAGTACAAAAAGACGAGCTTTTGCAAGCCGAAATAAATCTTGCTCTAAAGGTCCGAGCACGACTTTCTTATCAATATGCAGATATATATCATTCCTCCCATCATCAAGCATAGAAAGTAGTATCTTCAATATTTGAAATTCATTATGGGCCAGAATTAAAAAAGCATGTCTCATTACCTTTGCATCATTAAATAAGTTCATTATCATGCAAAGATACAACAGATAGAATTCCAATACAACAATAGTTAGATAAATTCCAAACATATATTTTGATAAGTATTGGAATCTATCTATCTTTGTGAAATTTAAGTCTTAAATCATTAAATTGGAGTTGACACCCGGTTCTTAATGGAGACAAAGACAATAACGTCATTAACCTAAACAACTATTATATAGACCAATAATATCCATAATTACAATGATAGACAAACCTATATATGTGACTTCCCCCCTACTGCCTTCTTTGGAAGATTTTACTTTCTTATTAAAAGAAATATGGGAAAGCAAAATGCTGACAAATAATGGCAACTTCCACCAAAAGCTAGAAGAGGAATTAGCTAAGTATCTTAAAGTTCCCTATCTCAGTTTGTTTACGAACGGCACTCTACCTTTAATAACCGCTTTACAAGCAATGAGAATTACCGGTGAAGTGATAACTACTCCCTTTAGCTTTGTAGCAACAACACATTCTCTTTGGTGGAATGGAATCAAACCTGTTTTTGTAGACATTGAGCCAGAAACCTGTAATCTGGATCCTAGTAAAATAGAAGCAGCCATTACCCCCAAGACTACAGCTATCATGCCTGTACACGTTTACGGGAAGCCTTGTAAAACGAAAGAGATTCAAGAAATTGCCAATAAATATGGATTAAAAGTCATATATGATGCCGCTCATGCTTTTGGAGTAGAAATAAACGGGGAAAGCATTTTAAACTTTGGAGATATGGCTACTCTGAGTTTTCATGCAACGAAAGTTTACAATACTTTGGAAGGTGGAGCATTAGTCGTTCATGACGAGCAGACAAAAAAGCGCATCGACTATCTAAAAAACTTTGGTTTTGCCAGTGAAACTGAAGTTGTAGCCCCCGGTATTAATAGTAAAGTAGATGAGGTACGCGCTGCATACGGATTACTTAACCTTAAGCAAGTAGATCATGCAATCAATTCCCGTCGCAAAGTAGCCATAAGATATAGAGATGAACTTCAAGGTGTTAAAGGGATAACCTTTTTCAATGATATACCAGGAGTACGCCACAATTATTCTTATTTCCCAATTTTCATAAATGCTGAAGAATATGGAATGACGCGTGATGAACTTTATTTTAAGATGAAGGAACATAATGTATTCGGACGCCGTTATTTCTATCCGCTAATCAGTACATTCTCAACATATCGCGGATTAGATTCTGCTAACCCTGACAATCTGCCAATAGCAACCCAAATGTCCAATAACGTCATCTGCTTGCCAATGCACCATGCTTTAAGTGAAAATGAAGTCGAGTATATCCTCCAAATTATAAAGAAATAGTATGATACAATTATCAGAAATAACAAACTCTATATCCCCTTCCTTAACAAGGCGTCTATTTAACTTGGCCCAAAAATATGACAATGTTATAGATTTCACATTGGGAGATCCGGATATACATCCACACGATAAAATAAAAGAAGCTGGCTGTAAAGCGATACTGGAAGGTCGTACAAGATACTCCCCTAATGCCGGATTATTAGAATTAAGAGAAATAATATCTTCCAGATACAAGTTACAATATAATATAGAATACAACCCGGCAAATGAGATTATGGTTACAGTTGGGGGAATGGAAGGATTATATTTAACCCTGCTAGCCATTCTAAACAGAGGGGATGAAGTCATTATACCAGCTCCATATTGGATAAACTATGTACAGATGGTATGTATGTGTAGTGGAGAGCCCATTATCACAGCTCCTGTCAGCACCAATGACTTATCGATATCTATAGAAAACATAAGGAAGGCAATCACTCCTAAAACAAAAGCTATTATTTTAAACACGCCCAGCAACCCTTCCGGGCGGATAATTTCTGATGACTCCATCCAACAAATAGCACAGATAGCTATTGAGAATGATTTGATAGTAATAACAGATGAGGTATACAAAACCCTACTTTATGATAATGCTCATTTCAAAAGTATTGTTACATGCGACAAGATGAAGGAACGCACTGTTGTTATCAATAGTTTATCAAAAGAATTCTGTATGACCGGATGGCGTTTGGGTTATGTAGCTGCACCTTCAGAATTAATATCAGTCATGACAATGTTTCAAGAGAACATAGCTGCTTGTGCTCCATTGCCGTCTCAGTATGCAGCAATAGAAGCACTAAGAAATTCGGAGAAATATTCGGCTGGTATGATTGAGGAATTCACTCTCCGCCGAGATGTTTTATTGGAAGAAGTTGCCAAAATCAAAACAATAACAGTCGATGCGCCACAAGGAACCTTT
The DNA here is from genome assembly GCF_003434395.1 of Bacteroides sp. AM23-12. Lineage (NCBI taxonomy): Bacteria > Pseudomonadati > Bacteroidota > Bacteroidia > Bacteroidales > Bacteroidaceae > Bacteroides > Bacteroides sp. AM23-12. Next base: position 104,154 of record NZ_QTLF01000003.1, read on the forward strand.
TATGCAATGTTAAATATAAAATCTACCGGATTAAAATCTGAGGAGTTCGCATATGCCCTTTTAGAGAAAGAACAGGTAGCAGTGGTTCCTGGAATAACTTACGGTGATTGTTGCGAGGATTTTATCCGGATTGCTTTTACATTAGATATTTATAAAATTAAAGAAGGAATTCAAAGACTTAAGCGATTTGTCGAAAGTTTATAAGATGAAAAAAGTTTTAATGTTAGGAGGCTCTTTATATCAGGTCTATGCGATTAAAGAAGCTGTAAAAATGGGATATTATGTAATCACCTGCGATTACTTGCCGAATAACCCAGGACATCAGTATGCCCACGAATATTATAATGTCAGCACAACAGATAAGGAGGCTGTTTACGAGTTAGCCAAAAGACTTCAAGTAGATGGCGTCGTTGCATATGCTTCAGATCCTGCAGCCCCTACAGCTGCTTATGTTTGTGAGAAACTAGGATTGCCTACCAGCCCCTATACTTCTGTAGAAATTCTTTCTCAGAAAGACTTATTCAGACGATACTTGGCTGAACATAATTTCAATGTTCCCAAATACGTCGGATGTTCTTCATACCCGGAGGCTTTGGAACAAATCAAGAATTTAACCCTTCCTGTTATGATAAAGCCTGTCGATTCATCAGGAAGTAAAGGCATCAATAAACTGACTAACGTAGATCAACTAAAAGACTTTATAGAAGATGCCCTCTCATATTCCCGTGAAAAACGCATTATTATTGAGGAATTCATAGAGAAGGACGGATATCAGATATCAGGAGATGCCTTTTCCGTAGACGGAATTTTAAAATTCCACTGTTTTGGAAACGAATACTACAGTTCTTCAGTTGTCAAAGATTTCGCCCCACTTGGTGAATGCTGGCCTTTCCAAATGAAACCTGAAATTATAACAGAGCTAGAAAAGGACATACAGCGTCTGATTTCTGAACTAAAAATGGGGACAACCGCATATAATGTCGAGGCTATTCTTGGCAAAAACGGGAAATTGTATATACTGGAGTTAGGTGCCAGAAGCGGTGGCAGTTTAATACCTCAGATTACGGAACTGGCAACAGGAGTCAACATGGTTAAATATGTGATAAAAGCAGCTTTGGGAGAAGATTGTTCCGAAATAGAGATGTCACCTGCAAGGGGATATTGGTCTAATTATATGTTACATAGCAAGCAGACCGGACGGTTTAAAGAAATATCATTTGATGAAAACTTTGCAAAAAACAATCTGGTAGATTGTGTAACAGAACTGAAAAGTGGAGATAATGTTCATGCTTTCCGTGATGCTGGCGATGCATTGGGGACACTTATCCTCAAATATTCTTCGAAAGAAGAAATGTTTAATGTTATAGAAAACATGGACCAGTTTGTACATATTATTATTGATTAAAATATGAGCATAACAATCCATACAGAACCTCTAGCATATACCGAATTCAGAGATTTTATCATATCCTCTGCAAACTGGTTTGTTCCTTCTCTGTTACAGATGCCCAACCTGGATGAATGGATATTGAAAATGTACCATAACGGCTCTATGTACTATACTATTTCCGGATCTAACATTATATCCTTAATTGTTGGCTATTACAATAGAGAAGAGAGATTTTTATATATACCCTATGTCTGTGTAAACCCCGACCATCAAGGTCATGGGATCTCTCAAAAAACAATTAATTATATCATAGAACATCTTTCTACCGATATTCAGAAGATATTGCTCGAAGTTAGAAAAGACAATAACAATGCACTTCAAGCATATCATAAAATGGGATTTTATGAGGCTGAGGATAGGGATGAGAAGTATTTAATGAAGAAAGAGATACATAAAAGTTGATATTGAATGAAAGATATAGCAAATACTCCATTAGTAAGTATAATTTGTAGCACATATAATCATGGATTATATATATCCCAGTGTCTAGACGGTTTTCTAATGCAAAAGACAAATTTTCCATTTGAAATTCTAATCCATGATGATGCATCCACTGATAATACTCCTGATATCATTCGCGAGTACGAGCATAATCACCCTCAAGTCATAAGACCCATATATCAGAAAGAAAACAAATACTCAAAGAAAGAAGATATCTTTGCCAAATACCAATGCTCACGAGTCAGAGGAAAGTATATTGCAATATGCGAAGGAGACGATTATTGGATTGCCCCATTAAAACTTCAGAAACAAATCGATTTTCTAGAAAACAATCCTGATTACGGCATGATATATACTACCAGCAAGGTATATAACCAAAAGGAAGGCAAAATAGAAGAAGATATTATTGGACGGGAATTTAATGGTTATATAGAGTTATTATCCGGAAATTGTATTCCAACCCTTACATCTTGCATACGCAGTGCCTTAGTAATGGAGTACTTGAAAGAGGTGGAACCCAAGAGCAAAAACTGGCTAATGGGAGACTATCCTATGTGGCTATGGATATCATATTATCACAAAATAAAATTTCTTCCGGAAAGCACTACCGTATACCGTGTCTTAGAAGAGTCAGCAAGTCATTCTAATGATATACAAAAATATGAAAGATTCATATTATCGACCATTGATATAACTGCATTTTATATCCACAAATTTAATACTCCATTAACAGAGCCATACTTACGATCCCTAAGTTGCTTTTATTATGATTTATACGATAAGTATATGCATCTGGGCATGTATAAAAAGGCCAGACACTATTCAAAACTCATTAATCCTAGTTATGTCTCCGCACGTATGCGAAGAAGAGTCCGCCGATTCCATCTCAGATTCATGCAATTAAGATTAGAAAAATGGCTCAATATAAAAGGAAACAAAAGGAAGTAAAAAGGAGAAAAATATTTAGTGGGATATTAAGTAAGTATCCCTTTTTTCTATTCCATATTTCTATTTAGTTCCAAGTCTAATGTAATACTAGTATTGAAATATATGTTTTATATTCCATTGAACCATAATCTTCTCTCAAGGTAACTACATCAGAACTTCAATAATCTATTGAGATAGCTCATAGCTGACATACAGTTTCTTCTTGACACTCAACTTATCCTTCTACTCTGGGGCTATATTCAATACTATTTCTTTTTTTTAGAAAGTGAAACACACCTTATTCTAGCTCTACACAAATCCTCTCTGAATGTGACATCCAAATACCAATTTCACTGGGGTTTTAAGACTACACTGCCCCCTCATGCACTCTCTTCTTTCTCATCACTGATGTAATAACGTGTCTTTCCTTGCACCTCACCTCTTACTTCCAAACTAATAATAGTTCCTAGGTTTTTCTATGCCCAGATATTCTCTTCCATCAAATATTCTGTGACTCGAAATATATACTTGTGGATTTCTATATGTCCATAGCCTGCTTCTATGATTTCTCTACTATTCGTTTTGAAAACCCACTATACATCTTTTTTGATTGGCTTTTAGAGTTAATAAATAATGCCTCTCCTCTTCCACGATTTTTCACTAAACTCTCATGGAATCAATAGTAAGAACTCTATCTTTTACATTTATATCATTTAATATAAAAGGAATAGCTATAATCTCATTGGATATTCAACCTCCTATTAAGAAATACAGACTCGCTTACCCAAACCCCTAATACCTTCTGTGGTGGGAGAAACACCGCGCTGCTTTGTCTCATATTAGCTTATTTATCAGAAAAACAAGAATACAAAGAAATATTCATACGTCGGATGTAATGCTTTTAGAAAGTACAGTAAAATTTGGCACGATTACCCTGATTTCTTTCCTTTTTCTTGTATATTTAATATTATCTTTGTACATTGTCATCCAGAACTCTTTTAAACAAATTATTATTTAAGATTAGAGATGTAAATTAATTATTGGGGAGATAAAAAGAATGTTATTTATTGGGCAAAATATAAATTAAATACTTTTATTATGAAAAACAAATTATGCGCTCTTTCCCTTATCTTGTTACTAATTTCTTGTTCAGACGAGATTCAACAATTTGATGATTCTACAAAGCAAACACAAAATGAGAATAAGGAATTAACAACTAGATCACTTGATACAGACGATCATGCTTTGGGTTTTGGATATGATGTTACAGGTGATTATTTAGACAAATATTCAATTAGAAACTCTGTAATTGATATTGTAAAATTGCGTGAGTTTGATAAGAACAGCATCATCACCAGCAATGAAGTTAGCGGAAAGAACCAATATTACTATGGTTACACTTCGTATGACTATATAAAAGAAATTACAAAAAAAACAGGTGTTAATACCTCTGTTAGCTGTGATAGTATACCAATAGTCAAAGGAAATTTAAGTTTTACAGGTTCTTTCTCTAAAGAAAATTTCACAAGGCATGAATTATCTACCAAATATTCTTATGCAAGTGCGGATATCTGCAAAGACGTGAGATGGCTCCGATTGGCTGAGAGTGTCGATGTGTTATCAAATTTCTTGACTGACAAATTCAAGAGGGATATTTCTAACATGACATCCCCTGAACAGTTCGTAAAAGATTATGGAACACATGTATTAGCAGATATAACAATTGGGGGTGTCCTCCGAGTCATGTATAGTTCCAGCATAATAAAGGAAGATGATCAAGAGAAAAAAACGAAAGTTATAAAAGCTGGATTGAAAGGAGTATTAGCAAAAATCGGATTGAGTGCTGACGTGGATAAAACAGTAATAGAGAATGTATCGACTAGTGCGGAGAACATAAACCGAACTTTACATTTGGAGTACAAAGGCGGTGACGGAGTTGGTGGAACATATAATTTAGAAACAGGTTATCCTACTATTGATAAATACTCATGGGAAAAATCAGTAACTGCTGCTAATGCTGGTTTAACAAAAATAAACTGGGATAAAGCATACCCTATTTATGAATTTATTTCTGATCCAGTAAAGAGAGAACAGGTAAAAAAAGCAGTGATAAAATATATAAATGACAGTCAGTTGTCAGTTTTACAATTAAATCCTATTTATGAAATGTTCGCACCGACGATGGACGATCGATTTTATGCCTTTTCTTGGGATGAAGTTCAAATGCAAATAAATAAATGGAATAATGAATTTTGGGGATTTAAGGGATATATATTAGCAAAACCTGGAGTAAATACAATACCTATCTATGAGATGTTCGCACCGACGATGAACGATCGGTTTTATGCCTTTTCTTGGAATGAAGTTCAATGGCAAATAAATGATTGGAAAAATGAGAATTGGGGGCTTAGAGGTTACATATTATCAGAACCAGAAGCTAATACACAACCTATTTATGAAATGTATTCGCCTCTTTTAAATGATCGTTTTTATGTTTGGTCATGGGAAGAAGTTCAAATGCAAATAAGTAAGTGGGAGAATGAGTATTGGGGACATAGAGGTTATGTATTTAGTAAGTAGAAATAGGTACTGTCCCATTTTATGCAAATAGAAAACTTCTGAATTTAAATTGGAAATTAGTAAAGGCACTATAAAATATTTTGTGTAAATGGAAATACGGGATTCCAGTTTGAGTCTCGTATTTTTTATTTTATACATTTGCAAAATGAAGAAGATTATGAAAGAAAAGAATCAAGTAGTGCCTGATGAGGTATTAAGCAAGGAGTTCCTTAGCCAGTTCAAGACAGAAGCTGATGTGAGCAAGTTTCTTAAACAGTTACATGCCCAAGTACTGGAGAAAATGCTTGAGGGTGAAATGGATGCCCATTTGGGTTATGAGAAGAATTCTGTGGCAGGAAATAACACCGGCAATTCCCGAAACGGCAGTTATCCGAAGAAAATCCAAACTGAACATGGAGAGTCTGTCATCTCCATTCCGCGTGACCGTAACAGTCAGTTTGAACCGATAGCAGTTCCAAAACATGAAAGCCGTGGACTTTCCATAGAAAAGCTTGTTATCTCCCTATATGCCAAAGAAATGAGCGTTTCTGACATAGAGGAAGAGATGCGTGAGATCTATGAAATAGAGCTCTCAACATCAGCCATTTCCATCATTACAAATAAGGTACATCAGGCTGCTCAGGAATGGCAGAACCGTCCTTTGGATCCGGTTTATCTGATAACCTGGATGGACGGTATTGTCTTCAAAGTACGTGATAACGGCAAGATCATAAACAAGACCGTTTATCTTTGTGTCGGGCTGAAACAGAACGGTCTGAAAGAAGTCCTCGGCATGTGGGTCGGCAAATCGGAAAGTTCTTCTTTCTGGATGGGCGTCCTGACTGATTTAAAAGCACGTGGAGTGCAGGATATACTGATTACCTGTACCGACAATTTGAATGGATTTACGGACACCATTCGAACCGTATTCCCTCAATCATCCACTCAAATCTGTGTAGTACATCAGATCAGAAACTCTTGTAAATATGTCGTTTACAAGGACAAGAAAGAGTTTACGGCAGATATGAAGAATATCTATAATGCACCCAACAAGGAGGTGGCTGCAGCAGAGCTTGACAATCTGGAAAAGAAGTGGGGAGGAAAGTATCCTTATGCCATACTTTCATGGAGAAACAACTGGGATGAACTAACTGTTTTCTTCCAGTTCCCATTGGAAATCAGAAAAATAATCTATACCACAAATCTTATTGAAAATCTCAACGGAAAAATCAGAAAGTACACGAAATCAAAACTTTCATTCCCTTCGGATGATGCCGTGAAGAAAACGGTATATCTGTCACTGATGGAGATTGAGAAGAAATGGACACAGCCAATTCATAACTGGGGATTGATTATGAACCAATTTATGCTTATTTTTGAAAACAGAATACAGATATAAGAAGAAATTACAACTGAATCCTGTTTTCATTTACACAAAATTGTGGACAGTGTCTTAGTAAAAAATTATAAGGTTGTGCCAACGTTTTGACACAACCCTCCTTACTCTCTTTTTTTACGAGCATAATGTTTCCAATAATAAATTGGCCAGAAATAAGTAATCTTTCTTATCCTCTTATACAACTTTTTGTCTATTTCATCTGAAGGTAAAGAGAGCCATTTACGCATCCGAACTCTCATATCTTTAATCTGCTTTCTATCCCTTAGAAATTTAGCTTCTTGCATAAAATCTGAAAAGTGATAAAAACAAGTTTGAGCAATCATTTTAATAATCGCTCCGCGCTCTTTCTCTGAAAACAGCCTCTTCTCTTTCACAAAATCTAATCTCGGATATTCGGCCATAAAAAAGTGATAATGCTTATTCATATCGAGAGTATGACAGATGCTTCCATCCCTCTGATAATAATAATAATAGACTTTATCAACCCATACAACTTTCGTACACATAGCTACCCATTTATAAAGTACTGCGTGATCCTCAAAAAAAACTCCTTCGGGAAATAAAAGAGAAGCAAACAGTTCTTTCTTAAATAACTTTGTGCATGAAGAACTACTCACTTTTTCACATATGATATCCTCAATAACCTCTTTAGGCTGTCGTATGCATGTATGCCCAGAGTCAGTATAAACAGTTTCTATTTTCCCATCCTCATATTCATAACAGAAGTTGCAATAAGCCATTTCCGCTTGACTACTACTAATGGCATCCAATAAGTCCTGAAACATTGTTTCACTTATGTAATCATCACTATCAATAAAACCAACATAAGGAGCAGAGGCTATTTTAAGCCCGGCATTTCTAGCTATAGATAACCCAGCTATCGAAAGATGCAGCACCTTTATTCTTGGATCTCTTCTTGCATATTCATCACATAGCACCGGAGAATTATCTTGAGATTTATTCTCAACCAAGATAATCTCAATATTTTTTAAGGTCTGATTTCTCACAGATTCTACACATCGTTCCAAATATGGAGCTGTATTATGAACCGGAATAATAACGCTTACACTATATAGAGAATTCATATCATTCATATTACGTACCATTGACTCACATTTATCTCAAACTATATTGGCTTACAAAAGTAATGTAAAAAACAAATAAGATACAACGTTTAATCAACTAAATGATATTCCATCCAAACAAGCATAATCCTACTCAAGCCCTTTTTGGCTTTCAAAGACCTTTTATAGCCAATTATTTGTATCTTTGCAGCAATAAATTATATTTTAATATAAATGGATCAGAACTTAGCTATTATCATTCCAGCATATAAAGGAGCTTACCTCAAAAGAACCTTAGACTCACTAGTGCAACAGACAAATAAAAATTTCTCTGTATATATAGGTGATGATTGCAGCCCGGAAAATCTACCTGACATCATCAACCAATATATCAGTCTACTAAATATTACATATAAGAAATTTTCCGACAATCGAGGAAAAAGTGATCTTATTTCACAATGGGAAAGGTGCCTAGACATGATACAGAATGAAGAGTACTTCATTCTCTTTTCAGATGACGATATAATGGAGGCAAATTGTGTAGAAATGTTTTATCAAGCGCTCGCATGTAATCATATATATGATGTCTACCACTACAATATAGATATTATTGATCAACATGAAAATATCACAAAACATTGTAATGAATATCCTCAGATTTTATCTGCATCCGAATTTATCCGTCTCATATACACTTATCAAATAGACGCTAGAATGCCCGAATTTATTTTTAGGACATCTCATTTTAACGAAACTGGGAGATTTATAAAGTTTGATCTTGCATACAGATCAGACAATGCAACAGTATTGGTATGCGCCGAAGAAAAAGGTATTTTCTCGATAGAAAAGGCTAAAGTTCTTTGGAGGGATAGTGGAGTAAATATATCTTCAACATATAACATCTCCACACAAAAAAGAAAAGCCATAGCCACAATTGATTTTTTTAATTGGTTAGAGGCATATTATACCAGCAAAAACCAAACATCCCCATTAACTCTAAAAGAAAGGCTCCTACTAACTATTACGGAAATATCCTCTCTATCGCCCAATTACCCCCATAGTGAATTGTATAAACTGCTTCCTTTAATTAGACAAATCACCCATAGTAAAACAATATTATTTAAAAGTAAATGCTGTTTGTTCCTTTTAATACATCAAAAAAGAAAAACAAGAAAACTCATCAAAAAGCTAATTAATATATTTCTCAAATCCTATAAATAATTGCTTGAGAGAGAGTCTATATAATAACCTATTTCCTCTGTTTTGATTTTGCAACTAATTCTATAACCCGTTTTAGCCTAGATAAGATCAAATTCCAGTTATAATTATTATCCACATATTGTTTTCCACCTTTCGCCATCTGTTCTCTGAATACGGGAAAACTCTCTATCTTATTCAATTTACGAATAAATTGCTGTTCATTCATATAATAATCAACGGCACCATGGCTTAATTTACAATGCTCCTTTAGTACAGCACATCGCCCATTCACAAGCATCGGTATCTCCAGATTCAGCGTTTCCAGAAGTATTAGAGACAGACTCTCATATTGAGAAGGATTAACTACAAGAAAAGCATGTTGAATAATAGCAATCTTTTCTTCATCAGAGACAAATCCTGTATATATAACTTCAGCAGCATCAGGAACTTTTCCAAATATACCACCAACCATCACCAGCTTTAATGAAGACTCCTTATATTGCTGCTTATAGTTGGAAAAACAAGTTATAAGATCATTGACCTTGGCTTTCTCCACACGACCGACACAAAGCAGATATTTATCAGGAAGCCTATATTTCCTCTTTGTTTCTTCCCAATTTGCCGCTTTTATTGGTTCAATACCTACACTTATGATCCCATGAGCCCCGAGGGCTTTACCAAACACTCGTTCACCCAACTTTTGTTCTGCTTTCGTATTAAATCCAACATATGCAAACTTTGAAAAAGCCTCAGTCAACACTCCACGAAAAGATATCTTTGTATAGTGCATTGTAGGAATCGCAATACTTTTCTCTCCCGCTAAAATAGCTGTATAATAAAATGGAGTATAGTCTATTGTCAATGCAATAAATGCCTTATAAACATCCTTATTTTCCTTTATAAACTGATGTAACTGGGACGAATAAAAGACACATCTCCTCATAGATTCCAGTTCTTCTTGTCGATAATAAGTCCAAACTGGTATAAAATAGGAGAACAACCGCAACCCTCGAATTCGATAAAGAAACATTCTTAAACGCCGTACAGGTTTAGCTCTCTTCAAATACTCAGACTCTGACATATCCCGAATCGGATCAACCTTAAAACGGCGTACCATTACACGATTTATATATTCAGCCCCTTCTGCAATATCATTGCCCCCCTTCATATAGTCTTTCACACAAGTAGTAAGCACTTCTACATCATAATCATCTACCAATCTTTCTGCCAGCATACGACAATGATATTCTGCTCCACCATTAATATCTGCCCCATACCGGACAACTACGAAAGCTATCTTATCTTTTCCCATTTTCTTTTATAAAATTAATATCTGACTTCAATCTTCCCATTATAAGAGACCAATTATAATTACTCTCCACATAAGATGCACCTTTTTCTCCCATCTCCTCTCTCAAATCTTCCGATTGTTCAATCCGGCGAAGTGCTTGATTAAACCCACGATTATTCATATAATAAAAAGAAGCAAAATCACTTTTTAAACAATGTTCTTTCAAAACTTTACAATGTCCGTTTACAAGCATTGGCCTCTTTTGACTCATAGCCTCTAAAAGTATTAAAGAAAGGCTTTCATAACGAGAAGGATTCACTACAATTTCGGCATGCTGTAGAATTGACATTTTCTCTTCATCACTGACAAAGCCTGTGTATATAACATCGGGATGCTCAAATCGCTTCATAGCCAGCCCACCTACCAATACTAATCTTAATGTTGAATCTGAATATTTCTTCTTATAATTCACAAAATATGTAAGTAAACGATGAATCTTTTTAGGAGTAATACGGCCAATATATAACAAATATTTCTCTGGTAATTGAAACTTTTCTTTTGTCATCGCCCAATCTGCGGATAAAGACTCCTCTATTCCTACACTCAATATCCCATGAGCCCCCAAAGCCTTACCCAGAATATTTTCAGCAAGCCTCTGTTCCTCTCCGGTATTAAAACCAACATAAGCTATATTTGAAAAAGCAGATGTTAATACAGAACGGAAAGAAATACCCATATTATGCATTGTAGGAATAGCTATTGTTTTTCTTCCTGCATACAATGCAGTGTAATAAAAGGTGACATAATCAGAAGACATTGCTATAAATGCTTTATATTCATCTATATGATCACGAATATAATCATTCAATGCGGACGAATAGAATTTATCACTCTTCATCGCCTGTACCTCATCATCATGTTTGTAAGACCATACAGGAATCAAATAAGACAAGTATTTCAAGATTCCTAATTTAAAAAGGAACTGGCGTAGTTTTCTTGCTGGTTTAGCCTTCTTTGCGAAATAGCGTTCCTTTTCACGCTGAACAGGATTCGTCCTAAAACGACGAATCACCACTCCATTCCATTCTTCCTCACCTTCCGGATATATATTTTCACCTGTCGCAACATCTCTGACACAGGTAGTAAGTACTTCCACATCATAATCAGATACTAACCGTTCTGCTAACATCTGACAATGATATTCAGCCCCGCCATTTATATTTTTGCCATATCTGACAACAACAAAAGCAACTTTCTCTTTCTTCATAGCTTCCCTTAATACAACATTCTACTTATGAGAGCATCTGAATCACATTTTTCATCCGTCCTATAATCATCTCCCAATTATAATTCTCCTGAACATAGTGACGCCCTTTCTCTCCCATCTGTTGACGTAATGTTTCTGAGTTCTCAAGGTTATGTAATTTTCGCATAAAATCTCTACGACTCATATAATACAAAGCTGCATAATTGCTCTTTTCACAATGTTCTCTCAACACATTACACCTGCCATTGACCAACATCGCCTTACCTTCGCTCATCGTTTCAAGTAAAATAAGTGATAAACTTTCATATCTGGAAGGATTCACTATTACTTTAGCATTCAACTGAATCGCTACTTTCTCCGCATCATCAACAAAACCTGTGTAAATTATATCCGGATGTTCGACTGTCTTTCCAAAAATGCCTCCGACTAAAACTAGCTTTAATCGAGAACCTGTATATTTCTTTTTATAGCTTAAAAAGTAATCAACTATATTATTCAACTTTATAGCATCAATTCTCCCTACATACAATAGATAATCTTCCGGCAAATTATATTTTACCTTTGTTCGCTCCCAATCAGCAGCTTTTGTCTTCTCTATACCTACACTTATAATGCCGTGAGCAGCCAAAGGCTTTCCAACTATATTCTCTACCAATTTCTGTTCTGCTTCTATATTAAATCCAATATAGGCAACCTCAGAGAAAACAGAAGTAATAATAGAACGAAAGGATGAACCGTTATTATGCATAGTAGGAATCAGAATCGTCTTCTCCGGTGCATATAGTGCAGTATAATAAGTATGAGGGAAAAAGGAAAGTGGGATGAATGCTCTATAAGAAGCTTTATTCTCTCTTATAAAAGCATACATTGAAGATGAATAAAAAACCTGACTATTCAAGGCCTTTATTTCTTCTTGTTCTTTATAATGCCAAATCGGTTTCACATAAGACAAAGGCTTCAAAAGACGACATCTGTACAAGAAGTGCCTCCACTTCTTTGCCGGAGCCGCCTGCCTGACATAGCTCTTATGTAAGTCCGGTTCAACAGGATCTGAATAGAATCGACGTACCAAAACTCCATTCAGGATTTCTTCTCCTTCAGGATATTCATTATCACCGGTAACATAATTCTTGACACACGTAGTCAATACTTCAACATCATAATCGTTAACCAGCCTTTCGGCCAGCATACGACAATGATATTCAGCACCTCCGTTTATATCTTTTCCATAACGAACTACTATAAAAGCTATCTTTTCCTTAGTCATTCTAGTCAATCAACAATTTGTGCTTTCTCTTAAATATAGCACGATAACCACGATATAGCATCCTATAAAAACCGAAGTGTTTACACATAAAATATCGTTTGATTGACATACTCGGGCCTAGTTGCCAAGGAGTAATATGACGATATTCACGCATTTTCAACATCGTTTCATCTATGATATCCTCAAAAGCCGGTGACGGAGGGCACAATAAAGTATGGTTAATCAAATGAATCCCTCTCTTAAGTACGCCAACGGAAGATTCACCTCCAAGTTCCGCATTCTGAATAAACTTATCCTGTTCATAAAGACTCAGGAAGTAATGATATTCCTTTACCGGATCATAACCACCACGAGTAATGCTTTCATTCTTATGAATCATATAATGGTATTTAGAGACACAACTCAATACCACTTTCTGAGAGCTATAAAATACTTTATATAATACAGCTACGTCCTCATAAACCCGTCCGACAGGGAATGAAAGGCGGTCAAACAATTTACGTTTAAAGAGCTTCGCCCATAAATAGTTCTTTACCAAGTCATTCTTTACCAAAGCACGTATAATCTCCTTTCTGGAGAAAACATATAACTTACCCGTGTTGTTGATTATTTTAGAAGGTCTTCCCTCCTGCTCAAGAAGATAAGTACAAGCAGAAACATCTGCATCATGCTCTTGCATCAAAGCGTAAAGATACTGATACATATCATGATCAATCCAGTCATCACTGTCAACAAAGCCCAAGAGCTCTCCCGTAGCTGCAGCCAAACCAGCATTACGGGCAGCACTCACCCCACTATGAGGCAAATGAATAGTCTTAATGCGCTGATCCATACGCGCATACTCATCGCAGATACCGGAAGAGCCGTCGTCAGAACCATCATCAACTAAGATAATCTCAAGGTTCTTATAGGTCTGCTCCAGTATAGATTGCAGACAAGTCTTCAAATAGTCCTTTACATTATAAACAGGCACTATAAGACTAATCAATGGTCCAGAGATATTAGTATTCATATTATTCTACTTGTCAACTTTTTATTTTTACTGCAGCCCCTTCTATATAGAATGCTATATAACAAGGAATACTGCAAAACTACCCTCGATTTTAAATAAATTTCACACTTGTCTGTGATTCGATAATACAATCTAAACACTCTCAAATCAAACAATTACCTCTTATTTGCCATTTATACAGTATAATTCGTCTAGTTTCCAAAGTTCATTCAAAGATTTCCACTGTTTATCATTCAGGTTAGTTTTCCCATTATTTTTCTTTTGTAAGCTATTATTCTGCGTTTGAGGCAGCTCTATCGGCCGGGGATAGAATTCACCCCCTCCTGTCACCTTGACCCGCCTCTTTAATTCATTCGCTTTCAACCATAAATCATCCGCAGACGGACAATGTTCACTGATTATTTTCCAGTCAAACAACTCCTCTCCATACCAATGGGGAGGATAATAAATCCCGCCACATCCGATTGCCACATTCTGCAAAGAACTATTCACCGGCATCGTAAACACTTTCGTCCACTTTCTATATACCGAAAAAGAATTTCCATCCATATGAATCTTCCGGATAACGTTTCCGCAAACCGTATCCGGATACTGATACGATAAGGAAAGCAAACGCTCAACCGTATTCCGGGGATAAATCAGATCATCATCCACTGTTATCACTTTACTATCCGGATATTCACGGAAAACATAATGATACTTCTTATGTGAACGGAAATTCTCAGACACAAATCTGAATTCTATTCCTTTAGCCATCAACATTTTAAGTTCTTCTGGCAGATCATTCAACCGTCCGGGGAACTCCTGTTCCGACAACCATACAATTATCTTTTCGGGCGGACAAGTCTGCCACAGAATTGATTTCAACATCAGATGAAGCTGGGAAATACGGGGAGGAAATGTCGTCAACGAGACAATGACTCCCGAATGGTTCGATAATGCCGGAGCATCAGTGTCCTGCTGATAAGCACGCACCACTTTATCATGATACTTTGCTCTTCTCCACCTGCAAGACAAAGAATAGATATGTCGGTAAAATCCTCCTTTTTCCTTATAGGAAGTCAGCTTCTCTTCTTCCCGTATATAGCGATCATAATAACTGTTCACCTTCACAGACTGACCTCTCAGTTCATCCTTTACAATGCCCAGAGAAGCCCATTGAACCTTTGCTCCACGAGTATGCTTTCGTATATTCCGGTTCTTCTGAATAGAGTCTTTCGTCTTATACCCTCTTGCATGATCCAAATGGAGGCATACGGTAGAGTAACGTATCTGCATACCATGAATTCCATAGTTCTCCAGACGTTCTCCAAATTCACGGTCTTGTCCACCGTACTGCATACGCTCGTCAAAACCATTCACTGCCAGAATATCGCTTAGCCAACCAGAAGCGTTATGCCCGTTCCAGCTTGCTTTGGTAGGAGTAAATGTATTTAATGCCCACCTTTTAAATCCTGTAGCAGTCAGTTTATTATTTTTAAAAGAGGCAGGCATCCCTTTTCCTCTCATCCATTGCAGATCAAAACATCTGCCGGATAATATATCGTCCTTTGTAATATCTTTCGACAAATCCATACTCAACTTATGATATCCGCCGGACAGGAAACGTCCTTTACGGCGAAGACACAGGTGAGTTGAGACGAAGTCTTTACGTGGAATACAATCGCCATCACTGAAAAGCAGGTAATCTGCTTGCGCAGCCAGTATGCCTTTATTCAGAATATCGCACTTACGGAATCCTTTATCTTCGTGCCATACATGCTTCACCTGAAAGGATAATTGCGGAGTTATCCTCTGCAACATATCATAAGTTTCTTTCCGCGAACCATCATCGGCAACAATCAATTCAAAGTTCTTAGTATCCTGGGCTTCATATCCCCACAACACCTTCTCCAGCCATTCAAGCTGGTTGCAGGTTGACAGTACGACCGACATCTGCAAAGAAGTAGTCTTCCGACTAAAACGGATAATAGAATAATTGCACTCCATCTGTTCCCCAGCCCAATAAAGTTCTCTCGAAATCTCCCTCCATCCGACTAAGTCCACACGATCAGTGCCATCAATGTCTTCCTCCTTATGCAAACGAACCAGACATAATGCGTCCTCATCCTGATCTTCTTTCAAGTCAGCATGATGAGCCAGCAAGTAGTCCCGCACTTTTTCATCCGAACAAACAACATTATTTTCAAAAGCTACTATCATTAATTACCCTCCTTTAGCCATTAAATATCCAACTGAAACCAGACCTGATGTCTGCGACGATATCTGTTCCAGAATTTCTTTCTGTAATGCAGAATCAAACGCACACATTCTTCTTCATCCATCCCTCTCGAACGGGCATACTCTTTTCCCAACAAGATGAAGAAGGGTGTCTGCCCCCATAAACGGGCAAAATTCGCACAACCTTTCTTAATATCCACTTCACCAAAATGCATTCTGTTAATATCCACCAGTGAGAAATGATATTCCTCTCCTATCTTGTCATACAGGATGTTTCCCGGCGAATAGTCCAGATGCAGAATTCCGGCTTCATGCAAACGCGCTGTAAATTCCGCAAAAGCGGTCACTACATCTTCGCAGCTTTTTATATCCGCATTGCCAAACTGGCAAAAATTATATCGATAGGGAGATTGTATGCTCATAAAATATGAATGACCAATCAAGCCCATTTTTGTCTCTTCTATATAGGCAATAGGACATGGGGTTTCAAACCCTTTCTCCAACAGTTTCTCCGGATAAACAAAAGCCCGTTTCCCTTTCGAAGGGCGAAAGAAAGCATAAGCGATCCGATTTATCAGTGGAGGTATCGTATACCGTTTCACGTTAATATCCAATCCATCCACCGTGATCATCTTTATCAAATTTCGCCCGGAATGAATTACCGTTCCTATTGTCTCAAAATCTTTCGGAATACGTTCTACATATTCTCTCAGATATTCGTATTTGGGGTTAATCATTATTTTCATCTTACGAAAAAACAAGAATGGTCATACTTCTCTTCATCTCTCAACTCTTTTGCCCGGTCATCTTAAAATATTTATCCAACACAAGCAGTGATATCAAATTTTCTCTTCTCTTATCTTTAAACTGGGACACATATTCATGGGCATGTCTGATGATCTCCAATGATTCGTCTACATGCTCTATATAGTAATTCAACCGCTCCTCCAGATCAGAAAAATCCGGTTTTATTTCAATATAATGATAATTGGGAATAAGCGTGCCTTCCATAAACCATGTCTCACAGGTAGGCCGGGGCATCACTGCTATTGAATTTGATGACATCACCCATTTCAGGTTGCTGGCCACATCGATTCCTTCAAGAGCCATTATGAATTTATAATCCAAATGCTCATTAATCGTTTTCTTCTCCGTGCGCCACTCTGCCGGATCAGTCGTATTTTTGCTGACATCGCCCAAATCGCACATCGGATGATGAAAATACATTTCCATAAAAAGCTTTCTGGAAGGTTT
This sequence comes from Bacteroides sp. AM23-12, assembly GCF_003434395.1. Classification (NCBI taxonomy): domain Bacteria; kingdom Pseudomonadati; phylum Bacteroidota; class Bacteroidia; order Bacteroidales; family Bacteroidaceae; genus Bacteroides; species Bacteroides sp. AM23-12. The sequence continues at coordinate 121,505 of NZ_QTLF01000003.1, forward strand.
TCCTTTTACCTTTCCACGAAAGATTACCATATTTTTCTTCTCAGTAAAAGCCTTCTTATCCTCCACAAATATAAAATGACGAACCTTATCCAGTTTCATCACAATCGAATTCGCATTATCATCTGTCAGCGGACGGCTTTTCACAATAGAGGGATAGTCGGGAACAAATGTCACATCACCGGGACAAAAGCCCCACTGAAACTGATCAGAAAACCAGCGGGTATATTGATAAGTATCAAAGAAATACACTTTTTGTTTGCTCATCTTGTGCTCTGAAAGATGCGGAGCAGAAGAAGGTAATTGCACCGTTCCGGAAAGTTTGTTATAATAGTCAACGCGACGTTCTATATAATCCTTGTCCTTCCGGCGGGATAGTGAAGACAACTTTCCTTGTAACCGTAGCCGGAAAATGCCTTTCGGAATGACCAGTCTGAGAGCATTTACCGAATAGTAAATGAACTTAGGATTCTTCCCGCTACGCAACTTATATAAAAGTTTATTCTTCATTCTTGTTCCATATCTCAGGAGTACCTGGCTCCTAATTGATTATTCCTTCAATCTTCGCTATCACCTGTTCGGGTTTTATTTCTCTCAGGCAAGCATAATCGCCCCGCCAGCATGGTTTCTGTCCGTATACGGAGCAGGGACGGCATGACAGGTCAAGCTGTACCGTATTGACCGGCAACTGTTTCCATCCCATAAACCCGGCATATGGATGAGTAGCTCCCCAGACAGAGATCACCGGAATGTTGACCAGCGAAGCCAGATGCATATTCGCCGAATCCATCGAGAGCATCACATCCAGATGACTCATTAGATTCAATTCGGTACGCATATTCAACTTACCAATCATAGAAACGACGGTAGGATATTTCGCCACCCAGCCATCGAATACTTCCTGTTCACTCTTGCCACCTCCGAAAAGGAAAACCTTCACCTTCGGATCGGCGGCAAAATGGGCTACTACCTGCTCCTGCAATTCAATAGGGTATATCTTACCCATGTGCTTGGCAAAAGGAGCTATACCAATCCATTTCAAATTATCTTTTGCGCCTGTGACAGGTTCTATCTCTGCAAAGTTTCCTTTTTCATCTCCATAAATCGAAGAAAAATTCAACAATACAGGAAAACCCAGTTTCTCCAGCACATCGGCATAACGACGGAAAGAACTTTTCTGGTTCTCCAATACTTTATGCCGGCGGCGGACTAATTTTTCTTTTCCCACTCTACCTTTATAGATAGATGCCACAGGTATATTAGCCAGCCGGAACCTCAGACACAGGTATTTCGTACGAAGCACATGATGAAAATCTGCCACATAGTCGAAACTCTTTGCTTTCAGTTCCGAATAAAGGGTGTTCAACCCCCATAATCCTTTATGTTTACCCGTCAGGTCAGCACCGATAAAACTCACATTTGCAGGAAGTCCCTGAAAAAGCGGTTGCCACACAGCACGGCTCAACACAGTAATTTCAAGTTGAGGATATTGTACTGCCAGCGAATGTACTACCGGTATCGTCATGGCTACATCGCCAAGAGCCGAGAAACGGATAATGAGAATACGCGCCATTCGTTATTTTTTTGCATAAAGCACCGGATTCAGCGCCGGGTCATTATACATCTTCATCTGTTTATATACTTTCATATACTTCTTCCCTGCTTCGATGTCAGCCAGCAGCTGATCGATAGCCGAAGAAAGGTCTTTCCGTTGTTCCAGCAGAATATCCAGTTTTACCTGGCATTGTGCACGATGTTCTTCCGTCGTATCCGTACGCTCCACTTCTTGCTGCATGTGGTAAATTTTCAAAGCAAGAATAGAGAGACGGTCTACTGCCCAGGCAGGACTTTCCGTATTGATGGTAGCATCTGCCAGCGGCTTTACATCCTTATATCGATCAAGAAAATAGCTATCGATCAACTCCACCAGATCCGTACGGTCCTGATTGGATTTATCGATTCTTCTCTTTAAAGCTACGGCTGCCACCGGATCAATATGCGGGTCACGGATGATATCTTCGAAATGCCATTGTACGGCATCAATCCAGTTTTTCAGATACAAATAATACTCTATCGACTTCAACTCGTAAGGATTGTTCATCGGCGCATCTACGCTGTCCGTCACATGGTAATCTGTCGTCGATTTCCAAAAAATATCATTGCAAAGGTTACTAAATGTCATAATCTTAACTAGCTAATAGATGTATAATAGGACAAAGCTATGTAATATTTTTCAGACAAGCAACCGTTTCTTACTTTTTTATTTCTTACCTTTGTCTGAGTAAAAAAGGAATTGTATATGAAAATTATTATAGATGATAAGATACCTTATATAAAAGAGGCAGCAGAGAAAATTGCCGAAGAGGTAATCTACGCACCGGGAAAGGATTTTACACGGAAACTGGTACAGGATGCGGACGCACTCATCATCCGGACCCGCACTCACTGCAACCGCGAATTGCTGGAAGGCAGCAAAGTAAAATTTATCGCCACAGCAACCATCGGATTTGACCATATCGACACCGAATACTGCAAGCAGGCGGGTATCGAGTGGGCGAATGCCCCGGGATGCAATTCCGCCTCGGTGGCTCAGTATATACAATCCTCTCTTCTGATCTGGAAATCTCTTCGGAATAAAAAGCCGGACGAACTGACGATCGGCATTATCGGTGTAGGTAATGTAGGAAGCAAGGTGGCCAAAGTCGCACAGGATTTCGGTATGCGTGTACTACTGAACGACTTGCCAAGAGAAGAGAAAGAAGGAAACATTACCTTCACCTCACTAGAGAAAATAGCCGAAGAATGTGATATCATCACCTTTCACGTACCTTTATATAAGGAAGGGAAATATAAAACGTACCATCTGGCAGACGAGAATTTCTTCCGGTCTCTCCAACGGAAGCCTGTTGTCATCAACACTTCAAGAGGAGAAGTGATCGAAACAAACGCCCTGCTGGAAGCCATCAACAACGGTACAATCTCGGACGCAGTAATCGACGTATGGGAACATGAACCGGAAATCAACCGTAAATTATTAGAAAAGGTACTGATAGGCACCCCACATATCGCCGGATACTCTGCCGACGGAAAAGCAAATGCCACCCGAATGTCGCTGGACTCCATCTGCCGTTTCTTCCACCTAGGCGCAACTTATGAAATCACCCCTCCCGCCCCATCTTCGCCTATTATCGAAGCAAAAGACCGTGAAGAAGCTCTGCTGAAAATGTACAATCCCATCGAAGACAGCAACCGATTAAAATCCCATCCGGAACTATTCGAAACCTTACGGGGAGATTACCCGTTGAGGAGAGAAGCGAAGGCGTATATGCAGGTAATAGGTAATAAGTAATAGGTAATAACCATGCGGATATCTATCGAACGGGTACGGTACCAAAGTAACTACGATTATTACTTATTACCTATTACTTATTACCTATAACTTATTACCTATTACTTATTACTTCTTCTACAGTATGTGGGAAATGCTCATACTCCAAAGCGTGTACTTTTTTAGCCACCTCTTCGGGTGAGTCATCGGGAAGTACGGGGCAGGTGGCTTGGAAGATGATGCTTCCTTCGTCGTAGTGCTCATTAATATAATGTATAGTAATGCCAGTTTCTTTTTCGCCCGCAGCCACTACGGCTTGGTGAACTTTGTCGCCATACATACCTTTTCCGCCGAACTTGGGCAGGAGAGCAGGATGTATATTTATGATTTTATCGGGATAAGCATGCAAAAGCAAATCCGGCACGCGGACAAGGAAACCTGCCAGCACGATAAAGTCAATGCGATATTCCTGCAAAATAGCCAGAATTTCATCTCCGGCTGTCCAGTCCTCCTTCGGGAACACGTTACAGGGCACTTTCAAACGATACGCACGTTCCAAAACGTAGGCATCACTTTTATTAGAAAGCACTAACGACACCTCAACGGAGTCGCTCTTCTGGAAATACCGGATGAGATTCTCGGCATTTGAGCCGGAACCGGAAGCGAAAATGGCGATGTTTTTCTTCATTATACTCGAATTCAATGCACAAAACAGTGAAAAATGTGCAAAAGACTGCATTTATTTAGTCAAATATTTGCGCAAAACGATAAATATTCATTCCTTTGCACCGCAAATTTAAAGAAATAAAACTAATTATTAATTAAAAACTTAAAGTTATGTCTGAAATTGCATCAAGAGTAAAAGCGATTATCGTTGATAAATTAGGCGTAGAAGAATCAGAAGTTACTAACGAAGCAAGCTTCACTAACGACCTGGGAGCAGATTCTCTTGACACTGTAGAACTTATCATGGAATTCGAAAAAGAATTCGGTATCTCTATTCCTGATGACCAAGCAGAAAAGATTGGTACTGTAGGTGATGCTGTATCTTATATCGAAGAACACGCTAAGTAATTATCCGATTTCATCAATATGGAATTAAAAAGAGTGGTAGTAACAGGCCTTGGCGCCATTACTCCTGTTGGCAATGATGTACCCGAATTCTGGGAAAATCTAGTGAACGGGGTTAGTGGAGCAGGGCCTATTACTCATTTTGATGCGTCGCAATTCAAGACCCAGTTTGCATGCGAAGTGAAAAACTTCGATGTAACTAAATATATCGACCGTAAAGAGGCAAGAAAGATGGACTTATACACTCAGTATGCTGTCGCTGTTGCCAAAGAAGCGGTATCGGACTCCGGTCTTGACGTCGAAAAAGAAGATTTGAACAGAATCGGTGTTATTTTTGGCGCCGGTATCGGTGGTATACATACATTCGAGGAAGAAGTAGGCAACTACTACACTCACAAGGAAATAGGTCCCAAGTTCAATCCGTTCTTCATCCCGAAGATGATCTCGGATATTGCTGCCGGACAGATTTCTATCATGTATGGCTTCCATGGCCCTAACTACGCGACTTGTTCAGCATGTGCTACTTCTACCAATGCCATTGCGGATGCCTTCAACCTGATTCGTCTGGGTAAAGCAAACGTAATCGTATCCGGTGGTTCGGAAGCAGCCATCTTCCCTGCAGGCGTAGGCGGTTTCAACGCTATGCATGCTCTGTCAACACGCAACGATGAGCCTAGCAAGGCTTCACGTCCATTCAGCGCAAGCCGTGACGGCTTCATCATGGGCGAAGGTGGCGGTTGCCTGATTTTGGAAGAACTGGAACACGCTAAGGCCCGTGGTGCGAAAATCTATGCAGAAGTTGCCGGTGTAGGCATGTCTGCAGATGCTCATCACCTGACAGCTTCCCATCCGGAAGGTCTTGGTGCCAAACTGGTAATGCTGAACGCTCTGGAAGATGCAGAAATGGATCCGAAAGAAGTAGATTACATCAACGTTCACGGAACATCTACCCCGGTAGGTGATATTTCTGAAGCGAAAGCAATTAAGGAAGTATTCGGTGATCACGCATACGAACTGAACATCAGTTCTACAAAATCAATGACTGGTCACTTGCTGGGAGCTGCCGGTGCGGTAGAATCTATCGCAAGCATCCTTGCCATCAAGAACGGCATTGTTCCTCCGACTATCAACCACGAAGAAGGTGACAACGACGAGAACATTGACTACGACCTTAATTTCACGTTCAACAAAGCTCAGAAACGTGAGGTTAATGTTGCCCTGTCCAATACATTTGGATTCGGTGGTCACAATGCGTGCGTTATCTTCAAGAAATACGCTGAGTAAAATCGTGTTACGTAACCAAATAGATAAGATAAGACTCCTGTTCCGCAAAGACAGAGAGTCTTATCTTTGTTTTTACCGGATACTCGGATTTTATCCGCACAATATCCAGATCTACGAACAAGCGCTCCTGCACAAGTCATCTGCCGTCCGCTCCGAGAAGGGACGTCCGCTGAACAACGAACGACTGGAGTTTTTGGGTGACGCCATCCTCGACGCCATCGTAGGAGATATTGTCTATAAACGTTTCGAAGGGAAACGGGAAGGTTTCCTGACAAACACACGTTCCAAGATCGTACAACGGGAGACTTTGAACAAGTTAGCTGTGGAGATCGGTCTGGACAAACTTATCAAATATTCTACCCGCTCCTCTTCCCACAACAGTTATATGTACGGGAATGCTTTCGAAGCATTTATCGGAGCCATTTATCTTGATCAGGGGTATGGGCGTTGCAAGCAGTTTATGGAGCAGCGGATCATCAACCGTTATATTGATCTGGACAAAATATCCCGCAAAGAAGTTAACTTCAAGTCCAAGCTTATCGAATGGAGCCAGAAGAACAAGATGGAGGTTTCCTTTGAGTTGATCGAGCAGTTCCTCGACCATGACAGTAATCCCGTTTTCCAGACAGAGGTTCGTATCGAAGGGCTTCCTGCCGGAACCGGTACGGGCTATTCCAAAAAAGAGTCTCAGCAGAATGCCGCACAAATGGCTATCAAGAAGGTGAAAGACCAGACATTCATGGATACAGTCAATGAAGCGAAGTCGCAGCATTCGATGCCGTCAGAAGTGGACACAGAGTTGGTTGAGCCCGAATTGACTGAGTCGGAAGCCATGGAACCGGATACCTTGGAGACCGAAACACCGGAAGTGGAAACGGCTGCAAATGAAGTCGAAACGACTGTTAATGAGATCGAAGCAACAGAAACTGAAAAGGCATGATGCCTCCAACTACTATCCTAACGATAAAAGAGTAAATTATAAGTTAACCGAAACAAATCCCCATGCGGCGGCCTTGAATTACTAAATCGTGATCTTCAGTTACCAACTTCAATTTACCGGCCACTTCTTCAAGAGGGATGGATGAAATGTCATCTCCTTTTAAAGCAATCATACGCCCGAATTGCCCGTTAGCAATCAATTCTGTCGCGTGTCCTCCCATACGGGTAGACAGATTACGGTCAAAAGGAGTAGGCGAACCGCCACGCTGAATATATCCCAATACAGTTTCACGTGTTTCGATACCCGTTTCATATTCTATTTCCTGTGCGATGTATTCCGCAGCACGTTTCCGGCCATCCGTCAAGATGCCTTCTGCCACCACTACAATGGAATAGGGTTTGCCTTTTTTCAGTCTTTCGAGGATTGTATTTCCTATATTCTTGATGTTGTAAGGGATTTCGGGGACAAGAATGACGTCGCCGCCACCTGCCATGCCCGAATACAGGGCAATCCAGCCGGCTTTATGCCCCATCACTTCAATAACCATCACTCTTTTGTGCGAACTGGCGGTAGAATGCAAGCGGTCGATGGCGTCCGTAGCGATGCTCACGGCAGAGTCAAATCCAAAGGAAATATCCGTTCCCCAAATATCATTATCAATAGTTTTGGGGACCGATACGATGTTGACGCCCATTGCGGCAAATTTAGCGGCAGTTTTCTGCGTTCCGTTTCCTCCGATGCAGACGACACAATCCAGTCCCATTTCCTGAATATTCTGAAGAATCAGTGCCGGCTTGTCGACATCCGAGACAACGCCTCCTTTTTTAAAAGGTTTCTCGCGCGAAGTACCCAACATCGTACCCCCTTGGTTCAACAATCCGGATAAGGATTTATCAGTAAAGGATTCGATGTCTTTTGTCAGCAAACCTTGAAAACCACTATGAATTCCTATTACTTCCATCCCATAGTGATTGATGGCAGTTTTGCACACGCCACGGATAGTGGCATTTATACCGGGGCAGTCTCCTCCGGAAGTCAGGATTCCAATTCTCATTGTCGTTTTTTTTAGTCAGAAACTCGGGATTCAAGAAAAGTCGCCAAATTTTAACGATTATTTCCGTCGTAAAGATAGAAAAAAAAGATAAATAAGGTTACTTTTGCACGACTAAACATTATTATGTTAAAGCAGAAATGAATATTACAAAGATTATTAGTAAGACTTTCGATTCCCGTTTAAAACAAATAGACCTTTATGCTAGTCAGGCTAGTGAGATACAGCACCGTGTGCTGAGTCGCTTAGTGAACCAAGCTGCACAGACAGAGTGGGGAAAAAAGTACGACTACGCCTCCATCCGTAGCTATGAGGATTTCAGAAACCGCCTTCCAATACAGACTTATGAGGAAATAAAGCCTTATGTAGAACGCTTGCGGGCGGGGGAACAGAATCTGCTTTGGCCATCGGAAATACGCTGGTTTGCCAAATCATCCGGAACGACCAATGATAAAAGCAAATTCCTGCCTGTCAGCAAAGAAGCTCTGGAAGACATTCACTATAGAGGCGGTAAAGATGCTGCGGCACTCTACTTCCGCATCAATCCGGACAGTCACTTTTTCTCGGGAAAAGGGTTGATTCTGGGAGGCAGCCATAGTCCGAACCTCAACTCCAACCATAGTTTGGTGGGAGACTTGTCGGCGATTCTGATTCAGAACGTCAATCCGTTAATCAATTTCATTCGTGTGCCGAGCAAGAAAATCGCTTTGATGAGCGAATGGGAAACCAAAATAGAAGCAATAGCCAACAGTACTATTCCGGTCAATGTGACCAGTTTGTCCGGTGTACCCTCATGGATGCTGGTACTTATCAAGCGTATTCTCGAAAAGACCGGCAAACAAACTCTGGAGGAAGTGTGGCCGAATCTGGAAGTATTCTTCCACGGCGGAGTGGCTTTCACCCCTTATCGTGAGCAGTACAAACAGGTGATTCACTCAAAGAAGATGCATTATGTAGAGACCTACAACGCTTCCGAAGGGTACTTTGGTACGCAGAACGATCTTTCAGACCCTGCCATGTTGCTGATGATCGACTACGGTATTTTCTACGAGTTCATTCCATTGGAAGAAGTTGATAAGGAAAATCCACGCGCTTACTGCCTCGAAGAGGTGGAGCTTAACAAGAATTACGCAATGGTGATTTCTACGTCCTGCGGATTGTGGCGATACATGATCGGTGATACGGTGAAGTTTACCAGCAAGAACCCATATAAGTTCGTCATCACAGGACGTACGAAGCATTTCATCAATGCTTTTGGAGAAGAACTGATTGTAGATAATGCCGAAAAAGGCTTAGCTAAGGCCTGTGCCGAGACAGGTGCACAGGTGAGCGAATACTCTGCCGCACCGGTATTTATGGACGAACATGCCAAATGCCGTCATCAATGGCTGATAGAATTTGCCAAGATGCCGGATTCCGTAGAGAAATTTGCCGCAATACTTGATGCTACATTGAAAGAAGTAAATTCGGACTATGAGGCGAAGCGTTGGAAAGATATTGCTCTGCAACCACTGGAAGTCATCGTTGCGCGTCCGGGATTGTTCCATGACTGGCTGGCACAGAAGGGAAAATTAGGCGGACAGCACAAAGTGCCCAGATTAAGCAATACACGCGAGTATATAGAGTCAATGCTGGTGCTGAACAACGAATAAAGTTATCCGAACAAATTAAATCATTATATGACAGAAAGTATCCTACAGTGTACATAATATGCACTGTGGGACTTTTTTTGTATCACCAGCTTGCAACTGGTATCTACAACGCTATAAGCAAAAAATAAAGAATAAGATGAGTCGATTCTGTTGCAGATGGCAGATGATTTTTACTTTTTCAAACTTTATAGAGACTGAAGCAATGATTCTTCTACAATGATTCCGCCGCCTAGCAACAAACCATCTTTATAGAAGGCAGCAGCCTGCCCGGATGCGATTGCCGTCAACGGTTCGTGAAGTTGTACATGCAGGAAGTTATCCGGTGTAACTGTCACAGTACAATGATTTTCCTGTTTCCGATAGCGAATCTTCACAATGATATCCGCATGCCCTAACAAACGTTCCCGATTAACAATATTCCAATCTTTAAGGAACATCTCCGTTTTCTCCAAAGCCTGTAGGGAAGCGAGTACTACTTCATTCTTTTCCGGGCGAATTTCCTTCACAAAGACGGCACGATTCAAATGAATGCCCAAGCCACGCCGCTGTCCGACGGTATAAAAAGGATAGCCCTCATGCCAGGCTATAAAATCTCCCTTTTCATCGACGAATCGTCCACGTCTGACTTCCGTTGACCAAGTCTGACCTGCACTGACCTGTGGCTGACCTACGCTGACCTGCGACTGACAATTGCTGACCAACCACTTTTTCAGAAAGCTTCGATAATCCATCGGGCAAAAGCAAACTCCCAAACTGTCCCTTTTCACCGCCACTTTCTGAAATCCCCGTTCAGCAGCAAAGGCACGTGCTTCCACTTTGGTAATATCTCCCATCGGAAGCATCATTCTCCGAAGAATATCCTGTTTGAGTCCCCATAAGAAAAAGGTCTGATCCTTGTCCGAATCGGCAGCGTAAGTTATATAACAGGTATCATCCACCTTTACTTTCCGTACATAATGCCCCGTAGCAATATAAAAAATCCCCATTTCATCGGCAATTTTGGATAGAAGAGGCCATTTCAGATAGTTATTGCACAATGTGCAGGGCACAGGAGTATGTCCCACCATATATTCACGCACAAAATATTCGATGATCTGTTTGCGGAATATCTCACGGGCATCATACGTGATATGGCGGATTCCCAAACGCTCTGCCAAATGGCGGGCATCTTCCAGATATTCGGTCGAGTCGTTCAACTCATAGAAACGGAAAGTAACTCCGGTCACCTCATATCCGGCTTCCAGCAATCGCATGGCAGCTACGGAACTGTCCGTACCGCCGCTCATTCCTAACAATACTCGTTTGTTTTCTTCCATCATGCTGCAAAATTAAGGATTTTCCCGTATCTTTGTTTGTTAAAGCCTAAAGAGAATGGAAGAGAAAGCAAATACCGGACAAGTTATCATCGTTTTAACCGAACATCTGACGTTCGGCACACTGCTGATTCCTTATATGGCAGAGAAATCTGACGACGGTACATACCAACTCATTGAACAGGCTTTTCACGCTTCACCCGAAGCAATCAACCGAATGAACGAGGCCGAGCAACAAGCTATCGACATCGCCTCACATTATACAGAGAAATATCTGATGGGGATCTATTCGCGCGAGAAAACAGTATCCCGTTTTCTGCGTAAATTATCCGAAGATCCGGAACGGGTAAAGAACAATATCCGCCCATTCATCGAGAAAAAGTTGCAGGAGATGCTGGCATTGATACGCCATCATAATCTCCCTCTGTATCAGAAACAGGTCGGAAGCAAACTGCTATATGCGCATCATGCCTATCATGTGCATCCTCATGACGTGGAAATCCGTTTTACGTTTCTTGCCGATGAGACCAATTTCCGCTACCAGCTACAATGCTATTATGACGGGCAGCCGCTCTCATTAAGTGAGCAGAAGCCTGTTATCGTGCTGACCTCCTCACCGTCTGCCCTTTTACTGGGAATGGAGCTGTACTTCTTTCCGCATATTGAGAGCGTACGCATTCTGCCCTTTACCAAGAAAAAGAAAATCAGCGTCCCTGCTTCCCAAATCGAGAAATATATCGATAACATCGTCATTCCGATAGCACGCTATCATGAAATTACGACTCAGGGACTGAATATCATTGAAGAGACGTATGCCTGCGAAGCTGTCCTGTCTCTTGAAGATACCATTTACGACGAACAGATGTTGCGGCTTAGCTTCCGTTATGGAGACCAGTCATTTACTCCCAACACCGTGACCGAAATGAAGAAAATCATTTACCGGAACGATTTCGGCGAGATATTCTTCTTCCGTCGGGATAGCGATGCCGAAGAAGAGAAGCTCCGGATGTTAACGGATTCCGGCTTGCAACGAGTCAGCGACGTTCATTTCAAGCTGTCGCCCGATGCGCCTGAAAAGACAATTACCGAATGGATCAGTACATATCGGGAGATGCTCCAACAGTCTTTTCTGCTGACAGGAAATATGGAGAATACCCCTTACTGTCTGGACGAAATCCGCATCGAACAGAGTTGTGATGATGAGCCCGACTGGTTTGAACTGCATATCACGGTAGTCATCGGCAATCTGCGAATCCCTTTCTCACGCTTCCGCAAGCACATCCTTGAAGAGAAAAGAGAGTTTCTGTTACCGGACGGACGCATGATTCTTTTACCGGAAGAATGGTTCAGCAAATACGGAAACCTGTTGGAACTGGGCACCCAGACGGAGACGGGGATTCGTCTGAAACCGACCTTTGTCGGTGCCGTACAATCGGCTTTAGAAGAGAACGGACCTAAAAACCTGCCTTTCAAGAGAGAGATACGTAATGTTCCTGTTCCCCAAGGACTGAAAGCGGAACTACGACCCTATCAGCAGAAGGGATTCTCATGGATGGTGCAGCTGAACAAGCAAGGATTCGGCGGCTGCCTGGCAGATGATATGGGACTTGGAAAGACACTTCAGACCCTGACACTGTTGCAATATATATACAAACCGCTTTCTCCCGATGCGGTCACTGCTCCTATGAAGCCCGTATTTACAGAAACCACAGCTTCCGACAATCAGCCGGACAAGGAATGTACTGCCGGCAATCCTCCCGCCAGAGAGCAGATAGCAGATGCCGAAGGACAATTCTCTTTATTTTCGTTCTCCTCCGAAGATGAGCTGCTGCCGGACACACGGGAAATCAGAGAGAAAAATAAACCGAAAGAAAATGATCATAGACAGGAACACGGAAAGAACTCCCGTAAGCCTGCCACTTTGATCGTTGTCCCCACTTCCCTGCTCCACAACTGGCGAAGAGAGGCTAAACGCTTCACGACTCTTGCGATAGCGGAATATAACAGCAACACCACGTTTCCCAAAGGACATCCGGAAAAGTTCTTCAATCATTTCCATCTGATATTCACGACTTATGGGATGATGAGGAATAACATTGATATTCTCCGCTCCTACACATTCGAATACATCGTACTTGATGAGAGTCAGAATATCAAGAACAATGATTCCCTTACTTTCCGTTCGGTCATCCAGTTGCAGGGCAAGCACCGGATTGCACTTACCGGTACGCCTATCGAGAACTCTCTCAAAGATTTGTGGGCACAGTTCCGTTTTCTGCAACCGGACCTGCTAGGAGAAGAAAGCGCTTTTCATAAGCAATTTATCATTCCGATCCGGCAAGGAAACGTCCGTATGGAGAAAAGGCTGCAACAGATCATCGCTCCGTTTATCCTTCGCAGAAGCAAGAGCGAGGTAGCGCCGGAACTTCCCCCGCTTACCGAAGAAACGATCTATTGCGCCATGTCCGAAAAGCAGGATGAGAGCTACGAACAGGAGAAAAACAGCCTCCGCAACATATTACTCCAGCAACCCGAAAACAGAGACAGATACCATATGTTCAGCATCCTGAACGGTATCCTGCGTCTCCGTCAACTGGCTTGCCATCCGCAGCTTATCTTTCCCGACTTCGACGGGATATCGGGAAAAACGGAACAAATCATCGATACCTTTGACACACTAAGAAGTGAAGGACATAAGGTACTTATTTTTTCTTCCTTTGTCCGGCATCTGGAGATACTTGCCGAGGTATTCCGCCAACGGGGCTGGAAGTATGCTCTGCTGACCGGTTCCACCAACAACCGACCTTCCGAAATCGCCCATTTCACCGAGCAAAAGGATGTGCAGGCATTCCTTATTTCTTTGAAAGCAGGAGGAGTCGGTCTTAACCTTACACAAGCCGATTATGTATTTATCATTGATCCCTGGTGGAATCCTGCTGCCGAGTCACAAGCCATCGCCCGTGCACATCGTATCGGTCAGGATAAACAGGTTATCGCCTATCGTTTTATTACTCAGAACAGTATCGAAGAAAAGATTCTCCAACTACAGGAGGACAAGAGGAGGCTGGCAGAAACATTTATTACGGATAGTGAGGCACTGCCTGCACTGAGCAATGAGCAGTGGGCGGATTTGCTGCAATAACAATCAAACATCTCACTATTGCACCATAAAAGTGCATAATCTAAGCATATTTTAATTACCACGCACTTTGTAGTCATCCATTTTCTCCTATCTTTGCAACCCAAAACAATGCGACATGAAATACAAACTCATAGTGCTCGACCTCGACGGCACACTCACCAATTCTAAAAAGGAAATCTCTTCCCGCAACCGGGAAACGCTGATACGCATACAAGAACAAGGTATCCGTCTGGTACTTGCATCAGGGCGACCGACTTACGGCATCGTACCGCTCGCCAACGAGTTACGCATGAATGAGTTCGGCGGATTTATCCTGTCCTATAACGGTGGAGAGATCATCAACTGGGAAACCAAAGAAATGATGTACGAGAATGTACTGCCCAATGAAGTCGTTCCGGTACTCTACGAATGTGCCCGCACCAATCATCTAAGCATACTGACTTACGACGGAGCAGAAATAGTGACCGAAAACTCACAAGATCCGTATGTACAAAAAGAAGCCTTTCTCAATAAAATGGCGATACGGGAAACAAACGACTTCCTGACTGACATCACCCTGCCGGTAGCCAAGTGCCTCATCGTCGGGGATGCCGGCAAGCTGATTCCTGTAGAATCCGAGCTTTGCATCCGCCTGCAAGGAAAGATCAATGTCTTCCGTTCGGAACCTTATTTCCTGGAGTTGGTTCCGCAAGGTATCGACAAGGCTTTATCCCTCAGCGTACTGTTGGAAAATATAGGAATGACACGCGAGGAAGTGATAGCTATAGGCGATGGCTACAATGACCTGTCGATGATCAAGTTTGCTGGTATAGGCATAGCGATGGGCAACGCGCAGGAGCCTGTGAAGAAGGCTGCCGACTACATTACGCTGACTAATGACGAAGATGGGGTTGCGGAAGTGATAGAACGGTTACTCTAATCATATTATACAGACCATGCTTTCTGTCCCCGTATGTGTGAAAGTTATCCTCCCATCTTGTCCTTCAACTTTCTCAACGGAGCCAGCAGTCTTTCAATCAGCCTCATATCCTCCGTCACAATCTCAGCAACCCCTTTCATCTCACGGGTTAAGGGCAAATCCTTACCATAATTAGTCCGCATTCCATCCGGTAGTTCTATATCAACCACATACATATTCTCGGCAGTAGGAACAGGAGAAACACTACAGACCCGCCCCTTAACATAGCCAAACTCCTGGTCAGGATAGTTATTCAAACGGATGTTAACCTCTTGCCCCGATTTCACTTTACCGGAGCCTTGAACCGGAAGCAATGCCTTCCCCATTGGTAAAGCTCCTTCATCGGGTGCAATCACAAAAACACTTTCACCGGAAGCCACATTCTGATTATTACTCCATACACTCATGAAAGTCAGTTTTCCTGATATGGGCGCCACTAACAAATAACTTTGCTCCCAAGTTGTGATACTTACCTGCAATTGCTCAACTGTATTTTTAAGATTCACGATATGTTTCTGTTCTTCTGTCAGTGCCTGGTGCTGGACGTCAAGCAAACTTTCCTTCCCCTGCTCTATTTGCATCTCAATTTGAGAAAGCGACATCCGCATTCCTTCGTAACCTTGCAATTGTTGCAGATAACTACGCTCCGACTCATCATATTCCGCTGCAATCATCGCATTTTTCTTATACAGAGTAGAATCACGTCCATAAATACGTTTTATCAACATCTGCTCTTGTCCGCCCAACTGGAATTGTTTCTCTGCCAGTTGGTAATACGTCTTCTGACTCTCCAAAAGTTTCCGACTGCTCTCCAGTTTCCTGCGGTAATAATCCTGTTTCACGAAACTCGCATAATCTTTCAGAACAGAAATAAACGAAGCATAGGCAGGCTGCACTTCGCCTAGTTGCAAATATTGCCCGTCGAAAAGCTGTTCGGCCATACTCAGGACAAACCCTTGAGCTTCCCATTGTTTCATGCGCTCTTTCAGTAAAAACAAATCTTCCGCTTTTGCTGAATTCTCTATCATTCCCAACACAGCCTCCTTCCTGACTACCGCACCGTTCTCCACACACAACTCTTCCAATCTTCCGGCTACCCTAGCAACCACATAAGCTGGAGGATTCTGTGTACTAACCGTAATCTCCGCTTCCACTACATCCGGATATTTAAACAGATAGCTCCCAATCAGTAGAATGATAACAATACAAAACAAGACAGTGATCCCCCAACGGAGAATCCACACAGGAACGTGGCTCATCACTTCCTGCACTTCTTCGCTCCGAAGTTCTATTTCTTTATATTCCTTTTTGTCTTCTTGTACCATAAATGCTCCTTCCTACTGCCCTAGTTCCAACTGGTTCTTCACTAATTCATAATACAGTCCTCGCTTCTCTGTCAATTCCTGGTGGGTACCTTCTTCCATGATGCGCCCTTTATCCAGCACTACAATCTTATCAGCATCTTTCACAGTACTCAAGCGATGGGCTACTACAACTACTGTTTTGCCTTTATAAAACTCATGTAAATGTTCCATAATCTCCTTCTCATTATTGGCATCCAAGGCATTCGTAGCCTCATCGAAAAAAAGAAATTCAGGATTCTTATAGACGGCACGGGCAATCAGGATGCGTTGCCGTTGCCCCTGACTGATACCATTTCCCTCCATACCGATTTTGGTGTTATAGCCTAAAGGCAGCGAATCGATAAAGTCACGAATATTGGCTACCGTAACAGCATGCCGGAGTCTTTCAATATCAATCTGCTCCTCACCAACGGCAATATTCTGAGCAATAGATTCGGAAAATATAAATCCGTCCTGCATCACCGACCCCGTACGGGAACGCCATAAATGAGGATTGATATTTTCAAGAGGAGTCTCTCCCAGTTTTATTTTTCCTTTGTTGGGAGTATAAAAACCTAATAACAGTTTTATCAGCGTAGTCTTTCCGCTACCGCTCGCACCAACTATCGCAGTCACTTTCCTTTCCGAAATATGCAGATTCAAGTCTTCCAATACATAGTCCCTTTCCGCCCCGTCATAGCTGAAAGAGAGTCCTTCGATACAGATATCGCGTTCCTCCGGCAGCAATGTTAGTTTTGATTCGATATTCTGTTCCTCATCTTCCTTGCCATGCACTTCGTTCAATCGCTCCAGACTGATCTTGGCATCCTGAAGTTGTTGGACAAAACCGATGAAGGAACCGATAGGTCCCGATAACTGACCGATAATATAGGTAAGAGACATCATCATGCCCAAAGTCATTTCGCCGTCCACCACCGATTTGGCAGCAATAAAAGAGATGACGATGTTGGTAGTTTGGTTAAAGAAGATGGAACCCACCTGTTGGGTTTGTCCCAATGCAAGACCTTTCACGCTAATCTTGAAGAGTTTCACCTGAATTCGCTCCCATTGCCAACGTTTTTGCTTTTCGCAGTTGTTCAGTTTAATTTCCTGCATAGCGGTTACAAGCTGTATCAGGCTGCTCTGTTCACCCGCCGCCTGTGCAAAGCGACGGATATCCAGTTCCCGACGATATCTCATGAAGAGAAGTATCCAGCAGACATAAAGAGAGTTGCCAACCAGAAAGATGGCAAGAATACCCAAGTTATAATAAGCCAGTACGAAAGCAAAGATAAAGAAGTTGACAAATGAGAACAATGTACTGATAGAAGAGCCGGTAAGGAAAGACTCAATACGTCCGTGGTCACCGATGCGCTGCATGATATCTCCTATCATTTTCGTATCGAAATAATGCAAAGGTAGCTTCATCAGCTTGACCAGAAAGTCTGAAATGAGTGCGATATTGATACGGGCATTCATATGAAGCATAATCCAGCTACGAATAAATTCTACGGAGAGCTGAGAAAGAGAGACGACCAGCTGAGCTATCAATATCAAAGTAATAAAAGACAGATTACCTCCATGAATGCCGACATCCACCAGAGACTGGGTAAGGAAAGGAAAGATGAGTTGCAGCACACTGATAGTCAGCATACCCAAAACTAATTGGATTAACTGCTTTTTATAGGGAGTCAGATACTTCAGGAAAAAAGAGAGGCTGCGCTCCCCCGCCCTTTTCTCATCATCCATTTCATAAAAGTCGGGAGTAGGATCTAATGTCAGGGCAGCCCCCTTTTCTTCCCCACCTACTTTCGTGGAAATCCAGCATTTCCTGAATTCTTTTTCCTTATAAGTTACCAACTGGCTAGCAGGGTCAGCAACACTAACCCAATAACCGTCTTTCTTTTTACGAATGTCATAGCAAACGACAAAGTGATTTTGGTTCCAATGAAGAATACATGGTAAAGGGACATCTTCCACTAATTGCTTAAAAGTGATTCGCACACCGGATGTACGGAAGCCTATGAATTCGGCAGCATCACTGATTCCAAGCATCGATACTCCTTCGCGAGTAATGAAGGAACGGGCACGAAGCGTTTGAAGCGAGTAAGTCTTGCCGTAGTACTTCGCTATCATACGGAGGCAGGATGGACCACAATCCATGGCGTCCAGTTGGATATAATGAGGAAAACGTTTCATGTTTTTAGTGCGTTTTTCATTTGATCTAAATATAAAATTAGTAGTTGGGACGAATCTGATAGTCTAACCTATAAAGGTCTTTAATCTCTTCAATATAATCAGTATTAATCAATGCAAATTTTGCATGAGTAGAATTTCTAATATCTCCAACCTGAGGGATCTTATATACCTGCAGAAAGGTATCCAACTTTTCTATAGGAACGATATAGTCTACATCCTCGCAAGAATAATAATCCGACTGCCGACGAATGTGCTCATCTTGATAAAGAGGATCACTTTTCCCCAGTTCAAAACGCACAAATTCCATAAACCGGTCGAAGGACGGTTCCCGACACAAATCCAAATACTCAAAATAACGCCGTTGCTGGTGGTGGTATTCCAAACAGAAATTCTTGTAGCAGGAAACTAATCTTTCAACAGGATCTCTCCAAACAGCAAACTTCATAATACCATTTCCCCACTCTCCATCAAGTTGTTTCACCGGATATAGATAACCATTCATGGAACTATAACCGACCACTTCATGTATTTCTTCCTTATCAGAAACAACAGTACCTGTTTTAGCATAGATAGCCAGACTCTTAAGATAAGTCACTGCATTCTTTGCTATAGCGACAAAAGCCATATTATAATGAGCGATTTCACAAAAATAGTTTCCCATAAAAGGGGAAGAATAAAGAATTCGGGGTATTTCCATCATATATTTAATTTTTTAAAAAGCATCCAGCAAGCGTTTATATCCCTCTTTCATTTGGCATAAACCGTAATGTTTGAGATAAGCCTTCCGCGCATTTCGTCCAATCTCATTCATTAGTGTTTCCGAAGATAAAAGCATAGTCAAAGCATGGACCAAATTCTCACTAAAAGTACCATTTTTCTTTGTTCTTTTCCCAATAGGGACTACTATAGCATTGCCCTGATCTTTAAACATATCCCGTAAACCGAAACCATCAGATGTCACTATCGGAAGTCCATGCATCATCATTTCAATACCAACATAACTACACTGTTCTGTGTAAGAAGGAATGACTCCAATATCTGCCATTTGATACCACTTCTTCAACTCCTTACGTTCCAAATGCCCGGTATATGTTACTTTAGTAGAAATATGAGCATAATTAGACAAGACAAATTCGGGTAGTAAAGAACCTGCAAGTACTAAACGAATATTAGAAAACTCTTTTAGTAATATGCAAAAAGCATCCAACACAGCATATATCCCTTTAAATTCAGAAAGTCTTCCTGCAAAAAGAATCACTTTCTCTTTGTCATCTATATAGTATTGTTCTCGAAGTTTATTCTTATCCATTTTTGAGTTTATGTATTGATTTCTTTTCAGTCCATTAGGTATTAAGAATATCTTTTCCTGATCAATCCTATAGATATTAGTAAGTACTTGATGTGTTCCTTTTGTCAGACAAACTACTGCATCTACTGTCTGGCACATCTGTAGCTCCTTATCAACAGTATTTAAAATCCATTTATATGTTTTATTCTTCAACGATCTACTTCTATTCTTTACAATATTTGCCAACAAACAGTCATCCCCAAGTAAAGGTGAAGTCCACCAAAGATTATGAATAACATACAATTGCTTGGACAAAGGATGAGAGTTGCGTAGACTCTCCAGCAATTCAGGACAAGGAGAATGATTAAAGCAAAACACATTCTCCAAAGAATCAGGAACGAACAGACGAAAAACTCTGTTCACCACTTTCCAGTTATCAAAGAAATTACCAGAAGGAAAACGAGGTATCGATATTATCTTCATTCCATTTTTAGAACATACCCTAATCTCCGGTTGCCTGACATTAAAGATTACATGGCAAATATCCACATCCATTTTCTTTAGACACTGTAGAAGCTCAGTGATAAATACCCCTATCCCATTTTTAGTAGAAGTGATGTATTCATCTAAAACATATATCTGCTTATTCATTTCAGATGGCATAAATTGAATTTTCCAATCACAAACCCATAATTAGAAGGCGGCGGACACAAATAACGGTGCAGGCACTTTGCACATTCGGGAGTAACGTCCCGTGTTAATCTCCAAGCCGAGCGATTCTTCATCTCTTTGATTATCAAATCATATATAGTATCTTTTATGGTACCGACAGGAGGATTATTAATATTAGAATAAACACTACCATCAGGGAATACCGACAATCTGCCCCAATAATTTGAATTCATCACCTGATGCGCAAAAATATCTTTTTTATCATAACTACATACAGTAATATCTTCTTTACAAGTATATATGTATTGCTCAAAGAAATCCAAATTATCTCCGGTAAAGGCAGGACACGGAATAATTTCCACATTAACGTTGTTTTGCTTCATTTCTTCCATCTCCTCTATATCAGACTCTCCGAGTATGATATAGATCCATGAAAACGATATAGAAGAATCTGCCAGCATCCGGTTTATTTCATCAAATGAGTTTTGCCCGGCATAGTAAAGTTTTAATTCATATTTGTCTTTATCAAACTCCGAAGAGTTCAACAAGTCCCCGATACCCTTAGCATTATCTCCCAGCATATACAGGCAAACTTTCGCAGTTAAACCTCCTAATAAGCACATCAGTTGTTTTTTATAAGGATATTGCAGTATATCTCCTATTACATTGACCTGCAAGAGATAAGTATTGTTTGCCGTAGCCAAAAAAGTTTCCAATGTCTGAATATCCAAGAAGTGTTCATCGGCTATCGGATAGAGAAACTGCCGGCAGTAATCGGGGTGTTCACTCTGCCCACCCAGGAAGAGGGATAATTCGTTCCAGTTATAAGCTACATATTCCCCCACTTCTCTTCCTTTCTCCTTTTCAATCCGGTCTACATCCGATTGCAGGTTGAGTAATGGAGGAAAACTGATGGGGCGTGATTCGGTATCCGAATATTCAATCAGACACCCCATTTTATTTTCTACTGTATCCAGCATCCATGATCGCAGATCAGTATCTTCCCAGTCTTCCGGTGATACATCTATAGTGTACAAGTTTCTTAATTCATTCAACATCAAGCAGTATTTCTTTATCAAACCGTGTATGTCGAAACTCAAGTAAGTGTGTTCTTTTGCATTATACATAACTCCTTCCGTTTCATTTATCCACAGAAACGTATCAGGATATAAGGTGTAATAATAAGTCGGTTTCATCATATCTGTACCATTAGTTCTTTTGATATTCTTGCATATATTTCGGGCTGTTGTTGGAGCATATTCAGATAATAGCCCAAATAATCCAACGCTTCTTTCCTGTTTTTAAAACCGGGGCATCTAGGAGAAGACGACAAATTCTCCATATAGAACAAACACTGTTTGCAAAACGGCTTCATATAGCAAGCCTTGCACAAGTGTTTGGTCTTATTGTAGTATGCAGAGTATTGTTTGGCTATCGCATCCAAATCCAGATCGACTTTTTCAGATGTGACATGCCCCAATATATACTTCTGATCAATTCTTTCGCATGGCAGTATATCTCCATTTACTGTGAGAAATATCTTTTTTTGAAATGGCAGACACGTTCCTGTAGGAAATATTATACTTGCATTTTTTTTCAACAACGAGTTATATTGATAATAAACATTATCAGTCAATCTGTCTATCAGTCTAAGAAGATCCATCACATCAGAAGAAGCATACAGGAAATCACTATCAGCACATGAAAATTCCGTAGTTTGAGCGGATCGAAACATTTTCCTAAATTCCTCCTTTTTAGCTTCACTTATTCCAAAATTATTTAGTTCAGCCAATCGAGGACGTTTATTAAAATGCTCAATAATGAACTTTAGAACTTCAACATCATTATTTTTATCATGAATTACAGAATTAAAACTCACATGTTCTGCAAAATATTCAGGATAAGTTGATTGCAACAATTTCATATTATGAAACACCCGTTGAAAGGAATTAGCTCCCCGATGGTCCACACGATATCCCTGAGCATATTCGTCACCATCCAGGCTAAGCAACAACATCACTTCCTTTTCTGCCAAGAAAGACATATATCTATCCAACAACATTCCATTAGTTGTCATTGCATATCCGTATTTCACTCCGGGTATTGTCGGCAATGACTCCAGGTAAGCAACAATCTGTTCAATAAGGCTCATATTCATAAGTGGTTCTCCACCATAGAATCCGAATACAATCTTATGAGGAGAGGAAGCTGCCTGATGATTAGTCCATATATCATAAAGATAATCGATTAGCCTTTTAGCAACATCAAACTGAAGAAACTTATCCTCTCTTTTTCCATGCGTTTCATAGAAATCTCCATAACCGCAATATTTACATTTAAGATTGCAGGCATCTGTCACTTCAAAGGTTAATTGCTTTAAATTTATCAAAGAATTCAATACATTATGCCCGGACAAATTGTAGACATAAGTAACATCTTTCTGCTGAAGTTGCTCTAATAAATCACTATTCCTCATACTTTTTCAATTTTAGTTTTACAATAACAGGATTGCTTTCTTCTGTCAAGTCCGAGAATGGAGGTTTGCAGCCTTCTTCAAAGAACTCATAAGCATTCATTAAAGCGTAAAGGTATCCATCTTTCACCCATCCACTTCCACCTAAAACGCCAGAGGGATTCCAGTATTTAAAGCATTCATCAACATCATTAACAAAGCCATTTGGAGAGAACGTCAAGGCCTTATCATTATTCTTACAGAAACCCGAGCCGGAGTCATCCAATCTTCCTGCTACATGATACAAAACACCATTTCCCAACGGATATACCATAGACAACAATCTACGTCCAAAATCATATTCAGGGATGTCCAGTACCATGCGATGAACACAAAAATCATAATCTGCAAATGATTTATCTTTCTTGATGATATAGCAAGGACGCACATCCTTAAAGTCAGAAGTACAATAAATTGTATCCACAGATTGGTGTTTCCACCAAAACAGATTGTCATTAAAACCATAACTGAAAGGATAGCCTTGATCCTTTACTATTCCATTCTGAACTACAGCTTTTATATCATAATGATAATTCTGTTGACGATAAACAATAGAATCCGTTTGCAAATCTTTTGCAAATATAAAATTGGGACCATCGTAATTGATGGTATCGCCTCTCAAAGGGCGAGACCAAGGCAGATAATAATATACTTCATTCCCATTTACATAAGAAATAATTGTTTTATTCCAACCAATACTATCTGCTTTTGAAACGTCACCTATATGCTCACCTTCCAATGAATACAGACGAAATGTTAATCCCATATTATTATTGACAGCCACCATCTTGTTTTCTAAATCATAGGCAGCCCTCGTCGCTACTTTATTAGCTTCCCCCGGTCCTTGTCCTTGCTTAAATAATGACATCAAGAATTTACCATCAAGAGTATATTTATAAACAAATTTCTGATCAATATAAATGGCATCATCAATTACCGCTATACCTGTAAAAAGTAGATCAGGAATCAATGGCGTATCATCTAAACGTATATAAGATATACTTTCTACAAACTCCGATAGCTTCGACGGTTCTTCGGAATATTTCACATCACTCAAATCTATAATCGTAATATCCTGTTCATTCCCTATTCGACCTTTATTTGCAGAAGTACATGCAAATAGAAAGGCACAAAGAAACATAATAATTAATTGTTTCATAATAATAGCTTTAATTTTACAATTAAAAGAGAGTAGTTATACATGAGAGTATAACCACTCTCAATGTCTAGTCAAGCCATTTCACTATTTTGAAACAGTTTGCATAGCACTACCTTCACCACCTTGGCAAACACAAACAGGATCATTTGAACCGGTAATGGTATAACCATTCTCCTTGTTTGCAGCCTCATTCTCTGCTGTTGATGGTGATCCACCTGATGGAGTGGCACAAGAGCCACATTTACACCAACCTGGGTCGCCTCCTCCAAAGAGAAGACCCTGCTGCTTTTTGCTCAACTCAGCTCTATCGAGCTGATGAAGGCTAATTTTTGAAATTTTCTTCATCTTGCAAAAAATTAAATTAAACAATATAATAAATAACACGCGTGTTACATTCCCAAATAAAAAGAGAGGAGTTGAAGTTTTACATTCTCTATATTATACTTCCATGATTGATCTCTTATTCTTTTATGCCGGTTTAATGATAAAACAGTCAATAAATTTTCAGTTAAAGCATTCATTATCAAATCTTTTTTACCTTCAATATATTCTACCGAAATATAGCATTCATCTTCGAGCATTTCTTTAAGTCCTGTCGTATCAGTACCAACCAAAGGAATGCCATAAGCCATCATTTCAATTGCCACATAGCTACATTGTTCATGGAAAGAAGCCATAACTCCGACATCAGAAATTTGATAAAAGACTGATAAAAGCTCCTTATCTACTTTCCCGGCAAACGTTATCTTCCCAAAACAATCCCGACATAAAGGCAAATATTTATCATAATTCCCATCTCCCACCAGTAACAAATGGGCATCAGGCAATTTTTCCCGAATTCCTTTGAAAGCTTGAATGATTAAACTGACTCCTTTTATCTCATCCAATCTCCCGACAAAAAGTATTACTTTTTCATCCTTTCCAAATGCCATCTTACGCTTTTCATTCTCACATTCCTGCTCGTTCAGCAGCGTATCAGGCAGACGAATACCATTAACCATAGACACTATTTTAGAATCAGGAATCTTATATTCATTATTTAGTAGCTTATAAGTGTATTGTGAGAGACAAATCACTTTATCTACGCCATTAAGAAAAGATTTATCCTGCAGAAAATCCATATAAATCATTTGTTCAAAATCATTTCTTTCATCTTTTTCGCCATATATAATCTCACGAAATAACAAGGTGTTACCTTTCAAAAGGAGACACCAATTAAAATAATGTATCGTCAGAATAATAGATGCCTCTGGGAATCGAGATTTAATACACCTAGCCAAAGAAGCATGATGTAAATAATTGAAATGAAAAATACAACCAATCTTTTCATCAACAAACAAGGACAATAAATAAGCTACATTACGATTATATCTATCAGTATAAGTATTGTAGAGGAAGCTGCTTATTTGAGGAAATTTCAAATACCTTATATTATCTTGTTTCACTAGTGTAACTTCTTTTTCATCAGAATCCAGTTCTACCACCGTGAGATACAAAGATGCAGTTTGGCAAAGGCACGTTATAAGTTGGTTTATATAAGTACCTATACCATAGCTGGCAGCTCTATTTCTTGTATTGATTAAGTAAATTTGCTTCATAGCAATAATAATTTCAATCCATTTCTCCATGATAATTCTTCCTGTTTGCCATCGACCTGCTTGTTTACAATCCGTTTTATTATATCAATATATGGATAATCAACCCGTTTCCCATTATACAAATCAAGCAACATGGCAACCCCAACAGTAGAATTATGATCGCTTATTTCCATTCTGGAGCAAGCATACATCAATTCATCAATAAAACTCTTATCAAAAGCGGTTTCCTCATTCTTTCCAATAAGGCGTAATGAAACATAGCAAGCTAAACCGGCCAAACCTGTTTCAAAAGAGTAATCGGTGATACGTCTCAGATCCTTCTCCATAATCTTCTGATCGATATCAAAAAGAACTTCATTAGAATCACCTGATATAAATTTATTTGCCAACAAATATTCTATACCCCAAGCAATGCCGCACAGTCCGGATTCAAACCCCCAAATCATCTCCGTATGCATATCATCAAAGATTTCATCCAATATTTCACCTCCAAAATCTTCAAATAAGGTATTTTCTGTATACCGTGCATAGTGAAAGAAAAAAAGTACGAGTCCCATTCGACCATATACAATACTTGAGTCTGTATTAAAACTGCCAAACATTAATTGATGATTGGCTATCCGACTTAACAATAAATCTTTATCTTCCATATTTATTTCCGATTTCTCCAAGATGCTACATCATCTGTTAGCTCCTTAGTATCCATGTTACAAATTCTGATTAACTCCAAACGACTGTTGGAAGCAAGCTGCCTATTAAAAAAGCGAGAGTTATCTCCTCTTGGATGCCACAAATGATATAAAGGGCCTTCGGTATTCACACCTACAGGATAACCCAATATTTCCATTCGCCGGACCCGTTCGGCATCCTCAGGTCCCCAACCATAAAAATGTTCGTTCTCTCCGCCACATTTCAAGTAGACCTCCCTATTCACAAAGAAAAGTCCGCCACAGGAAGGGCGCCCAAGCCACCGCCTATAAGAAGCTGAGTGTAGCTGCAAATGTTCTAAGATAGAGTCAGCTCTCAAGCTTGCAACAGTCTGTTCTTCTGACAAAAACAGGACAGTTTGATCATAGGGAATCACCATTGCCGCCTTCCCATTCATAATCATATCCAATGATTCGTCTATCTGCTTATAAGGAAGTATCATTTCGGCATCCCATACAGCAACAACAGGAGTTGTGCATCTTTTCAATAGCCTATTTAAATAATGTGTACGATAAAAGACAGGGTCTTCGTCATACACAAAACAGAAATCAACATTCTCAAAGTCTTTCCATGTCGTATAAAGATTCTCCCTGTCTGCTTCCAAAACAAGCACCCGGATACCTGTAGGCTGTAGATAACGGAGCACAGCGTCCATATTGCGCTGACGTTCGGAGCTATCGACCCGAAGCGTGGTTATTATTGTTATTTGTTCTGTGTTTTCCATGAGATAGATACCTTTTTATTAATACAATTTCTATAACACTCAAAATGCAGCATGCCAGTCGCACCAGAAGGTCCATTCCGGTTCATCCAGTTGCATCTTATCTCTTCTATGTTTTTTAAGTATTTCCCTAGCTAGTTTATAGCCGTACCATCTGCCGGCTAGTTCTTCACCGAATGGTCCTGAAGCATTTGGAAAGAAATCCGTAAATTTCATTCCTCGTTGGTTTGAAGTGAGTTCTAATTGTTCTTTTGCGTATCTACAATCTATTGCTGTTTGCGCAGTCCAATGATGTTCAGGAATATTAAAATAGAAGTCGCGTTTACTTAATACGGTAAGGGTTTGTTGGTCTACCAACTTAAATCTTCTATATCCTAATTGATACAAGCGTTCCAGAGTCTCCAGTTCCTTGCCCATCGCAATGGTTTCATTCTCTCCCAGGCATTCTGTCTCCACTGATATATATGGAGGCTTTTCATCACTATTTTCTATTGTTTGCAATGCAATAATATCATTTCCTTCTATATCTATTTTGCAATAAAAAGGCATTCCATATTCTCTGAATAGGTCATCCAGCCGTTTTGACCGAACCTTTTTCTTTAGTGTTTTATTTCCCTGCCTGGAAGCGACCGCACCATTGGTCGAGTTCCAAAGAGTATTTTGACTAATAAAGAAATTTATATCTTTATCACTCTCATTCGTTATCGCATAATTAAGCAGGATAAGCCTGCCGTTATCAATATACTCTTTAAAAGAGCTTTTACCTTCTTCTATCAGTTCAATATCTGCATCTACAGCCACTACGTTATAACCTTTCAACAGATAAAAAAGAGTATCTTCGCCTTTATGAAATCCAATGTCATAGATTAACTCTTCCATGTTATTTTGTTTATCATCTTGTCCACTTTCGTCTTATAGAATCCTGTCACACGCAGTTCGAGTAGCCAGTCGAGAAGGTCATTTACATCATTTCCCGGTCCATCCAGTTTTCGGTCCATCCAGTCGATCAAGTAAATCAAATTTTCTTTTAGTTCGATGCTAGAATAGGTATCGCCCCTTTGCCAGCTTGGACGCAGGCGCATCAGTATATAGCGTCCCAAGCCTAAAATGCCATTATCTAACCCCAGTTCACTGATTGGTTCGTAATTAATTGCATATAGAACACACTGGTCTACTTCGACAAGAATCTCATCGGCATCCCCTTCCAGAAAACCGGATTGGATCAGATATTCTATTCCCCAGCCGATGCCACACAGTCCATCCGCAAAAGTGAGAGGTATTTCTAAAGAAAGTTCTTCTAAAAGCTTATCCAACAAGTCGCCGGCAATTTCTTCATAGTACACATCACCAGAACAACGAGCACAGTGAAAAAAGAAAATCACAGCACGCATCTTACCGTGCGCCAATCCCAATGATGAATAAAAGTCATTATTCAAAATGTTGGTAACTGAATATCTATGCAATAGTTCCTGATCTTCCATATTCTTATTTTGTTTGTATGTATTCAGACTTCTTTATTGGGAGAGCAATAGGATAAAACGCAAACAGAATATGGATTGCAGATAATGACATCCAAAGATGTTACTTGTCTTATGTCTTGTGCTTCTTTCATAATGTTTGTGTATTAGTTTTAATACGCTAAATATAAAAATAAAAAATGAATATACTGCTAATCATCGTATTATATTTCACGAATAAATATAATTTAACTTGATCTTTACAATTTATTCAATATACATATTGTTTTCCGCCAATCCAAGTCAGACGATGGTTTTTACTTAATGATTGATACATATAATATAATGTTCCGGATACAGATTTCAAGTTGATTTATCATTATATATCAAAGTTTTATTCTAACTTTGTGGTTTCAAATCGAATAAATAGTAAACGTTATGGAACATCAATTGACCATCTACAACACTTTAGATAGAAAAAAAGAGCTATTCGTACCGCTTCACGCACCGCATGTAGGCATGTATGTATGCGGACCGACAGTATACGGTGATGCTCACTTGGGACATGCCCGTCCCGCCATCACATTTGACGTACTCTTCCGCTATCTGACTCATTTAGGATATAAAGTACGCTATGTACGAAATATTACCGATGTCGGTCATCTAGAGCATGATGCTGACGAAGGAGAAGACAAAATAGCCAAGAAAGCCCGTCTCGAAGAATTGGAGCCTATGGAAGTTGTTCAGTATTACCTGAACCGCTATCATAAGGCAATGGAAGCACTGAATGTACTTTCTCCCAGCATCGAACCGCACGCTTCGGGTCACATTATCGAACAAATCCAGCTCGTACAGAAGATTCTGGACGCCGGATACGCTTACGAAAGCGAAGGTTCCGTCTACTTTGACGTAGCTAAATATAACAAGGATTATCATTACGGCAAACTCTCAGGGCGCAACTTGGACGACGTACTGAATACCACCCGCGACCTCGATGGACAAAGCGAAAAACGTAATCCCGCCGACTTCGCCCTCTGGAAAAAAGCGCAGCCGGAACACATCATGCGCTGGCCTTCTCCATGGAGCGACGGTTTCCCCGGATGGCATGCCGAATGTACCGCCATGGGACGCAAGTATCTGGGCGAGCACTTCGATATTCACGGAGGAGGAATGGACCTGATCTTCCCGCATCATGAATGTGAGATCGCACAGTCGGTAGCTTCGCAAGGCGATGACATGGTTCACTACTGGATGCACAACAACATGATTACCATCAACGGTACGAAGATGGGTAAATCACTCGGCAACTTCATCACGCTGGATGAATTCTTCAACGGTACTCACAAGTTGCTGGCACAAGCCTACACTCCGATGACCATCCGTTTCTTCATCCTGCAAGCTCACTATCGCAGCACTGTAGACTTCAGTAACGAAGCATTGCAAGCTTCGGAAAAAGGGCTGCAACGTTTGATAGAAGCAATCGAAGGACTCGACAAGATCACTCCGGCCGCAACAACTTCGGAAGGTATCAACGTGAAAGAGCTGCGTGCTAAATGCTACGAAGCTATGAATGACGACTTGAATACTCCTATTGTCATCGCACAGCTTTTCGAAGGTGCCCGCATCATCAATAATATCAACGCAGGAAATGCAACGATCTCCGCAGAAGATCTGAAAGACCTGAAAGAAACTTTCCACCTGTTCTGCTTCGACATCATGGGGCTGAAAGAAGAGAAAGGTTCTTCCGACGGTCGCGAAGCCGCTTATGGCAAAGTCGTTGATATGCTTCTTGAACAACGCATGAAAGCAAAAGCCAACAAAGACTGGGCTACTTCCGACGAAATCCGTAATACATTGACTGCACTCGGATTTGAAGTGAAAGATACGAAAGATGGTTTCGAATGGAGATTAAACAAGTAATTCAAGTTCTCCCTAGCAGACTGTCTCATTAATCGCATATAAAACTGAGGGTCGATTCTTCGCTGAACCGACCCTCTTTCTTTCATAGAAACACAAACATCAATACCTATTTAAATTCTCTCTTCATTTATTTTCAAGAATCATTTCCACCGGTTGTCCATGCTGACAAGTTACATCCAGTATCGTATGGGCACCTTTATATTCAAGCCTTACATTCGCCGGTGTCTCCAAGAAACTCCAGCGGCCTTTCAGCTCTATTATTTTACGAACAGGGCGGCTCGGTTCTTTTGTCGTATACGTCTTTTCCGCAATATTCAAGTTTGGGTCACAGACGCTGAGACGAATCGCCTTTTTTCCCTCTGCCGCATACATGACCATCGTTTCCGCAGGAATGGAAGCAACCACCAGCTTATCGTCAGCAGACCGGTAATCTTCAAAAACAGCATATCCGGTTATACCCGTTTTCCTGTCATAGACAATATGCGCAGTCTGATCACGTTGCCATACTTCGTATACAGGCGTTTTCTTCAGTTCATCCAAATCCGAAGCTGAAGGCTGAATCAGTACCATATATTCATAAGTAGCATTCTTCGGGGCGTTGCCATGTTCAATCCAGGCAGAAGAAAATGTTCCTTTAGTCTTTTCGCGGGTTTTCTCATGACGCGACTCCTGTTCGGCTATCTGTGAACGAAGGGTTCCGTCAACTACATGATAATAATTATCATAGCCGTCGTGCAACCAATAGTTATCCTTACCTGTCTTCTGCTCTTTGCCGTTAAATTTCGTCTGGAAGAGAGTGGTCTCCGTAGGATAGTCAGCATTGCTGTTCGTGATGCCTGTTCCGAGGCAGATCATCCGGTTATCAAAACAGAAGACGGATTTACGGGCTACAAAGTCAGGAGTAAAGTTCTCATAATCACGTTCCGTCAGTTTCATTGCAAACATTCCGTTCATGCCGCCTAAAGAGCTGCTTCCGGAAAAGTTTTCCGTAGACCGTGCCATCGTCGTACCTTTCAGGGGACTGTCCAAGAGTTCAAAAGGAAGATGAATGGTGGTCGTACCGGGCAGACGGTTCCAGTCCCATCCTTCCTGTACAAAACCACTTCCGGCACGGGAGACGGGATTTCCTTTTCCCATAATCTGTACCGATCCGTAGCTTTGATAACGTCCGTAACGATTATCTTTCGCATAGATTTCAGCACCCCATACATCTGTGGTATATCCTTTCAGTGTCACCATCCAGTCTGCACGGCGGAAAATACCTGCCGATCCATAGTTATAAACAAAAAAACCGTGGGGAGCCTGTGCAGGCTGAATACCTTCTTTTCTGAAGAAATGTGCATTCCTTGTATTCCGATCACGTATCAGACGCAAATAATCGGCGGCCAGTCCATGATCGAATGTATTTCCCTGACCGGACAAGTCTCCTGACAATGCAATATTGGCAAATGCTTCTATATCATCGCTTCCCATCTTTCCGCCAAAAGGATGGCGACCGCTAATGCCTGTCCCCCATTCGTAAAGGTTACAATAATTGCGCATGGCGAGGAAGGCAGACTTGATATGTTGCCGTGCCTCTTCCGTCAGTTCAAATCCAGTCCCGTTGGTGAGAGCGATAAATTGGCCGATGGTAGCCAGTACTCCGGTTGTATAGCCGGGATAGAAACCTCCGTGATGAAAGGTCGTTCCATCTACTTTGATACCGCCGAGAGTGCCCGGAGTATAATTCAGCGATGAAGACAACCAGCGCGACAAACCATTCAAAGCCTGTTCCTGTTCCCTTGCATCGGGGAACATCATGGCGGAGATAAACTTTGCCATCAAGAGCGTATGCCATGAATCCAGTAATTCATCCCGCTCCGGCGGACACGGTTGACGGGTCTCCTGTAAAGCAGCCCAGAAACGTAAAGTGGATAGATAGGCATCCCGGTGAGGATGTTTATAAATCGCGTCCCGCATGAGCCAGGCGGTAGTATATATTTTACGTACCTGATAGCCGTAATGATGGTTCGTCCCCATGCCGCTGCCAAAAGCGAATCCCTGATCCATTGCATAGTCGAATACGGTAAAATAGTTCTTCTTCGATGCCTCATTCTGATTGTAGAAGGCATCGTATGCAAAACCGGCAAGCATCGTTTCGATATCATTCCATGACATCTCCCCTTTCTTCTTGTCTTGCTCGTCCGGTGCTACAACAGGAGTTCCGATAAAGCCGGTTCCGGCTGCGGAGGGAGTAATGGCAGCTCTTTCAAAAGTTTTATAGGCAGCGTTGATCTGTCCTTGGGGAGCTTTCTTCACATCGAGAAATTCAGTCAGGCGTTGTTCGATTGTTTTCAAGTCCTTCTTTTGCCGAGTTGTCAGTTTAGAAAGCAAGGGGACATCATAAGACTGCTGTTCCCACTTCCATACAAGACACCAATGCCAGAGGTCACGATTGGAAAGACCGTTGTTAGCTGGCAATTGTTGGTCCGGTGTCGTGCGCAGATTCATCTTCTTTTCCGGAAAGATCAGGCGATCCAGAAAGATGCGCCCTTTACGGTCGGGAGCGACCAGACGATAAGAAACTATATTTTTATCTTTCTTATCACCGTTCATGTAGGCGAAAGATATCCAGCAAGCCCGCCAGCCTGCCGCTTGCAGATGATACGTGAACCAATAAGAGACTTCACCCGCCTTATTTAGAAACTCAAAACGGATAGAGTCCTGTTGGGGTTTCTCGTTATATATCCACAGGGTAATACCAAATTGCTGTTCCTTTTTGGCATTCAGCGATAAAGGTTCTATCTGAACGTCCAGTGTCGAGGCAGGTTGGAAATCCCATTCCAGACTGCTTTCTCCCTCTTTATAGAAAAGAGAAGAAAGTTTCACTTCACCTTTCCCCGAAACTTTGAACGTCTCGGGAACCTTTTCTTCAAACCCTATGACCTGCGCATAAGAGGACAAAGAACAAAACAAGAACAGAAATATAAAACAAACAGCTTTCATGATCATTAATTGTTTAAAGGCAGTTCTTACCACACCCGGGTGTCAGGATGCACGACACCCGGGTGTCAGCATGTATGAGATCCGGGTGTCGGTATGTATGAGACCCGGGTGTCATACAAACCGTATTAGTATACGGTATCAGTAAGGTATACGGTCCGAAAGAATCTTTTCCGTATACCACGGATCGTCGATTTCTTTCAGCATTGTTCCCATTTCACGATAAAGTTGCTCCACAACTTCCTTATTTTCATCCAAAGGCAGATTATTCAGCTGATAAGGGTCGTTTACGTCATCAAACAGCAGACTTTTCTTTAGCTGTTTCGTCTTCCGGTCGATATACAGAGCCAATGTATAGCGAGCCGTCTTAATGCCGCGCGAAGAGGGGAAATAA
This sequence comes from Bacteroides sp. AM23-12, assembly GCF_003434395.1. Lineage (NCBI taxonomy): Bacteria > Pseudomonadati > Bacteroidota > Bacteroidia > Bacteroidales > Bacteroidaceae > Bacteroides > Bacteroides sp. AM23-12. The sequence continues at coordinate 155,194 of NZ_QTLF01000003.1, forward strand.
GATTGCACCAATCCATCCTTATCTTTCTCTCCATCCAGATTCTGAATATACAACGCACCTGCCGGACGAACAATTTCCGCCTTTTCATCGAAGAAAAAAGGTGCGAAGTTGCGTCCCTGCACCTCGGAAGGAATCGAATCCCCCAGACCGCACAAGCCGAGTACGGTAGGCATAATGTCGGGAGCAGAAAGCAACAAATCATCTACCCGGGGCTGAATCTTACCGGGGAAACGAACCAGGAACGGAATATTCATAGATTCGGAATAGGGAGAGTTCTTAGGGTCGTCCGTTCGCTGGCTGCACATTGTTTCGCCATGGTCGGAAGCAAAGATGACTACTGTATTTTTATCCAATCCCAATTGTTTCAGTGCTTCCAAAATCTGTCCGAAAGCACGGTCTACTCCGGTCACAGAAGCAAAGTAGTAACGGACGGATTCCGCTTTTTTCATATTCAGATCTACGTTTGGGCGAATCAGCAGACTGTCCAGCGGTTGATCTTTATAAAGATTGAAGTCCTGTTCTTCACAATCGTTCAGCGAACGGTATGGGCTATGCGGCGGGTTCATTCCCACCATGATGAAGAATGGCTTCTTCGTATCACGCACGTTTCCTTCATTCTTGAGATAAGAAACAACTTTGCCCGACTCATGGAGCGGTGACCATTCTTTCGGATCATGCCTCTTGCCGTCCGTATCCCAATAATGCGGGTTCTTATGTTCGTCAAACGTGCCGTACGAATACCAATAGTTGAAACCATGGCGCTGCTCTTTCGGCGTATAAGCGTCCCACACTGGACGCTGTGTTTCTACATATTGTCCCGGATTCTCCGGATCATTCGGGGTCGGGAAGTCAGCGTGAAGTTTACCGAAATAAGCACAATCATAACCAGCCTTGCTGAATACGTCGCCTATGCACTCCGCATCGTCACGCAAAGAGCTGATAGGACGTGTAGAGTTACAGTTCAAAGGTACACCACTGCGATTCGGATACATACCGGTCAGCAACATTCCACGATGGGGGCTGCTCAGCGGACAGTTGCTCTGAGCAGAAGTCAGCACCATAGATTCACGTGCGAAGGTATCTATGTTAGGAGTATGCACGGGGTCTCCCCGAAAGTTTACCTTATCTCTGAAACCTTCCTGATTCCAGAAGCCCATTGCCTGATTGCGATACTGATCAGGAAATACATAGATGATGTTTGGATGTTCCGCCTGCTCTGCCACCTGTTTGGGAGCTTTACAGCCTTGCGCTGCAAAGAGGGTCAAGCCACCCATCAATAAGTTTACTGATTTGTTTATCATGATATAAAGAATAACAGTTAATGCACCGGAAGAGACTAATATATGCACATATCCGGCTAAGTACAAGCAAGGCAGTTCTTACTTCTTTTCCAGGTCTCTTTTGCGCATCAATCCTTCCAGGAAGTAATAGTCAGCGTAGTTCAAAGGCACATCTATTTCCTGGCCGTGAGGGATACTGCCTACAGAGTGCATCAGTATAAAGTTTCCATTCGTGCCCACTTTGGCACGATAAGCCGGTGAGCCGAGGCTTTCCATAATCTTATCAGCAGTTTCCTTATAGTGATTGCCCGGCAGATAACCGTCGAGTTCGTACAGAGCAGAGGCCGTACAGGCGGCTGCCGAAGCGTCACGAGGTTCGTTCGGAATGTTCGGAGCATCGTAATCCCAGTAAGGAACGAGGTCTTCCGGCAGGTTCTTATTGGTAAAGATGAAGTTATACACCTTCTGTGCCTGATCGAGATACTTCTTGTCTTTTGTATAGCGATAGCAAGTGGTATAACCGTATAATGCCCAAGCCTGTCCGCGAGCCCATGATGATTCGTCCGCATATCCTTGTGCTGTTTGTCTCTTACGCACTTCTCCTGTTTCGGGATCGTAGTCTACCACATGATAGCAACTGTTGTCCGGGCGGAAATGGTGGGCCATCGTTGTATCCGCATGTTTCACTGCTATATTGTAAAAGGTAGAGTCACCGGAAAAAGCCGTAGCTTCAAACAGCAATTCCAGATTCATCATATTATCGATAATCACCGGACATTTCCATCCGCGTGTTCCCTGCCAGCCTTTATCGGCATCCCATGACTGGATAACGCCTGCTCCCGGACGGAAACGGGTAGACAATGATTTTGCGGCTTCTACAATCACATCCTTATATTCTTTTTTATCTGCAAAACGGTAACCGTTAAGATAACTGCACCCGATCATAAAGCCGACATCGTGATGCCACTTCAGATATTTCACAGAATCGAGGGCTTCTGTGTATTTTTCTGCCAAAGGCAACCACTTTTTATCCCCTGTCAGATTGTAAGTCAGCCACATGCTGCCCGGAAAGAAACCGGAGCACCAGTCATCAATAGGTATATAGGAGATACTACCATCTGCATTGATGGTTCTTGGATTCAGAATTTTACCGGATTTCTCGATAATGTCTGTCTGAATTGTGTTTTGTGCTACAGCGTTGTCGATGTTGTCCTGAATAAAATCGACTTCAACCTTTTTTTGTCCACCGCAACTCGTAAAGATCAGAAGCGAAAGTCCCAATGCGCTAAGAATTGTTTTCATAATACATGGATTATTTGTTAAGTTAATAATTATCTGGTGGCAAAAGTAGTACTTTCAAATAGAATAGACCGTCCCAAATAATCCAATTCAGGGACAAATTTGGTACATTTCTCCCTTGAAGGGCATATTTGCACAGATATTCCCCAAAAGCCTGCTTAATTATTTAATGTAATTGAAAATGTAATTATAATAATCTGACTAATATATAATATATTCTGGTCATTTCAAAAAAAAGGCATTCTAACTCTTCTACATTTTTATTATATTTATTTGTAATTAACCGATTGATTGTTAATTATAATTATCATCATCACACCTACATAAAGTTATGCAAACTAAATAAGAAATTACTTATTTAGTTAGCTTTGCCATGTCTTTTCTCAGTCAAACTCTTCGTTGATGAGAATCAGACATATATAGATATTTGTACTTAAATCTACAACATATTATGAGCACAACATGCCAACATCAACAAGGTGAAGGATACCTAAAACTCCTAAAGATTTAGATACATATTATGCTTATAATAAGAAAGATAGGCAAACGTTGTAAGCAATAATATTTATTGTTCGGATGCACTTTAACCATTTTATTATTTATATTTATGAAAAACCACCTAATAACAGTACTTGTCTGCTGTTTATTCTTCATCGGTTGTAAAGATGATAAAGCCAACTCTAATCAGTATGACCCATCTCAACCAGTAGTATTTACAGATTTTAGCCCTAAAGAGGGAGGTATGCGAACCCGCCTGTACATTGAAGGCAGTAACTTCGGGAATGATCCCACCAAAATTCACATTACGATCGGTGGAGAAAAAACCAAAACCATCGGAGCCGATGGAAAAAAGATTTATTGCATGGTTCCTTCCAAGGCTTTTGATGGAATAATCAATGTTCGTGTAGATGGTCCGGATGGCAAACCTATTGCAGAACATACATTTGAAGAGGAATTCAAGTACACTCCTGCAACGATCGTAGGTACCTTGCTACGTAAGGTAGACGAGGATAATAATTCTGCATTTCAAGAGGGTTCGTTCGATGAAGGAGCTTCTATTCCTTCCAATGACTGTATGGTGTTCGACCCCAAGTACAAGGATGGGGACAACCGGTTACTTTTTTCTTCAAACCATTCTGACGGTCTCCATCTAATAGACCTGACAGAACAGACTGTAAAACGTCTCTTCCCAAGAACGGGATATAGCACAATGTATTCTTTCACATTCAGTGCTGACGGAGACACGTTGCTGTTTACCGATGATCACGGTCAGGACAACACCACCCGGGCAAATATCTATTATTCTCTCCGTCGTGAAAACTTTCGACGAATTCGTCCCTACAACTATGGCAGGACAGCATATAGCTTAGTGTATATGGATGACGGAACCATCTTTTACACCACCTGGTGGGAGGGAAAAGTCTACAAAATGATACGCAATGGGGCTATTCCCAATATCGACGAGAATGCGGAGGTTGCCTTTAGCCTGAGTCAGATATCGGCAGTGGGCGGTTCACATACGATATTATTCAGGCACCCGTCCAATAAATTTATGTATATGCTTTCCGACAATTTTGGCGCAGTGTTCAGAGCCGATTATGATCCGGTGGCAAAAACATTCGGTAATCCTAGCATCATTGCCGGAAACATGAACGATAAAAGTTTCAAGGAAGGAACGGGAGGAAGCGCCCGGTTTAACAAACCACAGTTCGGTGTATTCGTAAAAAACGAGAAATACGGCGAAGGAATTGGTCCTGACAACGACCAATATGACTTCTATTTTTGTGACAGAGAAAATCACTGCATCTGGAAACTGGATCCTCATGGGGTAGCGTCTCTTGCAGCCGGACGAAGTAACGAAAACGCCGACGGCAAAATATGGGGATACGTAGACGGCAATCCATTGCATGAGGCACGTTTCAATCAGCCAGCCGGTCTTGCTTACGACCCTGATACAGATATGTTCTATATTGGAGATATTGATAATAAAGGGATTCGTTATATGACAACGGAATAATACTATTTAAAACACAAGTAAATATGAGAAATGTAATCTTACTATTTTTATTGATAGTAGGCTGGACAACTACAGTCTGCGCTCAAAATGAACAAGAGACGATTGAGGTGACGGGAATCGTCACTGATCCAAAGAACGAACCTTTAATAGGCGTGAACGTTACAGCAAGAAATATGCCCGGCTTCGGTGCGATAACAGACATAAACGGACGTTACAAGATCAAGGTTCCCAATTACTCTTACTTGATTTTTTCCTATGTGGGATTTACAAAGCAGGAAATCTTTATCAAAGACAAAAAAATCATTAACATCGTTATGGCAGAGACGAAAGAAACGGTCATTGACGAGGTTGTTGTCACAGGGACCGGTGCTCAGAAGAAGGTAACTGTGACAGGTGCCGTTACCACAGTCGACGTTTCCCAGCTACGTACTCCGACGGCAAGCATCACCAATGCTCTTGCAGGCAATGTAGCCGGTATACTCGCCCGCCAGACTTCCGGACAGCCGGGTAGCAATATTTCTGAGTTCTGGATACGCGGTATCTCCACTTTCGGTGCCGGAGGCAGTGCATTGGTGTTGGTCGATGGCTTCGAACGTGATATGAATGAAATCAATGTGGAAGATATCCAGGACTTCTCCGTGTTGAAAGATGCCTCCGCAACAGCCATTTACGGTTCACGCGGTGCAAATGGCGTTGTCTTGATCACGACCAAACGCGGCAAGGAAGGGAAGACCCGCGTCAATGCCAAAGTAGAAACCTCGTATAATACACGCACCAGAACTCCGGAATTTGTGGACGGTCCAACATATGCCCGCATGATGAACGAAGCCTTGGTTAGTCGTAGTCAGGCTCCGGCCTATAGCGAAAGCGACTTGGAACTGTTTGCAAACGGGCTGGATCAGGATCTTTTCCCGAATGTGGACTGGATGAACTTAATACTGAAAGACGGTGCCCCCACTTATCGCGCAACTGTAGACTTGACCGGAGGTGGTACGGTAGCCCGCTATTTCATTTCTGCCAGTTATGTAAATGAAGGCGGCATGTACGAGACGGATCGTGCAATGACGGACTATAACACCAATGCCAACTACCATCGCTGGAACTACCGCATGAATGTAGACATAGACCTGACAAAATCCACGCTGCTAAAAGTAGGCGTATCGGGTTCTTTGGACAAGCAGAACCTGCCGGGAAGCCAGTATCATGAAATATGGCACTCGTTAATGGGATACAGTCCCATCGCTTCTCCGGTACAGTATAGTGACGGGAAATGGGCAGCAGTCGGTAGTGAAGGACGAAGAAATCCGTGGGTACTGACCACCCAACAGGGATATCAGGAAACATGGAAGAATAAAATACAGACTACGGTTAATCTTGAACAAGATTTGAAATTTATCACAAAGGGATTAAAATTCTACGGACGTTTCGGATTCGATACATATACGGATAACGGTGACAACCGTTTCAAATGGCCGGAAAGTTGGTTAGCGGAACGGCAGCGTACCTCCGACGGAGAACTGCAATTCAGAAGAATAGAGACGCAGAAACTGATGGACGGAACGATGTATTCAAGTGGACAACGGAAGGAATACTTGGAGGCAGAGCTACACTATAACCGTACGTTTGGCGACCACATGCTAGGGGCCGTTTTAAAGTATTCTCAGGATAAGACTACCAATACATCTCACAACGGCAATACAGATAGCTACGAGAAGATTGTGCAGAGTATTCAGAATCGTCATCAGGGGTTTGCAGGACGTTTCACATACGGATGGAAATACCGCTACTTCTTTGACTTTAATTTCGGTTACAACGGCTCCGAGAACTTCGCCTCAGGTCAGCAGTTTGGATTCTTTCCCGCCTATTCTGTAGCATGGAACATCGCTGAAGAGTCAATCATCAAGAAACATCTCAAATGGCTGAATATGTTTAAGCTGCGCTACTCATATGGTAAGGTAGGTAACGACAATGTGGGAACCCGCTTCCCATACGTAGAGAAATTCGGGACATGGGATGAAGACGGTTATTATTACGGTGATATCGGCACCAGTAATTATTATTATACCGGACTGACCTATTCGAGAATTGCGTCAAGCAGCATCACTTGGGAGGTAGCCAAGAAACATGACCTCGGACTTGACTTCTCTATGTTCAATGATAAGTTCAGTGGCAGCATTGACTACTTCCACGAACAACGCAACGGTATTTATATGGTACGTAGTTACCTTCCTCAGATCATCGGTCTGAATCACATCACAACGAAACCTTATGCCAACGTGGGATCTGTCTTGTCCGAAGGTTTTGACGGTAATATCGCTTATAAACAGAGGATAGGTGAGGTAGACCTTACGGTACGTGCCAACATGACCTATAGTAAGAATGAAATCAAGGAGTATGACGAAGAGAACAGCCGCTATCCGTATAAGATGAAATACGGATTCCGTGTAGACCAGGCACGCGGCCTGATAGCCGAAGGATTGTTTAAGGATTATGAAGAAATCCGTAACAGACCCTCACAAGGTTCAGGCATCATGCCGGGAGACATCAAATACAAGGACGTAAACGGTGACGGAGTCATTAACGGAGATGACGAAGTGCCCATCGGTGCGACCACCCGCCCTAACCTGATTTACGGGTTCGGTGTATCTGCACAATGGAAAGGATTTGATATCAACGTTCACTTCCAAGGAGCCGGCAAGTCATCCTTCTTCATAGACGGATTCACCGTATATCCATTCCAAGAGAAGTCATGGGGCAATATTCTGACGGATGTAGTGGGTAACTACTGGTCGCTGGGAATCAACGAAGACCCGAATGCCAAATACCCGCGTCTGAGTTATGGAGGTAATAGCAACAACTATCGTGCTTCTACTTACTGGCTGCGAAACGGTTCGTACATCCGTTTAAAGAATGTGGAATTAGGTTACAGCATCCCCAAACGGTTTGTCAATAAACTCCATTTGGACCGTGTACGCCTCTACCTGATGGGAACGAATCTACTGACCTTCTCCGACTTTAAGCTTTGGGATCCGGAACTGGGTAGTTCCAATGGACAACAATATCCGTTATCCAGAACAGTGACCATCGGACTGACGGTAGGAATCTAAAACAATCATTAAAAGAAAAGTTATGAATAAAAATAAATACATTTTATTGGGAGCAGTGGTACTCGGCTTGGGACTCACTTCCTGTTCCGATTTCCTAAATGTAGACCGCTATTTCAGAGACCAACAATCTACAGAACGCATTTTCTCGGACAAAGACTATACACTTCAATGGCTGTCATTCTGCTACAGTCGCCTGCAGGGAGATAATCTGGAGGTGGGACACAGTGACGTATGCCCTTTCAATTTCTCAGACGACCAAGTATTCAACGAACGAGGAGACCGTTTTGCCAAATTCAAACGCGGCGAATATTTAAATTCCACTGGCGGCCAAAATGCTTGGAAATGGTCGTATGACGGAATCTATCAAGCCTCCATTCTACTGAATGAATTGTATGAGAATGAAGATCTCACTCCGGAGGAAGTGACGGACATAAGAGGACAGGCCCGTTTTCTGCGTGCCTATTTCTACTGGTTACTGCTGAGAAAATTCGGTCCGATACCCATTCTACCACCGGAAGGAGCCGACTATACAAAATCGTATGACGAACTGGCCTACCCACGTAAAACCTATGATGAGTGCGTGGCATTCATCACTTCAGAACTCGAAATTGCAGCTACCGAACTGTTCGAAAAACGCGATAACTTGAACATTGCCCGCCCGACTAAAGGAGCCGCGCTGGCTGTACGTGCCAAAGTTTTCCTTTATGCTGCCAGTCCGCTGGTAAACGGGAATACGGAAATGGCAGACTTCATCAACAAGGACGGCCAACAGTTGATTCCACAAGAATACAATGAAGAGAAGTGGGCAAAAGCCGCTGCTGCCGCCAGAGACATGATCGAGTACTCGGAAACGAGCGGACTCTACAAACTTTATACTTTTGAAAGGCGCCCGGTTAGTACAGACGAGGCTTATCCAACCACTATTGAACCGCCATATCATGAGGAATACAGTAACAAGCCTTTTCCGGAAGGATGGTCCAATATAGATCCATTTGAATCATATCGGTCTCTTTTTAATGGAGATATCTATGCAGCCGAAAATCCGGAACTTATTTTTACCCGAGGAACCAATGGTGACAGCAATGACTTAAAAACAGACAACACGATGGTAGATTTCGTAAAGCATCAACTGCCCGGAACTTTTGGAGGATATAACGTACACGGAATGACCCTGAAGCAGAGTGAAGCATACGCTATGGCAGATGGTACATCATTTGACAAAGAATGCTACACATTATGGAAAGGGAAGTTCACAAACGATGAAAACAAAGATGAACACAAGTACGACAATGTAAAAAATGGCGTATGGTGGGGATATACCAACCGTGAGCCTCGCTTCTATGCTTCCGTAGCTTTCAACGGAGCACAATGGAACGCACTGAGCATTAAGGAAGAAGGAGGAAAAGACTCACGAAACAAACAAATCTGGTATTATCGCGGAGCAACCGACGGGCGTATCAATGGATCTGATAACTGGTGTATTACGGGCATCGGCATCATGAAATATGTAAATCCGAACGATTGCGCCAAATGGGGAGGCTCGATCTACCAGAAAGTGGAACCTACATTACGTTATGCCGACATATTACTGATGTATGCAGAAGCACTGAATAATATTTCCGAAGGGACACACTACCAGGTGGCCTCATGGGACGGAAGCCAGACTTACGACATCTTCCGTGACAAAGAACAGATGCGCCGTGGAGTTAAGCCTGTCCGTATGCGTGCCGGAGTCCCCGACTATAGCGATGAAGTATATGAAAACCCGAAAAAATTCTTTGAAAAAATAGTTCATGAACGGCAGATCGAATTCTTTGCAGAAACCCAACGCTACTATGACCTGCGTCGTTGGAAAATTGTCGAAGAACATGAAGGAGAACAAATCTACGGTTGCAATACACTGATGAACGAAGAATACAAGGACATGTTTTATCTGCCAGTCAGAGTGGCCGAACTACAGACTTCTTTCTCACGCAAACAGTACTTCTGGCCTATCAGCTTCGATGAGCTGAAACGCAACAATAATCTCTCACAAGCTCCCGGATGGCAGAATTATGATTAGTGTTAACATTATAAACCAAAAGATCAATATGAGAAAATTATATATTTTAGGAATGATACTGGGGATGTATGCAACATTCAGTGCATGCAATGACGAGTGGAAAGATGAACTTTACACACAGATGCTTTCTTTCAAGGCACCTTTAGGTGACAACGGCTTGAGTGAAATTTATGTACGCTATCAGCCGGATGGAACAGGAATATACCAGTTGCCGGTCATTGTCAGCGGCTCGAAAAGCAACAGTCGGAATATCGATGCAAAAATAGCCGTGGATGAGGATACGCTCCGAATACTTAACCAGGAAAAATTCCCTGTAGGTCGTCAGGACCTCTGGTATGTCCCCCTTGCAGAACAGCATTATTCTTTTGAATCAAACATTTGCCATATTCCTGCGGGAGAGAATATACAGCTCTACCCCATCCATTTCAACTTTAACGGGTTGGAACTGGATGAGAAATACGTACTTCCGCTGACTATTGAAGAAGACCCTTCTTATGTTCAAAACAAATATAAGGGACGTTATAAAGCGCTGCTGGGAGTCAATCTGTTCAATGACTACTCCGGAACGTATAACACCACGCTGATGAACATTTACATCGAAGGAACGACAACCGATCCCGCCAAGGTAGATACACGCTTAGCCCGCGTGGTGGACGAGAATACCATTTTCTTCTATGCCGGCTCAACGTGGGTGGAAGATGAAAACCGCTCCAGGTATAAAGTATTTGTCGAGTTTGAAGAAGGAACGGAGGACGAGGAAGGTACTATTAAAGGAAAGTTGAAGTTGTACGGTGACGAAGGCGAACCGGGAATCAATATCCGACCATTGGGAGAATGCAAATATGAAAAACGAATCATTCAGCACGAGACCATCAAATATATGGAACGCCACCTTACCACACTGGAACTGAGTTATAAGTACACGGATGTCACTTCCAATCCGGATTATCCGATAACTTACGAAGTAAAAGGTTCTATGACAATGGAACGCCAGATCAACCCGTTGATACCGGATGAGGATCAAGCTATTGAATGGTAAGAGAAAATTAAAAAAGGAGGAGACAAGCACTTGATTAAACATAGAAGCTTATCTCCTCTTTCTTTTATCAGGATACTCCATATAGCATTTTTATTAGATGATACGAATGCAAACACCATACCAGTCATAAGGTATTCGAGATTGATGAAGAATAATACCCCCTAAAAACGTAAGTATCCGACAGCCATATATGGGAATATATTTATTACATTTGCGGAAGAATCTTGAATTTTAAATTATAGGCTAATTCGGCTCTCATAACTTATCATTCAACGTTTCAAATTAGTAATTCAAAATTAATCATTATGACCCCACAAGAGTTTTTTAAAAAGGACCTGTTCGCCGAAAATGCAGGCGTAGTATTGCTTGAAGTACGCGAAGGATACAGTAAAGCCAAACTGGAAATAAAACCCGAACATCTTAATGCCGGAGCGCGGACACAAGGAGGAGCGATTTTCACGCTGGCAGATCTGGCACTCGCCGCAGCTGCCAATTCGCACGGAACACTCGCTTTCTCTCTTTCATCCTCAATCACTTTTCTGCGTGCCAGCGGTCCGGGCGACACTCTCTATGCCGAGGCACGCGAACGGTATATCGGCCGAAGCACCGGCTGCTATCAAGTAGATGTTACTAACCAGAACGGAGACTTGATCGCTACATTCGAATCAAGTGTTTTCCGGAAAGATCAGAAAGTACCTTTTACTCTGTAGACAGACTATTTAACTATAGAAGTCAATGGATGACGGTGACCTCTGACATCATTTAAGAAAGCTTTGGCTGAACCGAAATTCAAGAACATATCTAAACGGACAGGAAGGTGGTTCTTATCATCTGTTACGAAGAAAGTAATCACTTCCTTTTCTTTCCCTTTTTTATCGTATTCAACTAATGAGAAGATCAGGCAGCGATAGGTAACCCCATTTTCCGCTTTCACATTCTCTTTTCCCCGATAAATCAGTGTCTGTTCTTCCACTTTACGTCCGGTAGCCATCGGGAATTTGATTTTATCGCCTACCTTATAATCAGCAGGATCATAAGAACGCGCTTGGGCAAGGATAGTCAGCATATCGTAGATGCAGCGACTGTCGCTTTCTTCCGACTCCTGAACTTCTCCGTCACGGAACGTACGTTTTTGTTTGGCAAAGCAAAGGCCGTCTTTATAAGAGAACCAAGCCTCATCTACCGTATAGCGTTTTCCTTCCTCGGCACCTTTACGGAAATAACGAGGTTCCAGTTTTTCACCCATGACGCAAGTCAGTGTATCGCGCATCTTGAAAAAGAAGTCGGCACGCTTGCTACCTAAGGCAAGCAGATTGATACGGTAAGCCGGTTCCGAATGATAGGTAGTTGCATTAGTCGTCAGACTGGCTATACCCGCTTTCACCCAAACGAATTTCCAGTTGAAGTACAAATCATACATTACATGCTCTCCGGATTGAAAAGCATCGTTTTTAGCTTCACACTGAGCATTGGCAGGAAGCGCAAAACTTCCCATCAACAATGCAAGAATTCCAACAATTAGATGACGTCGCAAATTAGCGACGGTTACGGTTTTGGTTATTTCTATCTCTTTCTCTTTCTTTCTTTTTCTTGTCTTCATCTGGTTTTTGTTTTTTTAGTTCATCCAGTTTCTGTTTGTCTACAGGAGTTGCGTGTATATCCCAGTTTTGGTCAACATCCCATAACGCTTTATATTCAACAACCTTGGGGAAATAGTAAACTTCTTCCGGTTGTATTCCTTTTGCATAGTCTCCCGTGTCCCATTCTCCGTTTCCATTTCTATCATTGATCAGTCTGGCGGCATATTTCCCCGGATTCAGGTAATAGAAATCTGCCCTTCCATCATCCACCAGTCTTCGTCGAACCACTTTATCTTGGGTATCCAGTAATTCTATAAATGCCTGAGGATCTGCTCCTGTTACAATAAAATGAAGAGTAAAATATTCATCCTCACTACGTACCTTAAATGATTGTTTTATCTTATCGGTAAACAAACCATAAATGCCATGAAATGCAGTTGAGTCCACCGAGAACTCATATTCCATTGTAGCGTCCCAATCATTTGCCGGATACAGATTAAACCGCCTCAGATTCAATGAGTCTTGTTCGAATTCGAAAGGAATATCTTTCCAAATTGTATCCACCTTCTGCCGTAGATGAATTGCCGCAGTATCAAAACTTGCAATCGGCTCCTCAAAGTTTAAAGAAACATAGCCATACACGTCCATTGATGAAGGTGCATTCACATTCACCGGTAAGAATTTAGTCGGTATCGGCTCATCTTCTTCACCCTCTTTCTTTTTCTTCTTTTTCTTCTTCTCGGGCTCTTCTTTGGTCAGAGTCTTTTGTTTGGATACCAATTTCAATGTATCTGTACGCGGAATTAACTGGTTCAGCGTATCCGTATAAAGATAGGTAAGGCTAAGAGCCAGAGTATCCTGTTTATAGAGCAAAGAGTCCTTTACCCAATAATGAATCGTATCGTTCCGTTGGTTCTTTTCTATCACAAAAGCCTCCTTCTCATCGAAGTTCAACCCTTTCAGTACAGGCAGGGTATCTGCTTTGCCAGCAAAATAAAAGGTGAATTTCTGGGGAACCAGTCGTTCGGACTTAATCAAATATTGCGAATAATTGAGCTCTTTAAAAGCACGGAGAATCACATCATCCGGCAAATAATGCATATATTTCTTCTCAACGATCGTATCATAAGTCAATGAATCCACCCAAGCCGTATCCATACGAAGTCTTTCTTCCATACGGGGGATGATCAGTGAATCATTAAAAGCAATGACCTCACTCTTCTGAGTGAAAGCAAAGTTCTGATCTGAATCCATCAAGCCAAAGATACGATACTTGCCGGGAGCTACCCCACGAATAGAGAAACGCCCACGGCTGTCGGTACGTGCCACACGGTCGAAAGGAAGTTTAGTAAAGGCGGAGTCATTCAGATTTGCATGCAGTCCGACCAGTATACCTTTAATAGGCTCCAAGTTAGAGGCGTCAAGCACCGTTCCCGATACTTCCATTGTATCGATCTGCGCACCGGTAGAAAAAGTAAATGCAAAATTACCCAGAGGATTGCCTTCGTTATTATCGACGATGGCATCCGAGAAATCTATAGTATAGGTAGTATTAGGCTTTAGTGAGTCAAGCAGATTCACTTGTATTTTCTTTCCGGAAGCCTTTATCTCCGGTTGTTGAATCTGAGGAGGAGAAACAACCACTTTCTCGGTTGCTTTCTCTAGCTTAATAAACTCATCGAACTGAAGAGAAACTTTAGTCCTCTTATTATTAATCGCACCTGCAGCAGGGGTACTGCCGACAAAACGCGGAGGATCGTAATCCTTAGGCCCGCCTTCCGGCCGTCCAATGCTGGCACAGGAGTACAATATAGCCACCAGTGCAATCACCGGAAGAGCTTTGCGCACGATATGTTTTATCTTTTGATTCTCAAATTGTAACATGGTGCAAAAATAAACGTTCTTCACCAATAAACACTACACTTTCTAGCTAATTTATTAAAAAGTAGCCTTAAATGAATGATTATTGGTCCTTATCTTGTTAATAAATCCCTATCTTTGACTCCCGAAATTCAAACCTAATACAAAAAACCCATGAAGAAACAACTACTTTCCTGCTGTTTGGCTGCACTAGGACTAACAACAGCCATCCAAGCACAAAACTTTAACGAGTGGAAAGATCCGGAAGTGAATTCCGTAAACCGCTCCGCAATGCACACTAATTATTTTGCCTATGCATCGGCTGATGAAGCTAAAGCGGGCAGCAAAGAAGACTCTCAGAATTTTATGACTCTGAACGGTCTCTGGAAATTTAACTGGGTAAGAAATGCAGACGCACGCCCGACAAACTTTTATCAGACCAGTTTTAACGACAAAGGATGGGACAATATTAAAGTACCCGCCGTTTGGGAATTGAATGGTTATGGCGATCCGATCTACGTAAATGTCGGTTATGCCTGGAGAAACCAATTTCAGAACAATCCTCCCCTTGTCCCCACAGAAAACAATCACGTAGGCTCTTACCGAAAAGAAATCGTTCTTCCTGCCGACTGGAAAGGAAAAGACATCTTTGCCCACTTCGGCTCGGTAACTTCCAATATGTATCTTTGGGTAAACGGCCGCTACGTAGGCTATAGCGAAGACAGCAAACTGGAAGCCGAATTTGATCTGACCAACTACCTGAAACCCGGCAAAAACCTGATTGCCTTCCAGGTGTTCCGCTGGTGCGACGGCAGTTATCTGGAAGATCAAGACTTCTTCCGTTATTCCGGCGTAGGACGCGACTGCTATCTGTATGCACGCGACAAGAAACGCATTCAGGATATCCGCGTCACTCCCGATCTGGACAGCCAGTATAAAGACGGTACACTGAACATAGCTATCGACATGAAAGGCAGCGGCACTGTAGCTCTTGACCTGACAGACGCACAAGGAAAAAGTGTAGCCACAGCCGATCTGAAAGGTTCCGGCAAATTGAACACGACTATCAACGTAGCCAATCCTGCCAAATGGACTGCTGAAACGCCCAACCTCTACACATTGACCGCTACTCTGAAAAATGGAAGTACCGTTACTGAAGTGATCCCTGTCAAGGTAGGTTTCCGCAAGATCGAACTGACAGGCGGACAAATACTCGTCAACGGCCAACCAGTACTCTTTAAAGGAGCCGACCGTCATGAAATGGACCCGGACGGTGGTTATGTCGTTTCCCTCGAACGTATGATACAAGATATCAAAGTTATGAAACAGCTTAATATCAATGCAGTACGTACCTGCCATTATCCGGACGACAACCGCTGGTATGATCTTTGCGACCAATATGGTTTATACGTAGTAGCCGAAGCCAATGTCGAATCCCACGGAATGGGATATGGAGACAAGAGCCTTGCCAAAAACCCCATTTACGCCAAAGCACATATGGAACGTAATCAACGCAATGTACAACGTGGTTACAACCATCCGTCCATCATCTTCTGGTCATTGGGTAACGAAGCCGGTATGGGACCTAACTTCGAACATTGCTATACATGGATCAAGAACGAAGACAAAACACGTGCCGTACAATATGAACAAGCGGGAACCAGCGAATTCACCGACATTTTCTGCCCGATGTATTATGATTACAATAACTGTATCAAATATTGTGAAGGCAACATTGACAAACCCCTTATCCAATGCGAATATGCACACGCTATGGGCAACTCACAAGGTGGATTCAAGGAGTACTGGGACATCACCCGCAAGTACCCGAAATATCAAGGTGGATTTATCTGGGACTTTGTCGACCAGTCCTGCCATTGGAAAAATAAAGACGGTGTAGCCATCTACGGCTATGGAGGCGACTTTAACAAATATGACGCTTCGGACAATAACTTCAATGACAACGGCTTGATCAGCCCCGACCGCGTACCAAACCCGCACGCTTACGAAGTAGGATATTTCTATCAGAATATCTGGACTACTCCGGCCGATCTTTCCAAAGGTGAGATCAATATCTATAACGAGAACTTCTTCCGTGACTTGTCTGCATTCTATCTGGAATGGCAGTTACTGGCTAACGGGGAAATCGTACAAAACGGCATCGTATCAGACCTGAATGTAGCCCCGCAACAGACTGCAAAACTTCAACTCCCATTCGACATAAAGAACATCTGTTCTTGCAAGGAACTGCTTCTGAATGTCAGTTACAAGCTAAAAGCTGCCGAGACATTGCTTCCTGCGGGAGAAACCATCGCTTATGACCAAATGAGTATCCGTGACTACAAGGCACCGGAACTAAAACTGGAAAACAAGCAGTCCTCCAATATCGCAGTCGTAGTTCCCTCTTTCCACGATAACGACCGCAACTATCTGATTGTTTCCGGCGAAGACTTCACACTCGAATTCAACAAGCACAACGGTTACCTCTGCCGCTACGACGTCAGCGGAACGCAACTGATGGAAAACGGAAGTGCACTGACTCCCAACTTCTGGCGTGCTCCGACCGACAACGACTTTGGAGCAGGATTACAACACAGATATGCCGCATGGAAGAATCCGGAACTAAAACTGACTTCATTGAAGCATGATATAGAAAACGAACAAGCAGTGGTTCGTGCAGAATATGACATGAAATCTATTGGTGGAAAGCTGTACCTGACGTATGCCATCAATAATAAGGGAGCAGTAAAAGTAACTCAAAAGATGGAAGCAGACAAGAGCAAGAAGGTTTCCGACATGTTCCGTTTCGGAATGCAGCTGCGTATGCCTGTCACCTTCAATGAGATTGAATATTACGGACGCGGACCGGGTGAAAACTATTCTGACCGTAACCACGCCGCAAGGATCGGCAAGTACCGCCAGACCGTAGAAGAACAATTCTATCCATACATCCGCCCGCAGGAAACCGGTACCAAAACTGATATCCGCTGGTGGAGACTGCTTAATATCGGCGGCAACGGACTGCAGTTTGTAGCCGATGCACCGTTCTCCGCTTCCGCACTGAATTATACAATCGAATCATTGGATGACGGTGCCGGCAAAGACCAGCGTCACTCACCGGAAGTAGAAAAAGCCAACTTCACAAACTTCTGTATTGATAAGGCACAAACGGGACTCGCCTGCGTAAACAGCTGGGGTGCTATCGCTTTGGAAAAATACCGTCTTCCATATCAGGATTATGAGTTCAGTTTCATAATGAATCCTGTATATCATAAACTGAAGTAAAAAACATAGTTAAAAAACACGGTATCAGAGTACAAGAATACCGAATTTAAAGTACTTTTGCAGCCGGAAACTTATTTCATAGAATAAGTTTCCGGCTTTTCTTCCTTAGATCATCTATCCATACAATGAATGTACACAGCGACGAACGCACAATTTTAAAAAACAGATAAATATAAAGTATGAAAAGTAGAATTGTTTTTTTTGCATTTTGCTTAGCCCTCTTGTCTAGTTGCGGCAATAAGGGCAATGACACAGGGAAAGTCCCAGAATATGCAGTACAAGAATTACAGAAGACAACTGCAGATCTAATGAAAGCTTATCCGGCTACTATCAAAGGTAGACAAGACGTAGAAATCCGCCCGCAGGTATCGGGATTCATCACAAAGTTATGTGTAGATGAAGGAGCAACCGTTCGCAAAGGACAGCTCTTATTCATCATAGACCCTACTCAGTATGAAGCAGCAGTACGCACAGCAAAAGCTTCAGTTGCAACAGCAGAAGCAGCCGTGAATACACAACAAATGACTGTTGACAATAAGATCGAACTGAACAAGAAACAGATTATCAGCGATTATGACTTGTCAATGGCGAAGAACTCACTGGCACAGGCTCAGGCACAACTCGCCCAGGCTAAAGCACAGCTGACCACAGCACAACAAAATTACTCTTTCACACAAGTAAAGAGTCCTTCAGACGGCGTTATCAACGACATTCCTTATCGTTTGGGAGCACTCGTAAGCCCCTCTATGGCTACGCCAATGACTACAGTATCTGAAATAGATGAAGTATATGTATACTTCTCTACAACTGAAAAAGAACTGCTGGCTATGACCAAAACCGGAGGAACCATCAAAGAAGAAATCAGTAAAATACCAGCCATCAAACTACAATTGATTGACGGCACAACATATGATGCAGAAGGAAAGGTAGACGCTATCACAGGAGTGATCGACCAGTCAACCGGTTCTGTTAGCATGCGTGCTATCTTCCCTAACAAGGAACATATGCTTCGTAGTGGTGGAACTGCCAACGTTCTGATCCCTTATAATATGGAGAACGTTATCAGCATCCCACAATCGGCTACTGTAGAAATCCAGGACAAAAAGTTCGTTTACGTTCTGCAGCCGGACAACACGGTGAAATATACCGAGATCGGTATATTCAACCTGGACAACGGAAAAGAATATCTGGTAACTTCCGGACTGAACCCCGGCGATAAAATCGTAGTCGAAGGTGTACAGAGCCTGAAGGACGGCCAAAAAATACAACCAATCACGCCGGCTCAAAAAGAAGCGAACTATCAACAGCATTTGAAAGACCAGCACGACGGAAATTTAGCTACAGCTTTCAACTAATAATTTAGATAATCGTATGAAATTAGATAAATTCATTAACCGTCCGGTACTATCAACAGTTATTTCCATTTTGATAGTTATCCTAGGTGCTATCGGATTGGCAACACTGCCTATCACACAGTATCCGGACATTGCGCCTCCTACCGTATCGGTAAGAGCCACATATACGGGTGCCAGTGCATCGACCGTATTGAACTCTGTAATTGCCCCTCTGGAAGAGCAGATCAACGGTGTAGAAAACATGATGTACATGACTTCCAACGCATCCAATACCGGTTCCGGTGATATCTCGATCTACTTCAAACAAGGAACTGATCCGGATATGGCTGCCGTTAACGTACAGAACCGTGTTTCCATGGCACAAGGTTTGCTACCTGCCGAAGTTACCAGAATTGGTGTGACTACTCAGAAACGTCAGACATCCATGCTGGTAGTATTCTCTCTTTACGATGAAACCGATACATATACAGATGCTTTCATCGAGAACTATGCAAAAATCAACCTGATTCCTCAGGTTCAACGTGTACAGGGTGTAGGTGATGCCAGTGTGATGGGTCAGGACTACTCCATGCGTATCTGGCTGAGACCGGACGTAATGGCTCAGTATAAACTGATCCCCAACGACGTATCTACCGCTTTGGCTGAACAGAATATAGAAGCGGCTCCGGGACAATTCGGTGAACGTAGTAACCAGACTTTCCAATATACCATTCGTTACAAAGGACGTCTGCAACAGCCGGAAGAGTTTGAGAACATTGTCATCAAGTCTCTGCCTAACGGTGAGGTACTTCGACTGAATGATATTGCGGAGATTCAGCTGGACCGTCTGGGATATAACTTTACCAACCGTGTAAACGGACACAAAGCTGTAACCTGTATCGTTTATCAGATGGCTGGTACAAATGCTACGCAAACCATCACTGATATCCAGAAATTATTGGATGAAGCATCCACAACACTGCCTTCGGGATTGAAGATTAACGTTTCTATGAACGCCAACGACTTCTTGTTCGCTTCTATCCACGAAGTGTTGAAGACATTGATCGAGGCATTTATTCTGGTATTTATCGTAGTATATATCTTCTTGCAGGATTTGCGTTCTACCTTGATTCCGACCATTGCTATTCCGGTAGCCCTTATCGGTACATTCTTCGTACTGTCACTGATCGGATTCAGTTTGAACTTGCTGACCCTGTGTGCCCTTGTGCTTGCCATTGCGATTGTGGTCGATGATGCGATTGTGGTTGTTGAGGGTGTACATGCCAAGCTCGATCAGGGATATACATCCGCCCGTCTGGCATCTATCGATGCGATGAACGAATTGGGTGGTGCCATCGTATCTATCACACTGGTCATGATGTCCGTGTTTATTCCGGTAAGTTTCATGGGTGGTACGGCAGGTACGTTCTATCGCCAATTCGGTTTGACAATGGCTATCGCTATCGGTCTGTCCGCATTGAACGCCTTGACACTGAGTCCGGCATTGTGTGCCGTTCTTCTGAAACCGCATACTGATCATGGAGATAAGAAACAAACACTTGTTTCTCGCTTCCACACTTCTTTCAATGCCGCTTATGACTCTATATTAAAGAGGTATAAGAAACGCGTACTCTTCTTTATCCAGAAAAAGTGGTTGTCAATGGGACTGGTGGTTCTCTCTATCGTATTGCTGATCTTCTTTATGAACACTACTCCGACAGGTATGGTCCCTAATGAAGATACCGGTACGCTGATGGGAGCTGTAACACTACCTCCGGGTACATCACAAGACCGCTCGGAACAAATACTGGCACGTGTAGACAGTCTGATTGCTGCGGACCCTGCCGTAGCTTCACGTACATTGATCTCCGGTTTCAGTTTCATTGGTGGTCAGGGACCGTCTTACGGTTCTTTCATTATCAAACTGAAAGACTGGGATGAACGCTCCATGATTCAGAACTCAGACGTTATCGTCGGTTCTTTATACATGCGTGCGCAGAAGATTATCAAGGAAGCACAGGTATTGTTCTTCGCTCCTCCTATGATCCCCGGTTACTCGGCATCTACGGATATCGAGGTGAACATGCAGGACAAGACAGGTGGTGACCTGAACAAATTCTTTGATGTAGCCAACAACTACACCGCAGCATTGGAGGCGCGTCCGGAAATTAACTCTGCAAAAACGACCTTCAACCCGAACTTCCCGCAATATATGATTGATATTGATGCGGCAGCTTGTAAGAAGGCAGGTATCAGCCCAAGCGATATTCTTAGCACGATGCAGGGATATTACGGAGGTTTGTACGCATCCAACTTCAACCGTTTCGGTAAGATGTACCGCGTAATGATTCAGTCGGACCCGTTATCACGCAAGAATCTGGAATCACTGAATAATGTCAAGGTTCGTAACAACCAAGGCGAAATGGCTCCGATTTCCCAGTTCATCTCTGTAGAGAAGGTATACGGACCTGATATTATCAGCCGTTTCAACTTGTATACTTCCATGAAGGTGATGGTAGCTCCGGCTTCCGGTTATACTTCCGGTCAGGCACTGGCTGCACTGGCAGAAGTGGCCAAAGAAAACCTTCCGGCAGGTTACACTTATGAACTAGGAGGTATGGCTCGTGAGGAAGCACAAAGTAGCGGCAGTACGACTGGTTTGATCTTTATCCTTTGTTTCGTATTCGTTTATTTGCTGTTGAGTGCTCAGTACGAAAGTTATATTCTTCCGCTGGCCGTATTGTTATCCATTCCGTTCGGTTTGCTAGGCAGCTTCCTGTTCGTCAACGGAATGAGCGCGATCGGTAGTATATCGGCCTTGAAAATGATACTCGGTACCATGTCCAACAATATCTATATGCAGATTGCGTTGATCATGTTGATGGGTCTGTTGGCAAAGAACGCGATCCTGATTGTAGAGTTTGCCCTCGACCGTCGTAAGATGGGTATGAGCATCACATGGGCAGCCGTTCTGGGTGCTGGTGCCCGTCTCCGCCCGATCCTGATGACCTCATTGGCTATGGTAGTCGGTCTGCTTCCGTTGATGTTCGCATTCGGTGTAGGTGCCCACGGTAACCGTACACTGGGAACAGCTTCTATTGGTGGTATGTTGATCGGTATGATCTGCCAGATCTTCATCGTTCCTGCTTTGTTCGTTATCTTCCAGTACCTGCAAGAGAAGGTTAAACCGATGGAATGGGAAGACATCGACAATACGGATGCCGTAACTGAGATTGAACAATACGCTAAATAATGAAATTCGATATGAAGAAACAGATTCTATATATGGTGTGTGCAACTGCTCTCCTGAGCAGCTGCCACATCTATAAGTCGTATGACAGACCCGAAGATATTACCGCTTCCGGCCTGTATCGTGATCCGGCAGCGGACAATGATACATTAGCTTCGGATACCACCAACTTCGGTAACCTGCCGTGGAGAGAAGTCTTCACCGACCCACAGCTCCAGTCTCTCATCGAACAGGGACTGAAACAAAACACTGACCTCCTTTCCGCTGCATTGAACGTCAAAGCGGCAGAAGCGTCTCTGATGTCAGCCCGACTGGCTTATGCACCGTCCATCGGTTTGTCTCCACAGGGAACAATCAGCAGTTTTGACAAGAACGCAGCAACTAAAACGTACTCATTGCCGGTTACTGCCAGTTGGCAAGTAGACCTGTTCGGGCAACTGCTGAACTCCAAACGAAATGCACAAGTCACCCTGAAACAGACAAAGGCTTATCGCCAGGCTGTACAGACACAAGTTATTGCCAACATTGCCAACATGTATTATACCTTGCTTATGCTCGACCGCCAGCTGGAGATCACTCAGGCTACGGCTGAGGTACTGAAACGTAATGCTGAAACCGTACAGGCACTTTCGGAAAGATCGACCTACACATCTGCCGCTTTAGCACAAAGCAAAGCTGCCTATGCACAAGTAGTGGCTTCCATCCCCGACATCGAGCAGAGCATCCGCGAAACGGAAAATGCCCTGTCTACCTTCCTGGGAGAAGCTCCGCACGCGATCAAACGTGGTGTACTGGAAGCACAGGCACTTCCTGAGGAACTTTCCGCAGGGATTCCTTTGCAGTTGTTATCTAACCGTCCGGACGTAAAAGCAGCCGAAATGTCCTTGGCAAGCTGCTATTATAATACGAACTCTGCCCGTGCCGCTTTCTATCCGCAGATCACTCTCAGCGGTTCTGCCGGATGGACGAACAGTGCAGGTTCCGCCATTATCAATCCGGGTAAGTTACTGGCTTCCGCTATCGGTTCACTGACTCAGCCATTGTTCTACCGTGGTACGAATATTGCCCGCCTGAAAGCAGCGAAAGCACAGGAAGAACAAGCTAAATTATCTTTCCAGCAAACGTTGTACAATGCCGGAAGCGAAGTCAGCAATGCGCTAAGTTTATACCAAAACACCAGTAAAAAGGCTGAATCCCGCCAAATGCAGGTAGAATCTGCCAAGAAAGCTTCGGAAGATACAAAAGAATTGTTTAACTTAGGGACGTCAACCTATCTGGAAGTATTGTCGGCACAGCAATCTTATCTGAGCGCACAGATTTCTCAGGTTTCCGACTGTTTCGACAAGATGCAGGCTGTGGTCAGCCTCTACCAGGCATTAGGCGGTGGAAGAGAAGATTAACTTTAAACATATACTATTATGATTAGTCCGTTAGCTTACGTAGACCCCGAAGCGAAATTAGGCAAGAATGTAACTGTCTTGCCTTTCGCCTACATCGAGAAAGATGTGGAAATCGGCGATGACTGTACCATCATGTCATACGCCAGTATCCTGAAAGGTACAAAAATGGGGAAAGGAAACAAAATACATCAGAATGCTGTCCTGGGAGCAGAACCGCAAGACTTTCACTATACAGGGGAAGAAAGCAGTCTGATCATCGGAGACAATAACGATATCCGTGAGAATGTAGTAATCAGCCGTGCCACTTTTGCAGGAAATGCTACCAGAATTGGAAACGGGAACTACCTGATGGATAAGGTACACCTTTGCCATGATGTGCAGATCAGCAATAATTGTGTGGTAGGAATAGGTACTACAATTGCAGGAGAATGCTCATTAGATAATTGTGTGATCCTAAGCGGCAACGTAACGTTGCACCAATATTGTCACATTGGTAGCTGGACACTTGTACAAAGCGGATGCCGCATCTCCAAAGATGTTCCTCCCTACGTAATTATGTCCGGTAATCCTGTTGCCTATCATGGAGTGAATGCAGTCGTTCTGTCACAGCATCACAATACGTCGGAAAGAATCCTTCGTCATATTGCCAATGCTTACCGGTTGATCTATCAAGGTAATTTCAGTGTTCAGGATGCTGTCCAGAAGATTATCGATCAGGTTCCGATGAGTGAAGAAATCGAGAATATCGTGAATTTCGTAAAAGGTTCGGAACGTGGGATTGTGAAATAGACAAAATACACTTTTCATAGAGAAAGGGTGATGTCTTTTTACGGACATCACCCTTCTTATTTATTCAAACTCCAGCGTACCGAAGAAGTCGGGACGATGGAAGTCCGGTTTCTCAATCTTTATCGGATTCCATGACAGGAAGTGAGGGGTTTGCAGTTCATCCCCGCATTTATAGAAATTCGCTTTAACTTCCTTTCCATCCAGTGACTGTATCTGATGCTTGAAGAATGCAGCATAAGGAATAATCAAGGCTACTTCCCAAGTCGTATCGTCCACACGTTCTTCGAAGGGTTCATTGCCCAGACTGGACCAACGCTGCACGAGAGCCGTCACTTCTTTCGGAGCGTGTTCCCGACCGTTACGGGCTGGTCCGGCACCGATCAGAATCGTTCCGATGCAGTTACATTCTATATTATAATAGATTCCGTCACTGGCCGGAACAGAGAAAAACTCCACACAGGAATCAGTCCATACAGATCCATTGTCTTCTCCATACTTGGCACGTACACTTTCTTCTCTGACTTTGAAGTGCAACAGAATAGAATCTTTGGTATGCGCAATCCGGAAACTTACTTTTGGCTTGTAAGGATATTCAGCCCAGTTGACACACTGAACCGGCTGGAAATCTATCTTTTCCTCATCAAATAATTTAGGAAGCGAACAA
Organism: Bacteroides sp. AM23-12; assembly: GCF_003434395.1. Classification (NCBI taxonomy): domain Bacteria; kingdom Pseudomonadati; phylum Bacteroidota; class Bacteroidia; order Bacteroidales; family Bacteroidaceae; genus Bacteroides; species Bacteroides sp. AM23-12. The sequence goes on from NZ_QTLF01000003.1 coordinate 180,160, forward strand.
GCCTCTACATTAGCAGAACTAATTTTCTTTACTTTCATATATCTTTCGTTTGGAGGATACAAATATAGTTACTTTCTCCTAATAAGGTTCCCGAAAATCAAATAAAAACAATATATTTGCCATTAGTAATACCCTAAACAACCGAATTAGTGAGAAAAACAATCCTTTTATTTCTGCTATTTTTAAGCGTAACTGCTGTCCGTACGTTAGGACAAAATATTACTTTCAGCCATTTGACCACAGATGACGGACTTTCCCAGTTTTCCGTCAACAGCCTGTACATTGACGAACGGGGCATTATATGGATAGGTACGCGCGAAGGACTGAACCGTTATAACGGTAACGATATCAAAAGTTTCAAGCTCAAGAAGAATGATCCGAACAGTCTGTTCAGCAATACCGTACTCCGTATCACAGGTAATAAGAACGGGAAGGTTTACCTGCTTTGCACCGACGGTGTAGCCGAATTTGACATGACCACTCAACGATTCAAAACCCTACTGCAAGGCAATGTGGACGCTATCTACTACAACGAAAAACTATATATCGGAAAAAGAGAAGAAGTATTCGTTTTTAACGAGAACACGAACAACTTCGACCTTTACTACCACCTTGCCGGGAAAGACATTAACCTATCCTGCCTCCATCTGGACGAGAAGAAAAACCTGTGGATGGGAACCACCAGCAATGGTGTTTACTGCCTGTCGGACGACAAGCAACTCTCTCAGCCCATCACGAAAGGAAACATAGCCAGCATCTACGAAGACTCATCCAAAGAACTGTGGATTGGCAGCTGGGAGGAAGGGCTCTACCGTATCCGCACAAACGGCACTATCGACAACTTCCGCCACGACCCGAAGAATCCGAACAGTATATGTTCCGATTTTGTCAGAAGCTGCTGTGAAGATAATCTGGGAAATCTATGGATCGGAACTTTCCACGGCTTGAACCGCTACGACAAAAGCACAGGACAGTTCCAACTTTATACCGCCAATGACAACAAACCCGACGGACTCACCCACTCTTCCATCTGGTGTATCGTGAAAGACGAACAGGGAACCCTATGGCTGGGAACTTACTTTGGCGGCGTCAACTACTTCAATCCGGAATATGAAATCTATACCCGCTATAAAGTGGGAGACACGGAGAAAGAAGGATTAAGCAGTCCCATCGTCGGCAGAATGACGGAAGACAAAGACGGTAACTTATGGATCTGCACCGAAGGCGGTGGCGTGAACGTCTACAACCGGAAAAACAATACTTATCGCTGGTACCGCCATGAAGAAGGCAGAAACAGTATCTCGCACAACAACGTCAAGGCAATCTATTACGACCGGACAGAGGAGATTATGTGGATCGGCACACACTTGGGAGGACTGAACAAACTCGACCTGCGCACCAACCGCTTTACCGTTTACCGGATGAAAGCGGGCGACCCGACCACACTGCCCTCGGACATTGTACGCGACATCGTGCCCTACGAAGACAAACTGATCATCGCCACACAAAACGGAGTCTGCCTTTTCAATCCGGCAACAGGCACCTGCGAACATCTTTTCAAGGATACCAAAGAAGGCAGAAATATCGGTATGGTGGCCAGCCTCTACATCGACAAGGACGAAACGCTATGGGTTTCCGCTACCGGAGAGGGCGTATATTCTTACCGCTTCGACACCGGCAAGCTCACCCACTATGCACACAATCCCTCCATTCCGAACACTCTCAGCAACAACAATGTCAACAACATCATGCAAGACAGCAACGGCAACCTGTGGTTCTCCACTTCCGGAAGCGGGCTCGACCGTTACCGCAAGGAGAGCAACGACTTCGAAAACTTCGATATGCAGAAAGACGGACTATCCAGCGACTGTATCTACGAAGTATTCGAGTCGTCCATACAAAAGGGAGACTTGCTGCTGATTACCAATCAGGGATTCTCCCAGTTTGACTATCCGCAAAAGAAGTTTTACAACTACGGTACAGAGAACGGATTCCCGCTGACTGCCGTCAACGAAAACGCATTGTTCGTAACGCATGACGGAGAAGTATTTCTAGGCGGCATCCAAGGCATGATTTCTTTCTGGGAAAAGAAACTGCACTTTACGCCCAAGTCCTACAGCATCATCCTTTCCCGCCTGCTGGTCAACGGAAAGGAGATCACTGCCGGAGACGACACCGGCATCTTGGAACAGTCCATCGCCTATACACCGGAAATCAGCCTGAAAGCCGACCAATCCATGTTCAGCATAGAATACGCCACTTCCAACTTCATCCCTGCCAACAGGAATGAAATCGTCTACCGCCTCGAAGGTTTCTCCGACGAATGGAATCACACCGACCGCAAACAGACGCTTATCACTTATACCAACCTGAATCCGGGCAAATATACGCTCGTCATCAAGTCGGACGGAGACGGTATCGAAGAAGCCCGACTACTGATCCGTGTATTACCGCCTTGGTATGAGACATGGTGGGCTTATCTGATTTACACCATTTGTACCGTCAGTCTGTTATGGTATCTCATTCAGAACTACAATTCCCGCATCAAACTGCGTGAGTCACTGAAATATGAAAAGAAGCACATCGAAGACCTCGAAGCATTAAACCAATCCAAGCTGCGCTTCTTTACCAACATCTCTCACGAATTCCGCACTCCGCTGACGTTGATCGTGGGACAGGTAGAAACGCTGTTGCAAGTACAGACATTCACACCTAATATTTATCACAAGATATTGGGAATTTACAAAAACAGCCTCCAACTGCGTGAACTAATTACGGAACTGCTCGACTTCCGCAAGCAGGAACAAGGGCACATGAAAATCAAAGTCAGCCGACATAATCTGGTGAACTTCCTGTACGAGAATTATCTGTTATTCCTTGAATACGCCAGCAGCAAGCAAATCAATTTCAAGTTCAACAAACAGTCGGATGATATTGAAGTATGGTACGACCAGAAGCAGATGCAGAAGGTAGTGAACAATCTGCTGTCCAACGCATTGAAGCATACGAAAGCGGAAGATACCATCTCCATCAACGTATCGCAGGAGGATAAATACGTCATTATCGAGATCAAAGACACGGGAACAGGCATTGCCGCCGCCGAGATCGACAAGATATTCGACCGTTTCTACCAGACCGAACGCCTCGACTCGCTGAATACCGGAGCCGGCACAGGCATCGGACTGGCGTTGACAAAAGGTATCATCGAACTTCATCACGGAACCATCCGTGTAGAGAGCGAACCGGGCAAGGGAAGCCGTTTTATCATTACGTTGAAATCGGGCAACCAGCACTTTACTGAGGAACAAATCATACGGGACAACACCGACACCAACATTCAGCAACAACCGGAAACAATCGTTCCAACCGTAGAAATACTGCCCGATTCCGAATGGAAGGAGGAAGACAACAAACGCATCGAAGATGCGAAAATGCTGATAGTGGAAGACAACGAATCCATCAAGCAAATGCTGGCAGGTATCTTCGAAACGTTCTATCAGGTCACCACCGCTTCCGACGGTGTAGAGGCACTGGATATCATACAGAAAGATATGCCAAGCATCATACTGAGTGACGTTGTCATGCCACGTATGTCGGGTACGGAACTCTGTAAGCAAATCAAAACGGACTTCAACACCTGTCACATCCCGGTAGTACTACTGACGGCACGCACAGCCGTGGAACACAACATTGAAGGATTAAAGATCGGCGCGGACGATTATATCACCAAGCCGTTCAATACCAATCTCCTGATCTCCCGTTGCAACAATCTGGTGAACTCACGGCGGTTGCTACAGGAGAAATTCAGCAAACAGCCACAGGCTTTTGCCCAGATGCTTGCCACTAACCCGATGGATAAAGAAATGCTGGACCGTGCCATGGCCATCATCGAACAGCACTTGGATAATACGGACTTTAATGTCAACATCTTCGCCCGTGAAATGGGGATGGCACGTACCAATCTGTTCACGAAGCTGAAAGCCGTCACCGGTCAGACACCGAACGACTTTATATTAAGTATCCGTCTCAAGAAAGGAGCCGTCATGCTGCGGAACAATCCGGAGCTGAACATTACGGAGATTTCCGACCGCATCGGTTTCTCTTCTTCCCGCTATTTCAGTAAATGCTTTAAGGAGATTTACCACGTCAGTCCGCTTGCCTACCGCAAGGGTGAAGAAAAAGAGGAAGAAGGGAACGAAGAAACGGATCAATAACCCATAAACAGGTAAGCAAGTAGCATTTGTAACAGGAGAACCTATGCCAAAGTAGTTCCCTCCTGTTGGCACAAGATCCGGGCTACGATGTCAGGAAAAGGCATCCGTAGCCCCGAAACATTTAACCCTTTAGAATGGACTATTTTGTATCACACCTGTACATTCCTGCTCACTCATTTCCGCCAATCCTCTTATCTTTGTATTCAGTAATCACTCCATAAAAGATCAACATTATGAAGAATGTCTCACGTTTACTACCGCTATTGCCCGGTATAGCCCTGCTGACCGGATGCAATCAGAAAGTACAAAAAGACAACGGACAAAACTCACAAAAGCCTAACATTATTTATATATTCGCGGACGACCTTGGCATAGGTGACCTTAGCTGCTATGGAGCAACGAAGGTCAGTACTCCCCATATCGACCGCCTTGCCGGACAGGGCGTACAGTTCACCAACGCCTATGCAACTTCCGCCACCAGTACCCCTTCCCGCTTCGGACTCCTGACAGGCATGTACCCGTGGCGACAGGAGAACACAGGCATCGCCCCCGGAAACTCGGAACTAATCATCGACACCGCCTGCGTCACCATGGCCGATATGCTGAAAGAAGCAGGTTACGCCACCGGAGTTGTCGGCAAATGGCATCTTGGACTCGGTCCGAAAGGAGGCACCGACTTCAACGGCCACATCACCCCCAACGCCCAAAGTATCGGCTTCGACTACGAGTTCGTGATTCCAGCAACCGTAGACCGTGTCCCCTGTGTATTCGTCGAGAACGGACACGTGGTAGGACTCGACCCGAACGACCCGATCACAGTGAACTACGAGCATAAAGTAGGCGACTGGCCTACAGGTGAAGAGAACCCGGAGCTCGTAAAACTAAAACCCAGTCAGGGACATAACAATACGATAATCAACGGCATCCCCCGCATCGGCTGGATGACCGGAGGTAAGTCCGCTCTCTGGAAAGACGAGGACATCGCCGACATCATCACCAATAAAGCAAAAAGCTTCATCGTCTCCCATAAGGAAGAACCTTTCTTCTTATATATGGGCACGCAGGACGTACACGTACCGCGCGTCCCACATCCCCGCTTCGCCGGGAAAAGCGGTCTGGGAACCCGCGGAGACGTAATCCTGCAACTCGACTGGACCATCGGAGAGATCATGAACACCCTCGACAGCCTCCAGCTGACGGACAACACCATCCTGATATTCACCAGCGACAATGGCCCCGTCATCGACGACGGCTACCAGGACCAAGCCTTTGAACGCCTCAACGGACATACCCCGATGGGTATTTACCGTGGTGGAAAGTACAGCGCTTACGAAGCCGGAACCCGCATTCCGTTCATCGTCCGCTGGCCTGCCAAAGTGAAGCCGAACAAGCAACAGGCTCTCTTCTCACAAATCGATATCTTTGCCTCACTTGCCGCTTTACTGAAACAACCGCTTCCGGAAGGCGCAGCTCCTGACAGTCAGGAACATCTGAACACGCTTCTGGGAAAAGACTACACCAGTCGTGAATACATCGTACAGCAAAATCTCAATAATACACTCGCCATCGTGAAAGGACAATGGAAGTACATCGAACCGAGTGACGCCCCCGCCATCGAATACTGGACAAAAATGGAACTGGGCAATGACAGGCATCCCCAGCTGTACGATTTATCCGCCGATCCATCGGAGAAAAACAATGTAGCGAAACAGCATCCGGAAGTTGTCAGAGAGCTGTCCGAACTGCTTGAATCGGTAAAGACAAGATAACCAATGAGAATAGCAGATTTGTATTATTTTGTATCAATCTTGAATAATTCTATCCATATGAGAACAATCAATGCGTATATCTTTGCCATCGTAAATTCAACAAAATCACTTAATTTTTAATATATGAAAAAACATCTATCCAACCAGACAAGAAAAAGGATGCTCTCCATTTTGGGAATGCTCCTGCTTTCTGTTCCATTTGTGCTTGCACAAGTACTTGTCAAAGGTACTGTGAAGGATAATCTAGGAGAAGGTGTTCCCGGAGCCAGTGTTCAGGTAAAAGGCACTTCGCAGGGAACGATCACCGACCTTGACGGTAAATTCACTCTTAACATCCCCCAAAAGAACGCTACCTTGGTTATTTCCTTTATCGGCTACGTCACCGTAGAACAAAAGGCGGACTCGCAAAAACCAATGGTCATCACATTAAAAGAAGATACTAAAACACTGGACGAAGTAGTGGTTGTCGGCTATCAGGAAGTACGCCGCCGCGACCTTACAGGTTCCGTGGCGAAAGCCAACATGGCGGATGTACTTACCGCTCCCGTCGCTTCATTCGACCAGGCACTCGGCGGACGTATCGCCGGAGTAAACGTAACTTCGGGCGAAGGTATGCCGGGCGGCAACATGAGCATCGTGATCCGTGGTAACAACTCACTGACACAAGAAAACTCGCCGCTGTTCGTTATCGACGGTTTCCCGATAGAAGATTCATCGGCAGCCAGCACGCTGAACCCTTCCGATATCGAGTCGCTCGACTTCCTCAAAGATGCGTCGGCTACGGCCATTTACGGTGCGCGCGGTGCCAACGGTGTTGTCATCATCACCACCAAGAAAGGTAAGGTAGGACGGGCACAGTTGTCCTATGACGGTAGTTTCGGTGTGCAGCACGTCACCCGCACTATTCCGATGATGGATGCTTATGAGTTTGTCAAGCTACAGAATGAAATGTATCCTACCGTCGTTGCCGGCTCATACCTGATGAACTACGAAGGCAAGCAATGGACACTGGACGATTATAAAGACATACCGCAATATAACTGGCAGGACGAGATATTCAAGACTGCCTGGCAGCAGAATCATACGGTCAGACTTGCCGGTGGTACGGAAGGTGTACGCTACAATGCTTCCTTATCTTACTTCGATCAGGACGGTACGCTGATAGAAACCGGTTACAAACGTATGCAAGGACGTATGAACACAGTAGTCCGTCGCGGCAAACTGAACATGAGCCTGACCACCAACTATTCACGCTCTATCCAAACAGGTAGTACTCCATCATCCACCTCTTACAGTGGTATGAACAACCTTTTCTATAGCGTATGGGGATACCGTCCGGTGACTTCCCCCGACACTCCGCTCAGCTTCCTGATGGACAGTTCAACGGACAACGCCGTAGATTCAAGCAACGACTACCGTTTCAACCCGATCAAATCACAGAAGAACGAATACCGGAAGAGCTACACCAACAATCTTCAAATGAACGGATTCGCAGAATACGAAGTACTGAAAGGACTGAAACTGAAAGTTTCCGCCGGATATACTTATGATTCACGCAAGCAGGATCAGTTCAACAACTCGAATACCCGCTACGGAGGTCCTACCTCTACAGATAAAGTGAATGCCCAGGTAACCCGTCAGGAACGCCTGACATGGCTGAACGAAAACACCCTGACTTATCAGACTAACATCAAAAAGAAACACTTCCTCAATGTATTGGGAGGTATCACGTTCCAGAACTCGGACTATGAGATTTATTCATTCCGCACAACGCACATCCCCAACGAATCACTCGGTATGGCAGGCATGAGCGAAGGACAGGCAGGTACTACCACTTCGGCAAAGTCTTCATGGGCGATGTTATCATACCTCGGACGTGTGACTTACAACTATATGTCTAAATATTACGCTACCGTTTCTTTCCGTGCCGACGGTTCTTCCAAGTTCAACAAGGACAACCGTTACGGATACTTCCCTTCCGGTTCTCTCGCATGGAGCTTCTCGGAAGAAGAATTTATGAAGCCGTTGAAAAGTGTACTGTCCAGTGGTAAGGTTCGTTTGAGCTGGGGACTCACGGGTAACAACCGTATCGGCGAATATGATTATTATGCGCTCCTGGCGGTATTGAAATCAAGAGTCGGCTCGTATACATCGACAAACTCCCTCCCAAGCGGCGTCTATCCATTCGACAATGATGCGACGAATGCAGGTGTTGTTCCTACTTCTCTGCCCAACAAGGATTTGAAATGGGAAACAACCGAACAATGGAACGCAGGTCTCGACCTCGGATTCTTCGACGAACGCATCGGTATAACGATGGATATTTACCGGAAGACCACCCGCGACCTGTTGCTGGACGCTTCCCTGCCTTTTTCTTCGGGTTATTACAGCGCTACCAAGAATATCGGTAAAGTACGTAACGATGGTCTGGAACTTAGTCTGAACACCGTCAACTTCCAGACACGCGCCTTCAAGTGGACGACTAACTTCAACATTTCATTCAATAAGAATAAAGTACTGGCATTGTCGGAGAATCAGACAGCCTTGCTGACTGCCGCGCAATTCGACCAGAACTACAACGGTCAGTCCAGCTACATCGCCAAAGTCGGTCTGCCGATGGGACTGATGTATGGTTATGTCTATGAAGGTACATACAAGTACGACGACTTCAACAAATCGGGTAACTCATACAGCCTGAAACCGGGAGTGCCCCACTACTCTACTGAGACCAACACTCAGCCGGGTATGCCCAAATATGCCGACCTTAACGGAGACGGAGTAGTTGACTCCAACGACCGTACGATTATCGGACGCGGACTTCCGATACATACAGGTGGTTTCACCAACAACTTTGAATATAAAGGCATCGATCTGAGCATCTTCTTCCAGTGGTCATACGGCAACGATATCATGAATGCCAACCGCCTGTTCTTTGAAAGCTCCAACAACCGTTCACGCGAATTGAACCAGTTCGCCAGCTATGCCAACCGCTGGACACCGGAAAATCCGACCAGTGACATCCCTGCGGCTACTAACTCCTCTTCCAACCGTGTGATCTCTTCACGCATCATCGAAGACGGTTCGTACCTGCGTCTGAAGAACGTAACAGTAGGCTATACCTTCCCCGCCAAGCTGGTGAAGAAATGGAAGATAGACAAAGCACGTGTTTACGTTGCCGCACAAAACCTGTGGACATGTACCGGTTATTCCGGTTATGATCCGGAAGTATCTGTACGCAACAGTGCACTCACTCCCGGTCTGGACTACTCTTCCTATCCGAGAGCATACTCTATCAGCTTCGGTGTAAGCCTGGGATTCTAAACGGATAATGATAGTAACAGTTAGAAAAAAGAATTCGATTATGAAAGCATTAAAAATAACAATCATAGCTCTATTGGCAGGTTTCAGCATGGTATCCTGTGACTTTCTGGACAAAGAACCTACCAAACTGACGCCGGAGAACTACTTCAACACCCCCGCTGAAGCCAACTCCTTCCTGACAGGCATCTACGCCATACTGTCGCAACCTACTTTCTACGGCGGTGACTATATGTACCTCGTAGCCGGTGACGACTTATCCCACTACGGAGGCAGCGGACGCGGTCCCGCATCTACCGGACTGATCTGCAACAACGCCACCACCAGTGACAACGCCGTGACTGCCTTCTGGTATGCCCTCTATTCAGGCATCAACCGTGCCAATATGTTCCTCGAAAACATCGACAAAGTAAACGGTTTCGATGCAGGCGTCAAAGAACAGTACATCGCCGAAGCCCGCTTCCTGCGTGCATTCTATTATTTCAATCTGGTAGAGTGCTGGGGAGATGTTCCTTTCAAAACAGTTTCAACCCAAAGCGTTACCAACCTGAATATCCCGCGTACGGACAAGCAGGAAATCTATGACTTCATCATCTCCGAAATGGCAGATGCCGCCGAGACTGGTCTGAAATCGGCCTCCGATCTTGCTTACAAGCCGGGACGTATCTCTCAGTCTACCGCATGGGGCATACTGGCACGTGTATATCTGTTCCGTGCAGGCGAGCATTACCGTGAAGGTCGCAATGCCACACAGGCCGAAAAGAAAGACTATTTCGAAAGAGCCAGCTTCTATGCCCAGAAAGTAATGACTGCCGGTCACAAACTGGCTGCCAACTACTGGGACCCTTTCATCGATATGTGTTCCGACAAGTATAACACCACTGCCAACGAAAGCATCTGGGAAGCCGAATTTGCCGGCAACAACACTTCGGATACACAAGCCGAAGGCCGTATCGGTAACATCATCGGACTGGCCGGTCCGGATCTGTCCTCCAAAAGCGATGTAACGGGAGCCAAAGACCCCGGATATGGCTATGCCTTTATCTACAGCACTCCGAAACTGTACAACCTTTATGTGAACAACGGTGATACCAAACGTTTCAACTGGAGTATCGCTCCGTTTGAATACAAAGAAGCCGGAGGCAAGAATACAGGCGTTACCCACCGTGAATTTGAGCAGGGCAAACTTGCTGAAGTAATGTCCCAATACGGTCAGCAACGCGGAACTTACCAGTACGCAGATGACACAGAAAAGACCACAGCCACCAAGAACTTCAGCCGTATGTGCGGCAAATACCGCCGTGAATACGAAGCGGATAAGAAAGACAAGAACTATACATCTATCAACTTCCCGATCCTGCGCTATGCTGACGTACTGCTGATGATCGCAGAAGCGGAAAACGAAGCGAACAACGGTCCTACCACTCTGGCTTACCAATGTATGAAGGAAGTAAGAGAACGTGCCGGACTGAACGAGCTTCCCGACATGATGCAGGAAGAATTCCGCCAGACCGTGAAAGACGAACGTGCCATGGAACTTTGTTTCGAATACACCCGCCGTTTCGACCTGATCCGCTGGGGTGAGTATGTGAAAAATATGAGAGCATTGGTAACCGAAGCACAATCCGGCAACAACTGGACGCAGGGACCTACCAACGTATATACCTACTTCAACATCTCCAGCACCTACAACTACTTCCCGATTCCGGATGCGGAAATGAGTGTGAACAAAGATATCACACAGAACAATCCGGGTTGGTAATCACAGTATTCATCGATAAAAGCATCATAGATTATGAAAACATATAAACTCATAGCCATCTGTATAGCAAGCCTCTTCTTCGGGGCTTGCAGCGACGGGCTGGACGAAGCGGTAGGTCTGCACGTAAAAGTAGCGACCAACGAGAATGTAAGCTTCGACGGACAGATCATTACTGCCAAAAAAGGTACTCCGATAGAGTTCATCCTTTCGGGCGATCCGGACTTCCTGACATTCTTCAGTGGAGAAGCGGGCAGCAAATACGAATATCGCGAACGCGAAACGATTGATCCTTCACAGATCAAGTCGTCTATGCTGAACTTCTCTATCTGGTTCCAGTACGGTAACCCGAGCACGACATTGGAGAAACACGTATATATCTCCGACGAATTCACCGGATTATACAAGGATAATTTCGAAGCTGACTCTTTGCTTGTAGAGCAATTTGAGAAAGACGGTAAATGGAAAGAACTGGTTCCGCAGTCCGCATTCCCGACAGCGGCGGTAGGCAATGCCGATCTTGCCACTCCATACAGTTTTGATATGAAAGAATACATGGGCAAACGGATTGCAATCGCTATCTGCTACCGTGGCATTGACAATACAGTGGCACAATCCAAGATGTACTTTGAGCGGATGCGCATCAATAATGTGATGACGAGCGGACAGGAAGCAGAATATTCTGCCGGTTCTTTCGGCTTTACTCCGATCAATATGAAGAACAAATGGAATCTGAAGGATCAGACCAGCATGACCAAAGACCGTGAATACGGGACAGTTACCAATAACGTATCCGGTATCTGGAACCTGACAGGTGTAGGCGGCGGCTCCTTCTTCATCCATAGTACCAATGCCAACGATCCGCTGAAATACAGCTGGCTGGTTTCCGATCTGATTACCGTTAACTCTTGCAGCCCCGATCAGGGAACGAAAGTAAAGGATATTACCCAGCGTCTGGATAAGTACACATATACCTACAATCAAATTGGTATCTACAACGTGACATTCCTCGCTCGTAATGCCAATATCGATCATTCCTCCACGACTACTTACCACATGGTGGTAAACGTAGTGGAATAACAATAAACGAATAAAATAATAACTAATACATTATATCTATGAATTACTTTAAATCAATCATGTTAACCGCATTTGCGCTGTTTGCATTGGCAGCGTGCGATACAGACGACTTGAGAGACGATGTTGACAATCTGAAAGACCGCGTAGAGTCTTTGGAAGCACAAGTCAGTCTATTGAACGATAACATGACAGCTATCAAGCGACTGCTTGAAGGTGGTCAGACTATCACAGAAGTGACGAATACAGACGGTACATATAAACTGAAACTGAGTAACGGAGAAACCATCTCACTGACACAAGGCTCGAAGGGAGAAGTAGCTTATCCTGAGATTACTGTCAATGATGAGGGCCAATGGGTAGTGAACGGTGAGGTATTGATGCAGAATGGCATACCTGTTCAGGCTGTGGGCACTCCCGGTAAGGATGGTATAGCTCCCAAGTTCCGGATTACGGACGAGGGAAGTTTCTGGCAGGTAAGTTATGATAACGGAACCAGCTGGGAAGACGTACTCGACACAGACGGTCAAAAGGTATCCGCAGTCAGCGATGGTTCCGGAGGAAGCAGTGCAGACTCTTTCTTTGAGGAAGTATACGTAGATTCAACCGGGGAATTCTTCGTTGTCAAACTGAAAGGACAGACGGAAGCCATCTCTATCCCTATCGTAAAAGACTTGCTTTGCGAAATCACCGAACCGGAAACCGGAATGAAGAACGGATACTGGGAAATAGGCTATGGCAAGACTGCCACTACGACTGTAAAAGTGAAAGGTGAAAACATTATCGTTACTGCTCCTGCCGGATGGGTGGCTACTGTGAGCGAAGCGGATGAAACGACCAATGTAGCTACATTGAGCATTACAGCTCCGGCAAACGCAATGAGTACACGTGCAACGGCGGATAACGGTTCCGACGTAACAGTGCAGGTTAATAAGGGTGCCAGTTGGGCGGTTGCCAAGATTCAGGTGAAGGCTGTAGAGGTAGTTGACAGCTACTATGCTTTATATAATAGCGGAGCCACATTTACGGTAAATGGAATTGAAGTAAATAATACTAAATTCGAGAATGCAACATACATTGATACTGATCAGACAATCACTACTCCAGGCATCTATTTTATCAAAGGAGGAGTTACAGTCAACTATAACAGCACCACAAATGCCGCTAATTTGCTTTTCATCGGAGATGATTCACAAAACATCAGTACAGTGGCAATTACAGGAAATTATATCAGACTCAGACAAAATACCGAAACTGGACATTTCTTGTGTAAAAACATTGTATTTAAAGCAGCCGAAGGATTCACTAATTATCTGTTTACTGTTTATGCAGACGAGTCATTTGCTAACGTAGCTTTTGATCAATGTCAGATTGCACTCAATGGCAAACCTGTAAGTGCCATTACTAACGACAAAAGGAGTATTGCCAATTTCAGCATGGAAAATAGTACAATCAAGATAACAGCTGTTACACAACAGTTTATTATCAATACCAGCAGTAATAAGAATCAGGATTATGGCAATGTCATCTTTAGAAACAACACATTCTATTGTCCGTCAGGTAAAGTAAATCAATTGGTTTTATTCAATGGTTCAGCTTCAGGTATAGCCAATCTGACCATAGAAAACAATACATTTATAAACTTGGAAACAAATACCGGTGGCTACGTAAACATAGGCAATCTGGCGAAAACCTCTATTAAAAATAATATCTTCTGGACAAATACAGACGGAACAGGTAATGTAGTCATCATTCGTCCTCAGATAACATCCCCAACAGGAGATATTTGCGCAGATAACCTCCTTTACAAAACTATGACCTATAACTGGCAAATGTTCTATGGAGGCAAACTACCGTTTGAAGGAGCAGAAGAACTGAAAGCATTAACATCCAATCCGTTCGACGGCGGCACCTTCGACCTCGCCAACGGTATCTTCGTTCCGAATGCAGAATATGCCGAATACGGTGCAACCAACTAATATCGACTAACGTATGAAAAAAGTAATATCAATCATATGTATCACCCTCCTCGTCGCACTTTACTCGTGCGACGAACGGGATGATCTGCGCTCCGACATTGACAACCTGAAAGAACGGGTAGCCAATCTGGAAGCGAGCATAGAACAGATGAACTCGGACATCAGCAACTATCAGCAGATGGTTGAAGGTAAGATTCTGGTGGTGGGATATAGCAAGGATGAACAGGACAACTATACCATCGAACTGAGTAACGGCGAAACTGTAACCATATACAGCGGCAAAGTAGACATGAACGACATGCCTTTGTTCAGCGTCAACGCGTCAGGTCACTGGGCATATACCATCAACGACATGACCACCGAACTGCTCGTTAACGACAAACCGGTAAGCGCCATCCCCGAAGCGGGAACAGCAGGCGTCACCCCGAAACTGAAAGTAGATGCAAACGGTTTCTGGCTGATCTCTATTGACAACGGAAGCACCTGGAACAAACTGGGCAACAACCAGATTGCCGACGGAACGCAAGCCGTTGCCAACGCAAGTTCCCTGTTCAGCAACGTGACCATCGACGAAGCGACCGGGCAGATCACCTTTACCATCCGTGCCGACAACAGCCAAGTAAAAGTCCCCATCTACGGAAAAGACTTCTACCTGACAATCAAGTATGAAGGCACAGCCACTTTCGGTCTGGGACAAAAGCAGGAGTTCGTGGTAGAACAAGCCAACGTGGAAACAGCCACCATCGAAAACCAGACATGGGGCGTGAAACTGACGGAAAACAAACTGATCGTCACCGCCCCCAAAACAAACGTGCAAGGGAAAGAATACGAAGAACAGATTTACATCAAGATATTCTCGAAAGAAGGTTACTGCCGGGTAGTAAAACTTCCGGTAAAACTGCTGACCACGAAGATAGATGCCAACTCGGCAATAGCCTGGCAACACTTCAAGACAGGAGAAAACAATGTGCTGCCCGACTATTCGTATGCCGGATATAATCATGGAGAAAGTGCGCCGCAAGGCGCATTTTCTTTAGGATACCAAGTGATCAACGTAAAAGAGCGCATGACCGCCAAGAACATGACCGCCCGTGAAGCGCTGATCAGCATCCTGCAAGAGAAAGGTATGACAAGAGTAAACGGAACCAACAAGCTGAACGCCAACGCGAAGATTGTAATCTATTTCCCCGCAGGCGACTACGTTCTTCACAACGATGACGACAACACCCGCGACGAAAGCAAGCAGAAGGACGCCGTTGACTCGAAAAACAACAATGTCAGCAGTGGCATTGAAATCTATGGCGGTAACTTTGTGATCAAAGGCGACGGTCCCGACAAGACGCGTCTGATCATGGAAACGCCTAATCTGCCGACAAGTATCAGTAACCTCAGTTCATCACCTATACTGTTGGCAATCAAGCACACCAACGGTCCGAACAATGCCGGTAACTCCCCCAAGCTCGCTTCCGTAACCGAGAATGCCAAGCGCGGAGACTTTACCGTGAAAGTCAGCGGAACCACCGGAATCTCCTCCGGACAGTGGGTACAGTTGCGCTTGCGCAGCGGAGACAGGGAACTGGTAAAGAAAGAGATCGGTCCGATTGCCCTCAACGAGAACTGGGCGATAGCGAAAGCCCCTATCTCCATCAACCAAAGCTCCGACGACCTGTACGGAGTAAAAATCACCGAGTTTCATCAGGTGAAATCCGCCTCAAACGGCAAGATCACTTTCTACGAACCGATCATGCACGACATCGACATCAAATATAACGATACGGAAGGATGGGAAATCCGCACGTACAAATATCTGGAGAATGTCGGTGTAGAAGACCTCAGCTTCGTAGGAAACGCATTGGACGGCTACGCCCATCACGGAGAAGGACACGCCGAACAGGCTAAAGTAGGCTGGCAATACGACGGAGCCTATAAACCGCTGCTGCTGCAACGTGTAGTCAATTCATGGGTACGCAACGTCCACTTCGAGAGTGTCAGCGAAGCGCTTACTTTTGCCGAATCTGCCAACAGCTCGGCATACGATATCCGTATCAGTGGAAAACGCGGACATTCAGCCGTACGTTCGCAAGGTTCTTCACGCGTCTTTATCGGCAAAGTCCGCGATGAAAGCGCAGGAAATGACGTATACGGAAAGAGTTGTCAAGGGCAGTTCCACGGCTGCGGCGTATCGAAGCCAAGTGTAGGAACCGTATTATGGAACGTAACCTGGGGCAATGACGCCTGTTTCGAATCCCACGCCACACAGCCCCGTGCCACGCTGATAGACAATTGCAGCGGCGGACTTGTATACTACCGCGCAGGAGGCGACGAAAATGAAGTCCCCAATCACCTGGGCGACCTCACCCTGTGGAATCTGAATGTGACCGGAACGGACTCTCACGCTTCTAACTTCGCATGGTGGAGCGACAGCGATACATGGTGGAAGATTTTCCCGCCTATCGTAGTCGGTACACATGGTATGAATGTGAAATTTCCCAGTAAAGAGCAGCAACAAGTCACATACGAAGAAAGTACCGGTATGAAGGTATCCCCCGAATCTTTGTACGAGGCACAATTGCGGGAACGTCTAGGCTATGTACCCGGATGGCTCAACGCCCTTAAATAACAACCAATCACCCGCACGATTTTTCTAACCTTCAGTTAAAAACGTATATAAAAATCAGACTTTAATCAATTTAACACCCAAAAGAGAGGGGCCGTGAGGTTCCTCTCTTTTACTTTTCCGTATCTTTGCAGCAAATTAAAAGATATGCAAGATACACTACCCATCCATTTTGCTCCGCTGCAAGGTTACACCGAAGCAATTTACCGCAATGCACATGACGCCTTCTTCGGCGGTGTAGACACCTATTATACTCCGTTCGTACGATTGGAAAAAGGGAACTTTCGCCGCAGAGATGTCCGGGGAATCGAACCCGAGAACAATGGGGTAACCCACCTGATTCCTCAGTTGATAGCCTCTTCGGCAGAGAAAGCAGAAGTGATTTTATCCCTTTTCATCGAAAAAGGATATCAGGAAGTGGATATAAACCTAGGCTGTCCGTTCCCGCTTCTGGCGAAACGTCATAACGGCTCCGGCATCCTTCCTTATCCCGAAGAGGTGAAAGCATTGCTCAGCATTGTCACCCGATATCCGCAGATCAGCTTCTCCGTCAAAATGAGACTGGGATGGGAACAGCCGGATGAATGCCTGGCACTCGCCCCCATACTGAATGACCTGCCTCTGCGCCAGATCACCATGCACCCCCGTCTGGGCAAACAAGGTTACAAAGGAGAAGTTGACTTGCAAGGATTCTCAGCTTTCCGGGAGGTCTGCCGACTTCCGCTTGTCTACAATGGAGACATTCATAATTTGGAAGATATTCAACGCATCAGCGCACAATTCCCCTCCCTGGCGGGAATCATGATAGGACGCGGACTACTGGCAAATCCGGCCTTAGCACTGGAATACAAAGAAAACCGTACGCTTGCGCCCGATGAAATGAGGGATAGACTGAAATCCATGCACAAAAGCGTGTACAACAATTACGACGTGCTATTGGAAGGAGGAGAGGGACAGCTACTGACTAAAATGAAGACTTTTTGGGAATACCTGGCACCCCAAGCCGACAGAAAAGTACTGAAAGCGATTCATAAAAGTACGAATATCAGCAAATATTATCAGGCTGTCGGTGCCTTTTTTAATCAACGGTAGATTGATAATCAGTTATTTTATGTAATTTTGCGCCCGTTTATTAACAAGCACATTATGAAAAAATACATTCTATTATCTCTCTGCTTGATGACACTATCAAGTAGTTTCGCACAATTAAAGGATTTTAAATTCAAATTCTACGGACAGATTCGCACGGACTTCTACTATAACAGCCGTGCCAACGAGGAAACTGTAGACGGATTGTTCTACATGTATCCCAAAGATGAATTGCTCGACGGCAATGGTGAAGACCTGAACGCTACATCGAACAGTAATTTCTATACATTATATTCCCGTTTGGGACTGGATGTGGCAGGCCCGAAGTTGGGAACAGCCAAGACATCCGCCAAAGTGGAAGTGGACTTCCGCGGGTCGGGAACTTCTTACTCCACCATTCGTCTGCGCCATGCATACTTTAATTTGGACTGGGGAAAGTCGGCTGTGCTGGTAGGTCAGACATGGCATCCGTTGTTCGGTGATGTTTCTCCTCAGATTCTTAATCTTTCCGTAGGAGCACCGTTCCAGCCGTTCAGCCGTGCACCGCAGATTCGTTATCGCTTCAACAACAAACACCTTCAGTTGACCGGAGCATTGGTATGGCAGTCTCAGTATCTGTCACAAGGACCTGCCGGTAAAAGTCAGGAATACATAAAGAAGAGCAATATCCCTGAGATTTATGTCGGAGCAGATTACAAAAACGGAGGATTTCTGGCGGGTGCCGGCATTGAAATGATTTCATTAAAGCCACGTACTCAATCTTCATGGGAAGAAACGACGCTTGATCCGACCACCAATAGTACTATATCAATCCCACATACGTACAAAGTAGACGAACGTATCACTACCCTCTCTTATGAGGCCCATGTAAAATATACCAATAAAAATTGGTTCATCGGCGCCAAAAGCGTATTAGGTTCCAACCTGACACAAGCATCCGGTTTGGGAGGATTTGGAATTAAGCACATAGACAACAAGACAAAAGAACAGGAGTACACTCCGATACGCTTCTCCAGTTCCTGGCTGAATGTAGTCTACGGACAAAAATGGAAACCGGGAATCTTTGTAGGATACGCCAAAAACTTAGGAACAAGCGACGAATTAGTCTCTGAAAAACTCTATGGAACAGGAACCAACCTCGATAAACTGGTAACTGCCGGAGCTGAACTTACCTACAACGTTCCTCACTGGAAGTTCGGAGTTGAGTATACATTGAGTTCGGCATGGTACGGCAAGCTGGATAAATCGGATGGTAAAATCATAGACACCCACTCCGTCAGCAACAACCGTATTGTAGCAGTCGCTATGTTCATGTTCTAATTTGCAGAAGATCATTCAACAGAATTTAAGTTCCTACATCATTTTAAGGCCGACTAAAAAGTCGGTGGTATCTTAAATCTCCTCCTTCGGGAAGGGAATTAATGATACTATTGACTTATTAGTCAGTCTCAATTTGTTTCAAAAAGTTTCAGACGCTTGAAACTTTTAGTTTCAAAGGTTGAAACCATTGGTTTCATTACTTGAAACTAAAGGTTTCAAGGCATGAAACCAAAAGTTTCGCCCCATGAAACAATCAGGAGAAATACTCGATTAGGATGATTTGACCGCCCGATCCGATTAACTCAACCGTATCAGTTGTTTCAATTGCCCTGTTCTTTTAGGAAGCATTAAATCATTTATTAGTCAATAATGGATGATCTCTCAGTCATTAATAGCTGATTTCTCAATTATTAATGGCTGAGAGATCAAACGTTAACAGTTGAGAAATCAGCTATTAACATCCTGTAAGTCAAAAGATAACATTGTAGAAATGAGACAGATCAGGATGAGACAGAGTGAGAGCAACCGTTTGCTCTCATACCTGCCACCACAGTTGCTACCACACCGAAAACCACGATGAATAAAAGGATACAGACCATTTGTTAGAGCATGAGAGCAAAACGGCTATCAAATCACTGTGGAGAGCCTGACCGATATGTAGGCTCCTCAGCTTTCATTGCTGCTATTACAGCCGATTCCTTTGGCCGTAAATGCTCTTGGGGGATCTGATTATTCAGATAGCATGCCACAGAACAAAAGATTATTTCTCCAGTTCTACCTCATAGCTGGCTCCATCCTTACAGAGGAAGCGAAGCACCGTTTGTTTTTTATCCTCGGATACCACCTTGCAGTAAGGGGTCTCCACTACCTTCCACCTGCCTTTCAGAGTCACCGTCACAGGAATCTCACCGCTTTCATTGTCAATCCACGGGCGGGAATAGATGCTGCGCTCCATACGTTTTCCGTCTTTATCGAAAGCCTCATCACTCGGACCACGATACAATGCCAAATCCGGTTGAGCTACAGTCAATAATACTTTATCAGCAGATTCCTTACGGACCATCACTAAGCAGGACGTATCCGTACGCTGCAATAATCCACCGGGAAGCAGTGACTGGGGAGTTTCAAAAAGCACATAAGAAGTTATCTTATCCGAAGTCGATTCAAGGATATGTGCATTCCGGTCTTGCTGTAATACGCTGTAGGCAGGCTTCTTTGCAAAGGCAGTCATCGTCTTCCGGTCGGTTCCCGGCAGAATGGCATATTCGTAGCTTCCCGCTTTCGGTGCTTTCCCATGGTCGATAATCAATGATACCCAGTCTCCTTTCGTTTCTTTGCCTGTATCCTGCATACGGGAGTATTGCGGAAAGTTTTTCTCGAATCTTGCAGCAACCGGCACATAATATCCGGTACCCAGATGATCCATCCATACTTTTCCTTCACCCGCATTATTCTTCCAATAGTCATGTGCCGCTTTATCTGTCACCGCCAGTTGAAAGATGGTCGTCTCCGTTGGATAATCCATGTTTGTATTCTCGATATCCGAGCCCAGACAAACGATCATTCCATCGATGAAATGGAAGGATTTTCGTGCACGATGCGTTCCGTTATACTTATCGTGTTCGTGCAGTTTCATTCCGAAGTTACCATTCATCTTTCCTTGTGACAGGCCGCCGGCAAAGGCTTCATCCGAATAAAGCATCTCTTCCATTCCGGAGAATGTATCTACATTCAGCACGTTGGCTTTGAGCAGGTCCAGCGGGAGATGGATGGAAGTCACTCCCGGAATGCGGTTCCAGTCGAAACCTTCCTGCTGCCATCCGCTGGTGGTGGGAGTCACTGTCTGTCCCGGAGGTGCTGTCAGTATCTGGAGACTTCCATGTGCCAGATAACGTCCATAGAGGTTGTGTCCCAGATAATGTTCGGCTGCCCAAAGGTAGCGTGAATGTCCGCGTGCCACAGCCGACCAGTTTTCACGCCGTTGCACAGATACACAGCCATAGCCTAGCGAGAGATTACCCTGTGGATCGGGTTCGGCACGAAAACCGTTCTCTACCAGTCGTTTGGCAATCTTACGCTCCTGAGCGTTCGAAACTTTCGGCATATATTCCGGTGCCTGTTCCGCAGAAGAGGAATCGGAAGATACGAGACGCAGGTAGGCGGATGCCATCTCTTTATCAAAATCGCCCTTTCCATCGGGAGTTCCGGCAATTGCCATTATCGCATAGTGCATGGGAACTAATTTCCCCTTTCCATCGGGATGGCGCCCGGACATAGACAAGGGAAAGTTCAGTTTATTGCAGTAGAAACGCATGGCAAGCAGGACATCTTTGACCGTCCGGTGTGCCAATTCGGAAACGGCAAGGCTTGTCCGACTGAAAAGATATATCATATTCGTTGCCCCGTCCAGTCCTCCAACGGCATAGGCAGGATAGTTATTACGGTGATGGAAAGCTCCTCCGTCCACTTTGAAAGAACCGGCCAGTCCCGGTGCAGGACGGCAACCGTAGTCAATCCATCGGGAGAAGGATTTCAAGTATTGCAGCTTCTCCGGTGTGTCTTCCATCATCAGAATGCTTGCGATACGCCCGGTGGTTTGTGTATTGAAAGAATCCATGTCGATTCCGTTGCCTTCCGGCTTGGGATATACTTCGTTGGTGATGGCATACCAACGCAACGTACGCTCCGCTTCGAGCAGTTTTCCTTCTTCCCGCAATACATCTTTCATCAGGAAATAAGCCGGATAAAGTCCGCGCACGCTATATCCGTAATGATGAATATTGCCCCAGCAACTACCGTAAGCCACTCCCTGATCGGTGATATGGTCGTACATCGCAAGAAATTTCCGCCTCATCTCCTTGCGGATCGGTGATCCTGCCTCACTGTTATTGTAAGCCACGGCAATCCGTTTCATTAAGTCAAAATAGGCACGCATCTCTATTCCCATCTTGGTCAGCATATCCTTGTCCCAGTCCGGAATCATCCGTTCGTAGGCTTCGGAAGCACGCACCATGAAAACGGGCACTCCGGACACTTGCCCGTCCTTATAGGTTATCTGATAGAGGTCGTATTTCTTACGGATGGTTTCGGCTTCTTTCTCCGTCACCTTCCCTTTGGTATAGATCATGTCACGGAAACGCTTTTCCAGCAGTTTCATTTCCTGCCGCTGCTTGTCGCTTACGGGAGTCAGTTCGATGTCCGGTTTCAGCAGGGAGTGTTTGTAGAGTACCAGCCAGTGATTGGTAGTGCCGGCATTGACAAAGGGGACTTGCAGATCGGCTGTCTGCTGACGGGCATCCACCTTTGTCGCAGTGATCAGATGATCGATGAAAAGGCGTCCTTTTGCATCGGGAGCCACGATGCGGAGCTCGTTCATTCCTTCTTCCGGCGTGCCTTGCATATCGCGTTCATAGCAGACCCATGCCGCACGCCAACCTTTGAAATTGATGCCGAAAGGAAAAGAAGCGCACTTACGGCCGTCTTTCAGAAATTCAAACTCGATAGCAGCGTCCTGAGGCTGCTCATTGTATATCCATACGATGAAAGCGGAAAGATACAGGTCTTTCCCTGTCGGGTCCTTCTTTTCAAACTTCAGGTCTTTCCGGAGTTCCAGTCTCCCGTTCGGTTCGAAGGTCCATTCCAACGAATGTTTCCCGTCTTTATAATGTGCACCGGATATGCCTAACTGAGACTGAACACCGGTTATACAGGCAGGTAACTGCGGCTCTTCAAAAGAGAACATCCGCTCATCCGTAACTATCTGCGCATTGAGGAATGCCGGACAGAGAAAAGACAATATCAGCATTGTCACTGACAGAGTAAAAGATTGCTTTATCATAGAATATATCGTTTTAGGTCCGATGGTAAATCGGTTTATCATTAGCCGGTATTTACAGAGAAGATCACCTGTTCATCTCCCGAATGCAAAGAAACCCCTCTTTTGTTGGAAAGAGGGGTTCAAATCGTACAAAATAGTTCAAATTATGTGCTATATCTTATAGATAATGACCGATATGCTCTCTGCCGGTCCTGCTTTTAAGGGTGAAGTTCTTTAAAAGCCGCATTCTCTTCCTGCACGTGCTGAATGGTTTGTTTCAGCTCTGCAATCGGCAAATCATATCCATACCAGCCGGTATAACAATCTACTACATACCATTTTCCATCGGGCAGCAATTCGAACTCCACACGTAAGTCGATCTCCGATTCTTCGTATCCCGCCTCAAATACCTTATGCGCCGGTTCGTTCAGCGTAAACTTAGATACATAAACACCGCCCTCTTCCTGAGTGATACGTTCTTCTTTCAGCGTTTCACTGTCCAGCAACGGCCACTTTTCCTTCGTAAAAGGGAACGTTTTCTCAGTTTCCCCGTCATCCGCCAATAAAGTAACCGGCGTTTTCAACGGAAACTTGACACGAGTATACTGAAACGCCGCACTGGAAGTAAACTTATCCAGAAACGACTTGAAATCTTCTCCTGTCTGTGCTGCTTCACTTTCTACTTTCGCCCTGGAGCTATTGCCACAGGAAATAAATGAAATACCTGCCAGCAATGACATGACCATCAAACAGCATGCAAACTTCTTAGCTCTCATAACACGATATAAATTAAGAGTTTAAAATAACGCTGCAAAGATAATGACAAGTTCAATATCTTGATACGAATCGGGAAGAAAATAGTTAAACTACTACAAATAATAGACTTACCACACCTCATTATTCCGGTATTAAAATACCTTTGTCATAAATCGAAATACTAACTTAAATAAAAACACACCATGAGACCCCCCTACTGTTTTCTCCTGATAGGTCTTTTGCTTTTATGCAGTACACAGACTATCGCTTTCGCCCAATCCGGCACTTATCAGACAATTCCCGAATCTTTGCGAGGTTACTGGCAATTTAAAGCAGACAATGTGTCTGACTGGAACGGTCCGCTCATCGGAGAGAATTTCGTAGAGAACTATTATGTCGTTTTTTATGCCGAACAGATAAAACAGGAAGCTGACGGCAGCTACTTCTTCCATTTACGCAATCAGAAAGGAGATACGACGGAATTCCGTATCACACCTACCGGCAATGACGCCGCCACCATCTGGTACAAAGGCTGGAAAGAGCCGAAGAACTGTATCCGCAAGCAAGTCCCCGACCACACGGAACCGCTCACTCCCCTTACATTGCCCGACCGTGTTTATCAGAAATGGGTGAAAGGATTATCCGGAAAAGTAATCTACGAATTCACCCGTGACGGAAAACTGCTCTATGACGGAAAAACATGGGATATCTTATCGGCCGGATATTTTCTCAATAAAGAATATCGGCTGCTCGTCAAAAGCGGAGAATCATACAAACTGCTTTACCTCAGCTTCCCCCTGCCGAAAACAATGAACGTAGCCGCTGAACTGCAAAATGAAAAAGTCTCTCCCATCGCCTCACGCCCTGAAATATATGCTTTCGCCGGATGTTGGATAAATCAAGCGACCGGAGACTGGCGCATCGGATTCTTCGAAGACTTTGCTGTCTACCAATGTCAATTTTGGGATTATGAGTCGATAAGCATCCAAAAGAATCGAACCACCATCATCCTGAAAAATGGAACGGAACAACTGAAAGTGCGTTTAACTCGTAAAGATGAAACATCCTGCACCCTGTCTGTCGGAAAAGAAAAGGCACAGACATATGTTCTTTGTAACGACAAGTATCTACCCGATTATCCGGTAGCTGACACCACTCCTTTCGTCGACAATGGTTATCAAACGGATAGCGTGACTCTCATCGGATACCTGCGTAACCTGCCTTCGACACGTCCTTTCGAAGTTTCCGTGCCGGATATGATCACCGATAGAGAAGAAAAATATACCACCGCCATCGACTCACTGGGAAGATTTACCCTTCGTTTCCCTGTATTGAACAGCCACAACGTGTTCATCGATTGGGGACGTACCACTATCTGGACATCCGTAGAGCCGGGAGAGAGCTATTTCCTCTATGTGGACTTCGCTGACAAAAAGAAATTAGTGATGGGAGAAAAGGCACGTATCCTCAACGAACTGCTGAGCCACGAAGGGCTCAGTGAATATATCGGCTACGACGAAGGGAAAAAGATGGGTAATATGGAATATTTGCAAAAGACGCAGGATATCATCCGTCATAAATCAGAATATCGCGCAAAGATGCTCAATGATCATCCGCTTCTCTCGCACAAATTCCGCTATTACACAGAACAGGAAATCCGCTACAACGCTGCACGCGACCTGATGCAACGCCGCTTTTCGGTAGACCGTAACAAGCAGGAGCATCTGCAACCGGAATTTATGAGTTATGTAGACTCGGCACTATATCCCCGTCCGGTAGAGCCTTATACGCTTCTCAGAGATTATGGTTCTTTCCTGCGGGATTACGTCGGATACATAACGGACATTGCTCCCGCTTCTTCAAACAGATTGACCGTAACTCCTCAAAAGATGGAAATGCTCTATCTTAAATTTGAAAGGGACGGAAAGATTCAGCTATCACAAGAAGAAAAAGACGCATTACACGCCTTCAGTAACTTCGAAAAAGAAATTGAAAAAATGAAAGCTGCGAATACTGCTGACTCGCTGACAATGGCTGCCTACAACAAAAAGATGGAACCGAGCATCAAAACAATACAGAGCCTCGTAGGCAGAGACGAAATTTTCAATGACTATATGATGGGAAACTTGCTCGCTAATTCCATCAATCGTACCCTTGCTATCATTGACTCCCTGCAAATGGACGAAAAATTAAAGGAGATACTAAAGGCAAATTGCTATTATGAGATGTTGCAGCAGACTCACAAAGAATTGCCGGACAGCCTCATCAGTAAATTCAAAGCAGAAGTTTCTAATCCTTCCCTACAGGCTTATGTATTAAACCAACAAGGGATATACGAAGAAATATCCCATAAGGCCATCGAATATCCCGAAAGCCTGATGCCTAACGAACCTCTGGCAGAGATCACAGACGGAGAACAATTATTCCGCAAAATCATCGAGCCTTATAAAGGGAAAGTGGTTTATCTGGATGTATGGGGCACCTGGTGCGGTCCGTGCAAGGACATGATGCAATATGCAGGAAGTGCCAAGAAGCTGTTTGAGGGAAAAGACGTGATATTCTTGTATCTCTGCAACCATTCCTCGGACAAATCGTGGAAAAACATTATCAAGGAATATGGACTGACCGGCAAAATTGCCGTCCACTATAACCTGCCCGATGAGCAGCAAAGTGCTATTGAGAAGTTTCTGCAGGTCCGCTCCTTCCCCACCTATATATTGATAGACAAGGAAGGAAACATCGTAGACCGTGACGCCCCCAGACCCAACAGGGAAAATGACCTTCTTAATGCAGTCTATAAGTTATTAGAGAAATAAACGACTCATTTCTTCCGCAAATACTCGTATCCGAAACGGCAAAAGAGACATTTCCGTTTATCACAATACTCTTTGCGGAGCTGTATCAATGCCTGGCTATCTGCCGCCGAACCGACCGGTAGCCCGGCATCTCCCCACGACCGGATAATATGATTATTCTCCGCTTTCAACTCTTCCAGAAAACGTCCGGCACGATCACACATCCGCTCATCGGTTCTATGCAGACCATAAGCATATAAGAAAGGAACAACGGTATTAATCACAATCAAGTCCTGTGACCTCTCTCCCATCGATTTCTCTTTCTGCGAAGAAGGCCGGCCGAATATATAATGATTATCCCAATAAGCAGAAGCATGAGTAGACAGTAGTTGACGCACTTCCGGCAAGGTTTCTGCCTCCATCATCTGCGAAAAAAGCTTATCAACTTTCTGATACAAGTAGGCCAACTGTGCTAACCGGATATGGGGGAAGTTTTCCGGACGAAGCCTCAAAAAACGCCATAAACCGGCATCCATCACCTGAGTTATTTCAAACTTCCGTTGCAGATAGCGAAATTCTTTACGAAGCCGGAGACTATACTCATCTTCCTGCTCCTTCTTTAAAAACGCCTCCTCCAGCAAACCGGCCTGCCCGAAGAAAAAAGCCTCTATCTGGAACAGATCATTCCGATGCTTGTCTATCGCCCGGAACGGAAGCAGTCCTGCCCACGTCTCAAAAGCATCGCCATTCAAGCCGAAACCGAAATTACGGGCAAGAGTGATAAAGAAGGCATCTTCCCAATGACGGTCACATCGTTCCAGCCGATCGGCAATTTGCCTTGCTTTTTGCTCCAGTCGTTCGGTCTGAAGAGCCGTCAGCCAGGAGTGAATCGTTAATTTGGATAAGGACCCTATGATGGAGTAGCAGGCAGGATATTGGTCGGCAATGCAGAGTTCATGATAATGGGTTTGTACATTCTCGGGACAGGTCAATAGCAGTTGGGGGATTTGCTCACCGTTGGAACGGGTTACTTCGGCATCTGCCTCGGCCACCACATGCAGAATCACAGAATCGTATGCTTTATCATGGTCGTGACCGTGACGGTACCAGTCTGAAGAATGAGTATGTATCTCTATATTTCCCACCCACAATGTACCGTCTATCTTCAGCTTCGCATTAAAGAAGTCGGGACCGGCATCAGGGTTCTGCAGTCCGGAATCGATAATTTCTACCAGTAAGCCTTTGGTGGTTTGCAGTATTTTGAGAGGGAATAATTTATGTTTCCACACATAGTGGAGAAGGTGTTCCATGTTAACAGAAAGTTAATGTGCACTGCAAATGTAATAAAAATCTTATCTTTGCGACTATTATTTTGAATATAAGTCAGAAAACAATGAAAATAGCGTTGATCGGTTATGGAAAAATGGGCAAGGAACTTGAAAAGGCAGCCCTTAGTCGCGGACACGAAATTGTCTGCATTATTGATGTTGATAATCAGGAAGACTTTGAGTCGGAAGCATTCAAGTCCGCCGACGTAGCCATTGAGTTCACCAATCCGATGGTAGCCTACAGCAATTATATGAAAGCTTTCAAAGCCGGAGTCAAATTAGTATCAGGCAGTACAGGATGGATGGCGGAACATGGCGAAGAAATCAAAAAGCTATGTACCGAAGGAGGAAAAACCCTTTTCTGGTCGTCCAACTTCAGTCTTGGAGTAGCCATCTTCTCATCTGTCAACAAGTATCTGGCAAAAATAATGAATCAATTCCCCGGTTATGACGTCACCATGAGCGAGACTCATCATATCCATAAACTGGATGCACCCAGCGGCACTGCCATCACACTGGCTGAAGGCATACTGGAAAACATGGACCGCAAAGACAAATGGGTAAAAGGAACGCTCCTTGCACCGGACGGTACCGTCAGCGGCACCGACGCCTGCGCCTCCAACGAGTTTCCTATCGACTCGATCCGTGAAGGAGAGGTTTTCGGCATCCATACCATCCGCTACGAGTCAGAAGTAGACAGCATTTCCATCACGCACGATGCTAAGAATCGCGGCGGCTTTGTATTGGGAGCCATCCTTGCTGCCGAATACACGGCCCAACATGAGGGATATCTGGGCATGAGTGATTTATTCCCATTCTTAAACGAATAAGGCTTCAAAGCCACTATCAAACGAATATAGATTATGAGACAAGCCACACGCACACAATGGATCAAATGCACCATTGCTATTCTCCTTTATCTCGCCTTCCTCATCTGGGTACGCAGTTGGTGGGGGCTGATTGTCGTTCCTTTCATCTTCGATATTTATATCACCAAGAAAATACCCTGGTCATTCTGGAAGAAATCGAAGAATCCTACCGTTCGTAATGTTATGAGTTGGGTAGATGCCATTGTCTTTGCATTGGTTGCTGTCTACTTTGTCAATATCTACATTTTCCAAAACTATCAGATTCCTTCCTCGTCTTTGGAAAAGTCATTGCTGGTAGGCGACTTCCTGTACGTCAGCAAGATGAGCTACGGGCCACGTGTGCCGAATACGCCGCTTTCCATGCCGTTGGCGCAACATACGCTGCCTATTTTAAATACCAAATCATATATCGAATGGCCTCAGTGGAAATATAAAAGAGTTCCCGGGTTCGGAAAAGTGAAACTCAATGACATTGTTGTCTTCAACTTTCCTGCCGGTGATACGGTAGCGCTCAACAATCAGCAAACAGATTTCTACTCTATAGCCTACGGTGAAGGTCAGCGCCTGTATCCCAAGCAGATAGAGATGGACAGTCTGACACGCCAGCAGCAACGTGCTGTTTACGATTTGTATTATAATGCCGGTCGCCAGCAAATTCTATCGAATCCGCGTGTTTACGGAGAGGTCGTTTATCGTCCGGTAGACCGCCGTGAAAACTATGTAAAACGCTGTGTCGGTCTGCCCGGAGATACGCTGCAGATCGTAGACGGTCAGGTCATGATTGACGGCAAGGCTATCGAGAATCCCGAAAATCTGCAGTTCAACTACTTCGTACAGACCACAGGCCCGTATATCACGGAAGATATGTTCCGTGAATTAGGCATCAGCAAGGCAGACCAGACATTGTATGATGATTCTTCATGGGAAGAAACCTTCAGACAGATCGGACTGGACAATCGGAATGCACAAGGAAAGATGGCTCCTATTTATCATCTTCCGCTGACGAAGAAAATGTACGAAACATTATCCGGCAACAAAAAGCTCATCAGCAAGATCGTCATGGAACCGGAAGAGTATGCCGGACAGATGTACCCGCTCAACTTACATACCAAATGGAACCGTAACAACTACGGTCCGATCTGGATTCCCGCCAAAGGTGCTACTATCACTCTGACTGAAGATAACCTGCCTATCTACGAACGTTGTATTGTCGCTTACGAAGGAAATAAGCTGGAAATCAAGCCGGACGGTATTTATATCAACGGCGAGAAAACCGATCAATATACCTTTAAGATGGACTATTACTGGATGATGGGCGACAACCGCCACAATTCTGCGGACTCCCGCTATTGGGGATTTGTTCCTGAAGACCATGTAGTAGGTAAACCTATCGTTGTATGGCTGTCACTTGACAAAGACCGCGGATGGTTTGACGGAAAAATCCGTTGGAACCGCCTCTTCAAGTGGGTAGACTGATAAGGATACAGACGTGATAGAGTGATAAGGTGATAGAAATTGATGAACATTCGTAAATTCAAATGGATATTCGCATTCGCCGGAGCAATAGCCGTCGTGCTTCTGCTCCGGGGATTCGCTTTTACATCCTGCCTTATCCCTTCCACCGGTATGGAGAATTCACTTTTTCAGGGTGAACGTATTCTGGTCAACAAATGGAGCTACGGCCTGCGGCTTCCGCTGATGTCGCTGTTCTCATATCACCGCTGGTGCGAGCGATCTGTCCGGAAGCAAGATGTTGTAGTCTTTAATAATCCCGCCGCCATCGGGCAACCGACTATTGACCGAAGAGAAATCTATATCAGCCGTTGTATCGGTACTCCCGGTGATACCCTGCTTGTCGATTCCCTTTTCTCCGTATCCTCTCCCGAAGCGCAACTCAATCCGGACAAGAAAAGGCTCTACACCTATCCCGCTGCCAAAGAGCAGTTGATCACTTCGCTTATGCAAACCCTTTCCATCACCAACGACGGACTAATGGGGAGTAATGACAGTACTCATGTCCGCAGTTTCAGCCGCTATGAATATTACTTACTGGAACAAGCGATCAGCGATCAGAACTGGATTCAGCCTTTGACGGAAAAAAGCGAAAAAGAGCTTAAACCGCTCATCGTTCCCGGCAAAGGGAAAGCACTACGAGTATATCCGTGGAATATCACATTGCTGCGAAATACCCTCGTGATGCACGAAGGCAAACAGGCGGAAATAAAGAATGATACGCTTTATATCGACGGAAAACCCACACAGCATTGTTTTTTTACCAAAGATTACTACTGGATGGCTTCCAACAATAGTGTCAATCTGTCCGATTCACGTCTGTTCGGATTCGTTCCGCAAGACCATATTATCGGGAAAGCATCACTAATCTGGTTCTCTAAAGAAAAAGGAACGGGAATCTTTGACGGATACCGATGGAATCGCTTCTTTCAGTCTGTAAAATAATTCACATGCATAGTTTTCAACATAACATCTGTACATAAAATAATGAGAATAGCTTATTTATCATCTGCCTACCTTGCTCCGGTAGAATATTATACCAAACTATTGGAATATGATAAAATATATGTCGAACAACACGATCATTATATAAAGCAAACCTATCGCAACCGTTGTACGATTGCCGGACCTGACGGCGAACTGGCACTCTCCATTCCAACCGTCAAACCGGATACGCTGAAATGTCCAATGAAGGATATACGTATTTCCGATCACGGTAACTGGCGCCATCTGCATTGGAATGCCATCGAATCAGCCTACAACAGTACTCCTTACTTTGAATATTACAAAGACGACTTCCGCCCTTTCTACGAAAAGAAATACGAGTTTTTAGCCGATTTCAACGAGGAACTCTGCCAGCTGGTCTGTAAGTTGATAGACATTCAACCCTGCATTGAACGAACTTCAGAATATAAAACGGAATTCACAACAGAAGAAACAGATTTCCGCGAGATTATTCATCCTAAGAAAGATTTCCAGATAGCTGATCCAGAATTTATTCCGCATCCCTATTACCAAGTCTTTGATTCCAAACTCGGTTTTCTCCCTAATCTGAGTATTATTGACCTGCTTTTCAATATGGGACCGGAGAGTTTATTGGTATTAACAAGTAAATAACATTATAATAGCCAGACAAAGACATCAAACGTCCTGACACTACGTATCTTATCATACATCCCGGTAAGGTTAACAGGCGGACAAGCCTTGATTAATATCTTTTGTCCGCTTCCTGTTTTCGTTCCACGTACGTAAACCGTTGGGACTGCGTACGTGATCCCATCGGTTCACGTACATGAACTCATGAGATTACAGACGTGAAACGAAGAAATGTAATGACCGTACTACATTAATCTAACGTTGAAAACAGCTTAATAAACGTAGCACAAACTATTAAATGAACCGGCTTACCTGAATCAGGAAGGCAGAATCTCTTATGAAGGTGACAATAGAAAAGCGATTTTTCTCTATTATCACCCTATTGTCACCACCTATTATCACCCTTATCACGCTAAATTCCAGCACATTAAGTCTGAAAAGTGACAAGTGACAATAAGAATAACGTTTTTAACTCTGTAGAAAGAGACAAATTATAATCACCAGGTCACTATTATTTCCTTCAACAGATTACTCTTCATTCAGTCGATTCAGCAAATATCTGACATTCTCAAGATGTAAATGATTGACCCGGTACATCTGTTTATATTGCCAACTATTTTTAGTAGTATCGATAATACAATCTATAAAAGAGCCCATTATATTGGCACTTTGCATACGATTGGCATTTGAAACCTGCATATTCATCATATGCATACCAAATCCTTTAATCACATCTTTTACACTAATTTTCTTAAAATGATGAACTGCCTCGAAGGCTGCTACATTACCAAAAAGAACATTCTCTAAATCTTCCAGTCTTTGCCGATCCGAGCGTTCCACCAAATAACTGGCTGGATTTATAAAACGATTGAGCGTAAGATAAAAGGTCATCATTTCATGATCTGAAGAAAAAATGGCATGCATGAATTGTGTTGCGTCCCCCGGACAAACAATCTGCTGGTTGTTTAAAACCTCCTTCATAAGAATTTAAATTAAATGGTGAATAAATTAAGTTCAACGGGGCTAAACAGAAAGGTGGTTTTAGATAATAAAAGAAGCGGTTCCGCCTGTCCCATTGCTCTTTTCTCGTTCACACAAGGCAGCAGGTGCATTAACACTCTACATGGGGGTGCGAAACCGCCCATATAGAATGAACCGGACAGGCATAAAAATGCCTGCCACAATTACAAGGCAGGTTTCCAGCCTTGTGTGATTTTGAAAAAAGAGCACTACAAAGATAGGACATAAATCAGAATAGGAAAAAGAAATTCATTCTAAATTGCATATACCACAGTAAAATGCAAGGTATAAGCCTTATTTCTAATCACAAGCCAAACTCGTTTCAAAGAAAAAGGAGAATGTTGTGACTCTCTCTTTTATAAGATAACAACATTCTCCCAGCAATCTGTTTTACCGGGGGAGGACCCCAGTTTTACCAAACGGATACCTATCTCAACTCAAATGGTACAATTCCTTTAATGTCTCTGGATGATGTTCCGATGACTGCTTCAAACTTACCCGGTTCTGCCATCCACTCGTGTTTGACATCATCGAAGAAGCTCAGGGCTTTTTTATCAATCGTCAGCGTTACAGCCTTCTCCTCACCCGGAGCCAGTTTTACTTTTTTGAAACCCTTCAATTCCTTGACAGGACGAGGCAGAGAGGATTTCTTATCGCTGACATAAAGCTGGATAACTTCCTGACCTTCACGAGTACCTGTATTCTTTACGTTGATCGTGAAAGAGATGGTATCATCGGCAGTCATCACCTTTTTGTTAGCCGAAGGTTTCCCGTAAGCGAAAGTAGTATAGCTCAATCCGTGTCCGAACGGGAAAAGCGGTTTGATCTTTTCTTTGTCTGCCCAGCGATAGCCTACAAAAATATCTTCACGATAGATTTCGTTTATGGTATCACCATTGTTCTTGGAGTGTGCCAGTTCTTCTTTATTCCCCGGATATTCACCCAGTGTATGTGCGCCTACGTCTTCCAGTCTTGCAGGAAAAGTAAAAGGAAGTTTCCCCGACGGATTAGCATCTCCTAGCAGTACCGAAGCAAGAGCTGTTCCGGCTTCCGAACCTAAGAACCAACCCTGAACAATAGCGGGCACTTCATTTACCCAAGGCATGGCAACCGCATTACCGGAGATGTTTACGACAATCAAGTTCTTATTTACTTTTGCCAACTCGCCAATCACTCTGTCCTGCGCATACGGCAACCCAAGGGATGCACGGTCCGAATCTTCGCAATCCTGATGATTGCTCTTGTTCAGTCCACCGAAGAAAATTACGTAATCCGCATCTTTAGACACTTCTACAGCCTCAGCAAGAAGTTCATCCTCCGAACGGTCGTCTTTCAAATCTTGTCCGGTCTGTACTCCATTATATTCCCCTGTCGGGTCACCAACGTATCCACGGGCATACAAAACTTCCGTCTGTGAACCTACGCGGTTCTTCAAGCCGTCCAAAGGAGATATCTCATATTTCACTTTCAGAGAAGAACTGCCACCGCCTACAGTCATCATCTTAATGGCGTTTTCACCGATAACAGCAATCTTCCTGGCTTTCTTCAAGTCAATAGGCAATACATTATCCTTATTCTGTAACAGTACAATTCCTTCTTCACCGATTTTTCGTCCGGCTTGTCCATGCTCGGGCGAAGCCAGAGAACCGAAAGGTTTATGCGGGTTCATCGAAGTGCGGAAGATCAGACGGAGGATATTACTCACCTTTTCGTCCAGTTCTTTGGTTCCGACTGTTCCGTCCTGGATCAGTTTCAGGTAAGGATGTGCCAAATAGTAATTGTCATAAGCATTCCTTGTCCCGGCAGAAAGTCCGTTTGTCCATGAACCGAACTCCATGTCCAGACCATTCGAAATGGCCTGGAAAGTATCATGTACTCCGCCCCAATCTGAAACGACGACACCATCAAAGCCCCATTCCTTACGCAGAATATCTTGCAGTAATCGCTTATTATGGCACGCATGCTGAGTCTTATAGAGCTTACCGGAGTCGGTATCTTCACTAAACGAATAAAGGTTGTAAGCTCCCATTATCGCCCAAGCACCACCTTCCTGAACGGCCGCTTTGAAAGCCGGAAGATAAATCTCATAAAGAGCACGGTCGCTCAAATGAACATTGGTGGTGTGACGGTTGAACTCCTGATTGTTTAATGCGTAATGCTTCACACAAGCAGCAACACCGTTTTCCTGTACTCCCTTAATATAAGGAACTACCATCATGGAAGACAGGTACGGATCTTCGCCCATATATTCAAAATTACGCCCATTCAACGGGGTGCGGTAGATGTTGACACCGGGCCCCAGGAGAATATCTTTTTTCCGGTAACGGGCTTCTTCGCCAATGCTCTTCCCATAAAGGTAAGACATTTCGGGATTCCATGTTGCAGAAAGGCAAGTCAATGCAGGATAGGCTATACAGGAATCGTTTGTCCATCCTGCCTGATCCCACTCATCCCATAATACTTCGGGACGGATGCCGTGAGGGCCATCGGTTGCCCATACTTCGGGAATCCCTAAGCGGGGGACTCCCGGTGAACTAAATTTAGACTGCGCATGAGTCATCTTCACCTTCTCTTCAAGTGTCATACGGCTCAGCGCATCTTTCACCCGTTCTTCGATAGGCTTGCTCGTGTCCAGATATACTGGTGTCTGCGCCATATTCATAGTCGGTAAAACGGCGGCTATAGACAAGCCAAGTAACGTTGCTTTAAATTTCATGTTCATAAATGATTTCTGTATTTTTACTTCTTCACAACAGAAAGAATTCCTTTATCTATCCCCTGAGTGAAATCTAACGTAAACACATAAGTAACTCCCTGTTCTAACGGAGAGGCCAATACAAGATTTTCCTCATCAACATTGAATAAGTTCCGGGTAGCCTGATCCATTTGCAGGTTCTTTTGATGAAATTGCTGATCCCAAGACTTTCCACCCAGATATTTAACACTGATATAATCGTATCGTATGCGTTCACCAATAACCGTACTGCCTTCAGCACCAGTCTTCCCAGTAAACTGATAAACTTTCGGACTGATTTCCGCCACACAATAAGCAGTCGAAAAGTCCCAGTTAAATTCGTCCTTAATAGACGGAGAGCCCATACCATAGCCCAACAACCATACGGCACCATGCCCGTCAGCATCCAGTCCGGCTTCACTATTGCCATTCATACGTACTACTGCAAAGTATTTACGTGTAGCATTTACCATCACCCTGTAGCTACCGGCAACCGGCAAGAACTTCAAGTGATTATCTCCGGTCTTCACCAGATAATCCGGATCAACATACCAATCATTTAGATCTTCGATGCCACCTATTTCGAGTGTCTGGTTCTGCGTCAAAGACATCTGCAATTGATACATATCGGAACTGCCTTCTTCCAGCTTCATTCCATTGATTGTAATGTCCGGTCGCGGCAAGTCTACCTGTCCTACTTTCTCTACAGTCAGTACTGCTTTGGTATTACCTTTCGTTACATCTACCGTAAACTTATAAACACCACCTCTCTCAAATTTCTGACCTTCCTGCAACTTCAAGTTACCCGACTCTGTTATTTCAACAAGGTCGCTTGTAGTAGAGATGGCATCTCCCTTAAATTCACCATTATCCCACTTGTTTATGTGGAAGAATTTAAAGTCAATATCACTTGTTTTCATAGTCACACCGGCAGTAAACGTAAGCTGATACTTCTTTGCCGTAAGTTGCGGCATACACAAACCATTCTCCGGCGTCCATCCCACTTCGTACAAAGATACCGACGGCTTGCCAATTCCATTTCCGATAGCCCAGATAGCTCCTGTTCCGTCATCCTGCAATTTAGCTGCTTCACCGTCTTTTAAAGCTATGACAGAGAAGTACTGTCTCTTACCGTTTGCTGTAATCTGATAGCTTCCGTCAATCGGCAGGAACTTCAGTGTTCCATCCTCCTGCTTTTCAAAGAAGTCCGGATCAATCCACCATTCATCATAAGCAGGCACTCCTTCGAACGTCAGAATGTCATTCTGCTTTAACGACAATTTAACAGCATATACATCGTTTTCTACCAGTTCCATTTCTTTTCCGTTCAACAATAATTTGGCAAACGGACTCGCTTCATAGTTGAAAGTATTAAACTGAATCGTATAATTGCCCGGCTCTGTATTGGAGAACGGGATAGACGTAGTAGAGCCTACTGCAATCGTATTGTCTTCCCAGCCAAAAGTTAGCTCGTTGCCGTGCTCCCCTACTTTCGGAGTTTTGATATACACTTTCATCTTCTGCGAAAAGTCTCCCGATACGCTATAATGATACATCGATTGCCTGTCCATCCGGTACTCCTGCCCTTCTTCATCTACCAGGGTCAGATAAGGAAAGTCCGGGCGTGCCAACGTAAGTTCCGTTTCCTGTTCCGTCGTAGTAAAGTGAATATTCTGAAGGATATACTTCAATGTCGCCTTTCCGTTAGGAATATTAGCATAATAAGGAATATAAATCTTTCCAGTATAGTCGCTTCCACTTGTCTTTGTTCGGATCACCGTTTCAGATACCTGTTCTTCTCCATAGAAAAGCTGCGCTTTCAAAGTAGAAAGAGGAACGTCTACATCCGAAGCCTTGATCGTAAACGGAAGGCTGTCGCCGAAAAGGGCATCCGCATTCTCCGCCTTGATCTCCATACTCGGATTACCGGGAAGGAACTCGTCATCATTACAGGAATTCATGGATAAGATTCCCGCCAATGCCAATGTTATATAGATACTTTTTTTCATTGTCTTTATACTTTTAAGGTTCTTACTTTGACTTTGCCCAACGGTATGAAGTTACTGATTTACCGGGAACGTCATAAGCGAAATGACGTTGGCCGTCGCTGACAGTTATCTTCTTCGACTTCTCATTGTTGTTTATCAGAACAAAGGCATACGTTCCGTCCGTATTTTCGAAAGCAGAACAGGTAATACCGTTGTCCGTATAACCGGTAGTGGCGATACGCACAGCTCCCGGCTTCACAACACTTGAAAGATGAGCAATGATATAGTAGTGAGAGTTACGTATGATTGTCTTATAATCACTGTTATTGATATCTACCGCACCATAGCAAGTCTGACAACCACCTTCACGATTCGGACCACGGTCGTTATCGAGCATCAGATTCCAGACAATTACGCCCTTACACCAATTATTGATTGTTCCCAATGCTACCTCTTCCATATCTTCCATCAGACGCTTCGACAAGTCACGTCCGCTGTTCCATGTGCCGATAGAAGTTTCTGTAAACAGAAGTTCTTTCTCAGGATATGCCTGATGTATATTCAGCAATTCTTCACGGTTGCCGCCATAGTTATGGTAAGCAGCACCTGCCAGATACTGAGAAGCAGCAGCATCTTCGTAAATCTTGCCCGGATAGTTCTTCTGCGATTCGATATTGTCATAATTGTAGTTATGGTCGAAAGCATAAATCTTGGTAGACAGTCCGGCAGCTTTCATCTGAGGACCGAGCGCTGTTTTCACGAAGTCTCTTTGTTCTTCCCATTCCATATAGAGCGAAGCGGAGTTGCCACGGTTCAAAGGTTCATTTTGCGGAGTTACTGCATAAATGTCAATGCCTTCGGCTTTAAATGCCTGTATCCATTTCACAAAATAAGTAGCATAATCCTGATAATAATCCGGGTTCAATTGTCCGTTCGTCCACGAATCCAATGGTGTACGGTCTGTCAGGCTTTTCACTTTCATCCATTTCGGACAGGTCCAAGGAGCAGCAATTACCTTGATAGAAGGGTTAATGGCCAGAATCTCTTTCAGGATCGGAAGGATATAGTCCTTTTCTTCGCTCTGCAAAGCAAAGTTTTCGATCCCTTTCGTATCACAGCAGGTATATTCGCTTAACGAGAAGTCCGAACAACCGATGGAAATACGGATGTAACTGAATCCGAAACCATCTTTGTCGGAGAATGTTTCCGTCAGGAAAGCATGACGGTCAGCCGGTTTCATCAGTAACAGGTTGTAACAGGTAGAACCTGTGATAGCTGCTCCGAA
Source organism: Bacteroides sp. AM23-12 (assembly GCF_003434395.1). Lineage (NCBI taxonomy): Bacteria > Pseudomonadati > Bacteroidota > Bacteroidia > Bacteroidales > Bacteroidaceae > Bacteroides > Bacteroides sp. AM23-12. Next base: position 219,002 of record NZ_QTLF01000003.1, read on the forward strand.
ACCATCCATCGTCTGGTACTGTTCCGCAGGATTCAAAGTTATTGTGGTCGGAGCCAGATTGTCTTTCGGGCTGAAGTTAACCGCGTCACGGGCCAAATCACGGGTCAGACTGCTGGTTGTCGTATAAATGGCTACATCTCCGGTGGGGACAGGTACTACCGGTTTTTCCGCATCATCACTATTACTACAAGCCGCTAATATGGTGAAGCATCCTAAAAAGGTCAGTGCTATATTTCTCATGTTTATCATAATCGTTAGTTTCTTTTTCTATTTAAATACATTATAAGCGATGTTATCTCCGGCTCTATTAATATCCGGGGTTCTGTTCAATCTTGTCATTGGCATCGATTACCGATTGTGGGATAGGCAGGCGATAAGAGTTCTTATCAAAGGCGTAAACCTGTGACTTGCGACCTGAATCTTTCGCATATACGGCGTTCATCACCTCTTCTACCTTATCCAGACGAACCAGATCAAACCAGCGTTGTCCTTCGAATGCCAGTTCCAGCCGACGTTCGTTGAGCAATGCGGTAATCATCGCATCCCGGTCTTTACGTACGGATGAAGACAATTCGCCCAATCCGGCACGTTCACGTACTTCGTCGATGATCTTAGCTGCCGCTTCCAGATCCGGCGTATCCTGCATGATCAATGCTTCTGCCTTCAATAACAGCACATCAGCATAGCGGTATTTAATAATGCTGCTATTAGCCGAACGGCATTTGTACATGAAAGGATAATTGTCCGACGGATAATAGTTGCTCCAATTACAATCATAGTAAACTACGGATTCCTGAAAGCGAATCTGATCTCCTTCTTTCTTGAAAGCATTGATCAAATCACGTGACGGAGTTACCCATTTTGCCCAAGTGAAGTTATTATTCCAGTTTACAAGGTCACGTCCGAACATCCATGTACACCAGTTACCCGAACCGGGAGTAAACTGAGCTTCCAGTATAGATTCTTTAGTATTACGGGCTTTTGCATCCGTTCCGGCAGCATTCATGCCGAACAAATCGCTAAAGTCCTTCACAAGCTCAAAACCATCAGCCTTCACCTCGTCACAGTAACGGATTACTTTTGAATAGTCACGCAACGGTTTCTCTGCATAGATCTTTGCAAGAAGAGTACGGGCTACGGATTTTGTAAACAGAGTTTTGTTGCCTGCCGTATTATCCGGCGCATGCTGGATGGCAGCCAGCAAATCTTTCTCTATCTGCTGATAAGCTTCCAGTTCTGTGTTTTGTGCCGGGAAATATTGTTCATACACATCTTCGATATTTTCTGAAGTAATATCATCAGCTACTGTTGTAATAACCGGGAAATCCCCCCACAGACGTACCATATCGAACATGACCATGGCACGGAATATCATTGCTTCCGCCTTATACTGCGCACGTTCGGCAGTAGTCAAAGAGTTATCGGTCACCAAGTCAATATTACATATCAATTTATTGGCACGGGCAACGTCTTCCAGATAACGGTTCCAGTCACGTTCGAGCACAGAGTTGGAACCTTCGATGGAATTGTTCTCAAACGGAAGTACCTCAGCTCCCGTAGTTCCTGCGTACGCATTATCCGCATGCGAATCTGATATGAGCAACAAGTCCACATACCAGTGTTCCTGACGGTCGCGCATTTGATTGTAGATAGTCGTCAGGTGACTTTCTACAGCCGCTTTATCTTTAAATACCACCTTTGTACCGGTATCCGTCACACCTTCGGTCACATCCGAATAAGTATCGATCGGATCGTAATTCAGTGAGCAGGAAGAAAGTCCGAACAGCAAACCGGAAGTGAGTCCATAAAATATATATCTTAGTTTCATAGTCTTTCCTTTCATTAGAATTCAACATTAATACCAAACACGTATGATCTAGAATGCGGGTATGTACCCCAGTCGATGCCTTGCACCGTACCGCTGTTGCCCCATTGGTTTACTTCCGGGTCCATGCCGGAGTAGCTTGTCCATGTCAGCAGATTGGTAGCGGTAAAGTAAGGTTGCAGACGGGTGATTCCCCATTTCTGCAGTAATTTGCCCTTAAAGTTGTACGACAAGGAAACGTCTTTCAATCTCAGGTAACTGCCATCTTCAATAAAGTAAGTAGAGTTCAGCAACTTGAAATTAGCTTTCGGCACATTGGTTATCTGTCCAGGTATCTTCCAGCGGTTCAGTACTTTGGTAGACTGATTCTTTCCATCGTACATCCCTTCTGTTTCTATACGGGAAGCATTGAAGATATCATTTCCGTAAGAGCCTTGGATAAACACACTCAAATTAAATCCTTTCCATGAGAAAGTGTTGGTCAGACCATAAGTAAAGTCCGGATTCGGGTCGCCGATATAAGTACGGTCGGAAGTCGAGATTTTACCATCACCACTCAGGTCACGATACATTAATTCACCTGTCTCAGGATCTACACCGTCACTGATATATCCGTAAAAGCCTCCTAAAGCACGTCCCGGCTCATTACGCACTACATAATCGTTGACTACATCCGCAGTTTTGGCATCATAGTACACTTTCTGCAATTCAAGTTTCGTCAATTTGTTCCGGTTGAAGGAAATATTGAAGTCCGTATCCCAGGTAAATGCTCCCCCCCGGAAGTTCTTCGAACTAATGGTAAGCTCAAAACCTTTATTAGTCATTTCACCTTCATTACGGGCGATAGAAGTAGCTGCAGCAGCACCGGCAGGCAGTGATACGTTCATCAGCATGTTCTTGGTCTTCTTGTAATAGTAGTCCATGTTAAAAGTCAAACGTCCATTCAATACTGTCAGGTCCAGACCAATATTGGTCTGAGTAGTCGTTTCCCAAGTAAGGTCAGACGTCCGTAAATTGGCCTGGCTGATAGTCGGTACCGCATTCGCATAATCTGTTGTATCACCTTCAGCCGCTACCTTAAACCATTCAATACGACCGATATTATAACGTTGCAAATAAGCATAGTCACCAATACCAGACTGATTACCTGTCTGTCCCCAGCCTCCACGTATTTTAAAATCATCAATCCACGTCAGATCAGCCATAAACTTCTCGGAAGATACACGCCAGGCAGCTGAGAACGATGGGAATACCCCCCAACGATGATCAGGATGCAACTTAGAAGAACCGTCGGCACGCAGGTTAGCCGTCAACAGGTACTTACTATCAAAATTGTAAGCTACACGTCCGAAAAATGACATAATTCCCCATTGAGAAGCACCTGTACCGGTATTATCCCAGGCAATCTTGTTCGCGGCATTCAAGGTCTGTATCAGATCATTGCGGTAGTGTGAACCGTTTATCCAGCTGTTAGAGTAGTCTGAATCCGTCCACGATGACCCTGCCATTACCTCCAGGCCATGTCTCTTGAAGTTCTTATTGTAAGTAAATACATTGTCGAATGTCAATACCGTATTCATATTCCGGTTGTCGGAGGCTTCACCATACTGGTTACGTCCCCAGGCAGTAGAAATCGGATCAAGAAAAGTAGTATTTACAGCATTGCGACGGTCAAGTGTTAGAGTTGATTTAAACTTCAACTCCGGCAGCAAGGTAAGCAACACGTTGCCCGATGCCAGCAAACGGTTTTCCTTATCTTTATTATTCTTTGCACGTGCCATGTTCTCCAACGGGTTGGTGATATTTCCAACTCCATAGAAGTTATTGTAATACTGGTTCGGATTTAAAGCATCCCAGATCGGAGCATATGTCGGCGTATTGATAACAGCCAATACAACGCCACCACGATTCGCTCCTGTTCCCATCGCTCCCCCTCCGTTACTGGTATAGTCCGAGTAGGAGATATTAGCACTTACTGTCAACCAGCTACGAATCTGATTTTCAAGATTCACCCGGAAATTATAACGCTTGTAATAAGAGATATCCAGTATTCCCTTTTCATCGAGATATCCGGCAGAAAGATAGTATTTCATCTTTTCATTACCGTTAGATACTGCTACCTGATAGTTTTGCATCTTTCCGGTCTTATATGTTTCGTCAAACCAATCAGTACGGTCGGGCAGTCCATCAGGCAAGGATACCAGTCCGATTTCATCCTGTAACTCTTTATACTGCGCAGCATTCAGAGATTCTACCTTATCCGCCACCTTGTTCAAGCCAAACTGTGCTGTCAGAGAGACTTTTGCCTTTCCGGTCGCTCCGGCCTTTGTTGTAATCAGAATTACACCATTGGCAGCACGCGAACCATAAATAGAAGCCGAAGAGGCATCTTTCAGAATCTGCATGCTTTCAATATCATTCGGAGATAAAAACTTAATGTTATCCACAGGAACACCATCCACTACATATAGCGGATCGTTACTTCCGTTCATAGAAGTAGTACCACGCACACGGATAGACATCTCTCCTCCCGGCGTACCGCTAGGCTGAATTACGGAGATACCGGCTGCCTTACCCTGAATAGCCTGTCCGGCAGAAACGATGGGACGTACATCAAGATCTTTAGTAGACACAGTGGAAATGGCTGTCGTAACATCTTTACGTTTTACCGAACCATAGCCGATCACAACTACTTCTTCAAGTACTTCATTGTCTTCCTGAAGTGTAACTTTCATCTGTCGGGATGCTTTCTGTTCCTGCGATTTATATCCTACATAAGAGAATATTAAAGTAGCATTGGACTGGACCGTCAATGTAAAGTTACCGTCTAAATCAGTTATCGCTCCGTTAGTTGTCCCCTTTTCCTGTACACTTACACCGATAAGCGGTTCTTTCTGTGCATCCAGTACCTGACCGGATGCAGTAAATTGTTGTGCGGATGCACTCAGAGAAAAAAATACTGCTAAGATAGCAAAGAGAATCTTGCGACTCCCCGAAAGGATTTTTCGCCTGTTCTTTTTCATGCGTATTAATTTTAAAGTTTATAATTAAGGTATGTGCTTGACAGGACTTTCGCCACTATTTCAGAAGCACAGGTCAAAAGTATAAAGAAACTGAAGTGATTTGACAATGAGGGTATAATAAGTGGATTATACAAACAGACAAACCACTAATAAACAGCAAGTTAATATCGACCAAAGAGGCCTAAAAAGTGGATAGGTTACAACATCGATCAACGTATTTTCCGAACTAAATCTTCGAAATCTTCTCTGGAACCACGAGCTTTGTTTTTTACTTTCGCCCGATAATTATAAATTGTATTCACCGAATAACGGAGAAACTCTGCTATTTGTGAACTATCTTCAATACCAAGACGTATTAATGCAAAAATTCTCAGTTCGGTATTCAATAATTCATCTTTCTTCAGAATGATTTGTTCATTGTCTTGCAACAATGCATTGAACTTCTTCACAAAATCGGGAAATAAATGCAGGAAAGCAGTATCAAAGTTGGCATATAGTTCTTCCAATTCCTCATCAAGGGCATCCTGTGAGCGGGTGATTTTAAGTAATTCTGCTATCTGACCAGCAGATACTTTCTTATTTACCATACGACGATATGCATCGAGCCGATTGATATAAGTAGAGCAGAGTTTAATAAAACGGGCAATATATTCTTCCTTAATCTGGTTAGATTCAGACAGTTCTGCATTGGTAGATGTCAAACAGGCATTCATTTGCTGTAATTCTTCATTCAATTGATTCAATTGATGATTGGCTGTCTGCAGATGATTCCTTGCAACAGCCAATTTCTTCATCTGCCGGTATATATAGCCCAACGCACCAATCAGCAGCACCAGCAATGCCGTAATCAGCACTAAATACTGCTGAAGGCGGTCGTTCTGTTTCTCAATCATCGCCTGATAAGTTTTATCAATCAAAGAAAGCACATCGGCACTCTGCCAACTTCGAAGACGAGCATTATAGAATTTGGTAGCATTCCACGAGAAACGCATATATTGGTAAGCTCTCTCCATATCGCCATTCTCATAGAGCAACTGAGCCAACATCCACAAAGAAGCATGATCTTTAATAGCAGAACGAATATCAGAGATAGCAGAAAGGCAAAGATTCTGTTTCTCTCTTATTTTATCTCCAAGATATTTATAAATAAGTGAGCGATGGTAAGTTACAAGTGCATATTGAGGCGTATCGGGCTCTGCTGCCATCAGACGACGGTCGTTTATCTCCAAGGCCTCATCATACTTGTGCCGGTCACGAAACAACGTTTCGCGCATGACCATAAATTCTTCCGATTGAGGAGATAATATCGCATATAATGAATCTTTATATGCTGACGATATTTCCCGATAATAAGCAGATAACGTCTGATCTTGTGTATAAAATCCCATCTCACCATACACATGATCGAAACATGTATAATAATCAAGTATCAGATGTGAAGTTACCTTCTGTCGGTCTACTGACTTCAGGACATCAATTGATTCGGTATACATACCCGTAGAAGAAAGCAAAAGAGAAAGTTGCAGCTTACTTTCTATTTCCCGGTCAGTATCTCCCAGATTACCCGCGATACGAACATTCTCATTTAAATAGTAAATAGCGGAATCGCAAATAAAGGCTTTATATTCCTTATAGATCTGATTATTCAGATTATAGCGTTCTATGGAATTAGGAGCCACGTCTCCGGCAAGCTCTTTCAGATGCCGTATCCGCGATTCGCGCTGTACCACATAAGTGTCATGTGCCAAGATTGTCTGATCAAGGACATGCAATAGTGAATCAAGAGTTTCATCAGCCCATGAGAAAATCGGAAAAGAAGCAAACAACAACAGCAAACATTTATTTTTCATTAGAGTATTAAAGTTTTGTAGGAAATATGACATTCTTCACTCAAGGTTTCACTTATAAATCAGCGTCGACAAATATTCCTCCGCAAACATCTCATTGGCAACCTCCAGCAGTTGTTCTGCCGTCAACGCCTCAATACGATGGAACACTGATTCTGACGATTCATACTTATGATAGTGCAGATATGTTTTCGCCATACCTAGCGCATTATTCTCGAAATTATCAGATGCCACGCCGATCTGGCCTATCAGTTGCTTCTTCGCTGCCGCCAGCTGAGAAGATGTCATCTTCACATCCCGCATTCGCTTCAGTTCTTTATAGGTCAGTTTCAGACAGGTATCCATATCTTCGATATCCGTACCGAAATAGATACAGAAAGCTCCTGTATCGGTATAAGAAGTCAGATTGGACTCTACATTATACACCAATCCCCTCCGCTCGCGAAGCGATACATTCAGCTTACTGTTCATGCCCGGACCGCCAAGCACATTATTCAGCAGATAAAGTGCCGTACGCTTATCATCATACGCATTGTATCCCCGGCTACCAATCATTACATGCGCCTGATGAGTATCTTTAGGCACTACCAACCGTTCGGGCACATAAAGAGGAGGAGGCATACGCTGATTATCCACCGTCACTGCCGGGATATCGGACAAATGCTTTTCCGCCAGACGGATAATCTTCTTGAAATCATATTGTCCCTGAACAAAGAATACCATATTCCCCGGTTGATAAAAGCGACGGGTAAACGAGAGAACATCCTCCGTACGGAAACTCCGCAGCAGTTCCGGCTTACCGAGAATGTTCCTTCCCAACGGATGGTTACGGAAAATCATATCTTCAAAATCATCGAAGATCAACTCCGAAGGATTATCCTCATAAGACTGGATTTCGTCAATGATCACTTCCGTCTCCTTTTCTATTTCATGCTGCGGGAAAGTAGAATGGAATACAATATCTCCGAGCAATTCGAGGGCACGTTCCAGATGCCCGGTCAGGAAGGCGGCATAGACAACCGTCTCCTCTTTATTCGTATAGGCATTCAGATCGCCGCCCACATTCTCCATGCGGTTAAGGATATGCCACGCTTTCCGCTTCTCCGTCCCTTTAAAAATAAGATGTTCCACGAAATGAGCCATCCCCTGCTCATCCTCAGCCTCATCGCGCGTTCCGGCATCGATGGCAAAACCACAATAAGCTACTTTCGAGAGAGTCGGTTCATGAATTATGCGCAGGCCATTCGGCAATGTATATTCGTTGTAATGCATTGTTTTCTACTTCCTTATTGAATTAATGCCGCAAAAATACAATAAAACTTATTGTCGTTTATAGAAAATTGCAGATATTTGTAGACTATATTAGCAACAACGTGTATGAAAAAGATAGGAATATTCTGTTCTGCCTCGGAAAACATTGACAAAATGTACTTTGACAGTGCCCGTCAAATCGGAGAATGGATGGGAAAAGCAGGCAAAACGTTGATTTATGGAGGAGCCAATCTCGGACTGATGGAATGCGTAGCCCGCGCCGTGAAAGAGAATGGAGGTACGGTCATCGGAGTAGTTCCTGCCAAACTGGAAGAAAAAGGTAGTGTGAGCACATTACTGGACGAGGTGATTCATACCCGTAACCTGAGCGACCGGAAAGATGTGATAACAGAGAAGTCGGAGATATTGGTCGCATTGCCCGGTGGTGTAGGTACACTCGACGAGATTTTCCACGTCATAGCCGCCGCCTCTATCGGATATCATCAGAAAAAGGTGATCTTCTATAACGAATACGGTTTTTACAATGAACTTCTGGCTGCACTTAAGACGTTAGAGGATAAGGGCTTCGCCCGACAATCTTTCTCTACCTATTATGAAACAGCAAACAATCTGGATGAATTAAAAGAAAAAATAAACTGATTATATGATAGACTCCATCAAACAACTCTTGCAACAAGAGGCACAAGCAGTGCTCAATATCCCTGTAACAGACGCTTACGAGAAAGCAGTACAACTGATTGTAGAACAGATACATCAGAAAAAAGGGAAATTAGTAACTTCCGGCATGGGAAAAGCCGGACAGATTGCCATGAACATCGCCACAACCTTCTGCTCCACCGGCATTCCATCGGTCTTCCTGCACCCCAGTGAAGCGCAGCACGGCGACCTCGGCATCTTACAAAAAAACGATTTGCTCCTGCTTATCTCCAACTCCGGCAAAACACGCGAAATCGTGGAACTGACCCGACTGGCACATAATCTGGACCCGGAACTGAAGTTTATCGTTATCACCGGAAATCCCGACAGCCCGCTGGCCAACGAATCAAACGTCTGTCTGAGCACCGGTAAACCTGCCGAAGTTTGTACGTTAGGCATGACTCCTACTACATCGACTACCGCCATGACCGTCATCGGTGACATACTGGTAGTACAGACAATGAAGAAGACAGGATTCACCATCGAAGAATACTCAAAACGCCATCACGGTGGTTATTTGGGCGAAAAATCAAGATCGCTATGCGAAAAGTAATCGGTATCGGAGAAACAATCCTCGATATCATCTTTCGGGGAAACCAGCCTTCCGCAGCCGTACCGGGAGGCTCTGTATTCAACGGCATCGTATCCCTCGGACGAATGGGGATCAAGGTAGGTTTTATCAGTGAAACAGGTAATGACCGGGTAGGAAATATCATTCTGCAATTCATGCGTGAAAATAATATTCCGACGGATCACGTAAATGTCTTCCCGGATGGTAAATCACCTGTATCACTGGCATTCCTCAATGAACAGAGCGATGCTGAATATATCTTCTATAAGGATTATCCCAAGCAACGTCTGGATGTGCTTTATCCTAAGTTAGAGGAAGACGATATCGTCATGGTAGGCTCTTACTATGCGCTGAACCCGGTACTCAGGGAGAAGATTCTGGAACTGCTGGACCAGGCACGCGAGAAGAAAGCAATCATCTACTACGACCCGAACTTCCGCTCTTCACATAAGAACGAAGCAATGAAACTGGCTCCTACGATTATCGAGAATCTGGAATACGCCGATATTGTACGGGGATCGCTGGAAGATTTCTTCTATATGTATGACTTGCAAGACGTGGACAAGATATATAAAGACAAGATTAAATTCTACTGCCCGCGGTTTATATGCACGGCCGGTGGGGACAAAGTATCACTTCGCACCAATCTGGTCAGCAAAGAATATCCGATAGAACCGCTGGAAGCAGTCAGCACCATCGGTGCCGGAGATAATTTCAATGCGGGATTGATCTACGGATTGCTTAAATATGATGTACGATACCGTGACCTTAATAATCTGAATGAAGAAGTCTGGGACAAAGTAGTTCAGTGCGGGAAAGACTTTGCCGCCGAAGTATGCCGTAGTTTCAGTAATTCAGTATCGGTGGAGTTTGCCGGACAGTACGCATCGAAGTAATTACGGATACAACCATCCCCTAAATTACTATTAACTTTGGCTAATAATCGCAAAGGAATTACCACATCTAACGGTAATTCCTATCTTTGCAGTACATGATTCATCAGACAAAGAAACTATGTACAGAAACCTGTTAAACTGGCTGACCATCCTACTGGTACTTCCGTCATGTTCCGGCACTTCGCCCACTATATCCGTAGTGTGTGAAGAGAACAATGTAGGAAACGCCATTATCAAATGGGAAACAGCACCTATACTGAAAGGACAGGTAAAAGTATATGCTTCCACTTCTCCCGACTTCATTCCCGAAGAAAATCCCGTAGTCACCATCAACATTGCGAAAGGGAAAAAGACCATCGTGACCAATGATCCGTCTCAGCGCTATTACTACCTGATGGTATTCAACAACAGATACCGGGTGAGGGTAGCTGCCCGTAACGTCAATATTCCCGGCATTCAGAACTTCCGTGACCTGGGAGGATACAAGTCTGCAGAAACAGGCAAAGATACCCGCTGGGGAATGCTGTACCGTTCCGCACAGATTGACAGCATTCCATTCTGCTCCCGCCGGGAATTGAAAAACATGGGCATAAGGACTATCATCGATTTGCGTTCGGAAGAAGAACGCCATAACTATCCACAGCTTCATGATGAAGACTTTAACGTCCTGCACCTCCCCATTGCAACAGGAAACATGGAACACATCCTGCAAGACATACGTGATAAGAAAATAGAAACGGATACGATCTATCGTTTAGTAGAGCGGATGAACCGTCAACTGGTCACCAACTACCGCAAGGAATACAAAGAACTGTTCACACTCCTGCTCGACCGCAACAATTACCCCGTCGTCATCCACTGTACTTCAGGCAAAGGACGTACGGGCATTGTTTCAGCACTGGTACTTGCCGCTTTGGGAGTCAATGAAGAAGCCATCATGAAAGACTATCGCCTGAGTAATGACTATTTCAACATCCCCAAAGCCTCCAGATACGCGTATAAACTCCCTATCAACTCGCAGGAAGCCATCACTACAATCTACTCTGCCAAGGAAGACTTCCTGAATGCAGCCAAAGAACAGATTGATGCGGAATACGGCAGCGTACAGGCATATCTGAAAAAAGGAATAGGACTCTCGGCAGAAGAAATCGAACGGTTGCGCAGCATTTTATTAATAGATAATGGTTAATGGAAAATGGAGAATGCTATGCAGGCAGCAATAATTATCCATTATCCATTATTCATTATTCATTATTTTTCTCTATCTTTGCGCCCGAAATAAAAGATATACAGAGATTTAATGAAGACATTTGAAGAGCTTGGCGTTTCTCCGGAGATACGTAAAGCAATTGAAGAGATGGGATATGAGAATCCCATGCCGGTACAAGAGGAAGTGATTCCGTACCTTTTAGGAGAAAATAATGATGTAGTAGCTCTTGCACAAACTGGAACAGGTAAAACAGCCGCATTCGGCCTGCCTCTGCTCCAACAGATTGACGTAAAGAACAGGGTTCCCCAGTCACTAATACTTTGCCCCACCCGTGAGCTATGCCTCCAGATAGCGGGCGATCTGAACGATTACTCAAAATACATTGACGGACTGAAAGTACTGCCAGTTTACGGCGGTTCTTCCATCGACAGCCAGATACGCAGCCTGAAACGCGGCGTACATATCATCGTGGCCACACCGGGACGACTGCTCGACCTGATGGAGCGCAAAACCGTATCTTTATCGACCGTTCACAACATAGTGATGGACGAAGCGGACGAAATGCTGAATATGGGATTCACCGACAGCATCAACGCTATCCTTGCCGATGTCCCCAAAGAACGGAACACCTTGCTCTTCTCGGCAACCATGAGCCCCGAAATCGCCCGCATCTCCAAGAACTACTTGCAGAATGCCAAGGAGATTACCATCGGACGCAAGAACGAAAGTACAAGCAACGTGAAACACGTAGCTTATACCGTACAAGCCAAAGACAAATATGCAGCCCTGAAACGCATTGTTGACTATTACCCGCAAATATATGGTATCATTTTCTGCCGTACCCGTAAAGAAACGCAGGAAATAGCCGATAAATTGATGCAGGAAGGCTATAACGCAGATTCACTGCACGGAGAACTGTCACAGGCTCAGCGCGATGCCGTGATGCAGAAATTCCGCATCCGCAACCTGCAATTACTGGTTGCTACGGACGTTGCCGCACGCGGACTGGACGTAGACGACCTGACACACGTGATCAACTACGGCCTGCCCGATGATACGGAAAGCTACACACATCGTAGCGGACGTACCGGACGTGCCGGAAAGACAGGTACTTCCATCGCTATCATCAACCTGCGCGAAAAAGGAAAGCTGCGTGAGATAGAGCGCATCATCGGCAAGAAGTTTATTGCCGGAGAAATGCCGACAGGCAAGCAGATCTGCGAAAAACAGCTTATCAAAGTGATTGATGAACTGGAAAAGGTGAAGGTAAACGAAGAAGAAATCACGGACTTCATGCCGGAGATTTATCGTAAGCTGGAATGGCTGAGCAAAGAGGATCTGATCAAACGCATGGTATCGCATGAGTTCAATCGTTTTCTGGACTACTACCGCGACCGTGAAGAGATCGAGACTCCGACCGACAGCCGCGAACGTAACACACGTGACAGCCGTGAAAGAGGCAGCCGCAAGGCAGCGCCGGGTTTCACCCGCTTATTCATCAATCTGGGAAAAATGGACAGTTTCTTCCCAAGCGAGCTGATCAGCTTGCTGAACAGCAATACACGTGGACGAATCGAGTTGGGACGCATTGACTTGATGAAAAATTTCTCCTTCTTCGAAGTAGAAGAGAAAGAAGCACAAAACGTAGTGAAGGCGTTGAACCGCGCTAACTGGAACGGCCGCAAAGTATCTGTAGAAGTTGCCGGTGAGGAAGCAGGAGAAGGTCGGAGAGGCAGTGGTTCTGCCGAACGCAGAGGAGGAAAACGTCCTTTCGGAAGTTCTTCCGAAAAGCGTGGTGACAGTAGCCGCAACTCACGTTCCGAAAGATCGGACAGAGCACCGCGAGCTGACAGAGCGACTAAAGGCAGTGACAAGACCGACAAGAAAAAAAGAAGCGACAAGCCCAGCCGCGAAGAACGGGGTTACGGAGCACGTGGTCCTAAAAAGACAGACGACTGGCAACAGTTCTTTAAAGATAAAGAGCCTGACTTCAGCGAGGAAGGATGGGCACGCAGAAAGCCGAAAAAGAAGTAACAGGCAAAACAGCCATTATAAGGTGATGTTGGAAAAGAAGAAGATTTAAGGCGTTGATATAGTTTACCTATTCATAACCGATATTGACGTAACATATTTATTCTCTATCCGACTCTGCTGAAAAATACTGACCTGTTATGCCTAATCTATATTTCAGTTTTTAATAAACTTCTTGATCGTTTATTAGAAACGGTATCCAAGTTTATTAGAAACGATTACATGGCTTTTCGATAGCATTTATCCGAATTTATATAACAAAACAGGCTGCAAACCTCTCAAAAGTTTGCAGCCTGTTTCTTATATACAAGCTACCGAAAAGCCTTCCGAAGCAAGGCATTATCGGTTAAAATGTTGTCATATTATACTATATCAGCACAACAAATGCAGTATAAGGTAAGATATTCTCATTGGTCTAAGTTTTAATTCATTTATTGTAAGGATACAAATATACAACATTAAAAGCCGTTTGTCAAGTCTTCAGGAGTTTTATACGTTCATAGTTCCTCCTCCTTCCTCAGAAGCATCATGAACATCCTTCGTCTTGATATTCCTGTACTGCTTGGGCGTCATCTCGAACTTCTGGGCAAATGCTTTATAGAAAGTCCCCCTGTTCGAGAATCCGGTTTTATCCATAATCTCTTCAATGGAAAGTTGCGTTGTCAGCAACAAGCGTTCTACAATCGTCAGGCGATACTCTCTGATGATGTCGGCAGGAGTCTTCTCCGTGACATTTTTCAGCTTCCGATAGAACTGCCGGGTACTGTATCCTAATGAACTACTCAACAATTCCACTGATAAATCCGTATTCTGTATATGACTATCAATAATCTGCATCATCTTCTCGAAGAAGGATTTATCCTCTTTATGCAGAAAATGACCATCATCCAGTTCAAAAGCACTTAGAACAGAGCTATAATACTCTTTCAGGTCCTCTTCGCGCTGTAACAGCCTTCTAACGACTTTCTCGAGATATTCCACATTGAAAGGTTTCGTGATATATGCTTCCGCGCCGGATTCAATTCCCCTCGTCTGCTCGTCAATATTATTCAGTGCCGAAAGCAGTATTAACGGGATACGGCTCAACAGTTTATCCGACTTTATCTTTTTGGCAAACGACATTCCATCCATACCGGGCATCATTACATCCGAAATAATCAAATCCGGTAACTGAATGCCCAACTGCTTCAAGGCTTCCTCTGCGCTGCCTAAAGAGACAACATTGTATGCCCCGACAAATATCTCCGTAACAAACCATAACATAGAAGGGTCATCGTCAATAATCATAATCGTCTGCTTGTTCTTATCAAATTCAACCGACGAATTCTTGAGTTCGACTGCTTGCTCATCTGATGACAAAACCAATTCTTCAGCTACTTTTTCATCTTCATTATCCACCGTAACCTCCATAACAGGCAGCCATACATCAAAAGTAGTCACCTCATTAGGAATACTGGATACCTGAATCTGTCCATTCAACAGATTTACCATACTGTGACAAATGGCCAGTCCCAATCCATTTCGCGGAGAAATCCCATTCTTGTTCTGCACTTCGAAATTATCCAGAATCTTATAACGGTCGAATATTTTCGTGAGATCAGCCTCCTTGATTCCTTTTCCCGTATTAGATACCCGAATGCAAAGTTGTTCTCCTTCAATACGCAGCTCTACCGTAATGGAACCATTCTCCGGAGTATATTTGAAAGCGTTAGAAATCAGGTTATTTACAATTTTACTCAGACAGCTGACATCCGTATTCCAAAAAACTCCATCTTCTATCTGCAATCGATAGTTCAGTTTCCGGCTTTCCGCCAGCTCTCCGAATGATTCGGCAATAGTCCGTATCTGTTCTGTGACAGGAACATGTTTTATCTTCAAAATCTTGTTCCCCGTCTCCAGTCGGCGGAACTCAATCAGTTCCAATATCAGCGCATTCAGTTTCAACGCATTCTGCTGAATCATGGAAGCATACTTCCGGACATAACTGTCTACCCGGCTATAGGAAAGGATTTTTTCACACGGACCGTTGATCAATGTCAACGGAGTACAAAATTCATGGGTAATGTTAGTAAAGAAACGCAATTTCGATTCATACAGTTCTTCGCGCTGCTGGCGGTTCATTTCCTCGATCATAACATTCCGCTTTCTGCGATAACGTTTTATCACCATCCGGATAGCTCCTGCAATTACCCCGGCTAATAATAAGAAATAGACAATATAAGCACAAGTAGTCATATACCAGGGAGGAGTGATACGGATCAATAATGAATAAGGTTCACTCTCTTTCCCTGTTATATTACTTCGGTACTTCACTAGCAAGGTGTATTCTCCAGGAGATAGATTAGAGAAAACCGCCACCGTAGACAATCCGTTCTCAATCCAACTATCGCTCAAACCGTCTATCTTATAAGAGTAAGTATAATTGTTCCCGTTAATGTAATCGACAGCAATAAATGAAAGGTTAAAGAAGTTCTGACTATAGTCCAGCACCAAAGTTTCTTGCTTCGTAGCGCCTTGCAGAAAATCATAAATATTGCACTCTTTACCAAAAATAGAGAGGCGATTGAAATGCAAAGGAGGCATGTATTCTTCCGAAAGTTGATCATTCTCGCTAATCGTAATGAATCCGTTCGTACCACCAAAAAATAATGTCCCCGTCTGCTGATCCTTGAAGAAAGCACCGTCACTAAACTCAATCACTTCCAGGTCGCCCTGCTGCCGATACGTCTGAACTGTGTTTTCGCGGACATTAAACCTCACCAACCCTTGATTGGTGCTAAGCCACAAGTTATTGTCCCTTCCTTCCAATATGCCGTGAATCGTATTGTTGGGAAAGCCGTCAGTCTCGTTATATACCCTATATTCGCCCTGATAAAGCCGGGTCAATCCGAAACTCGTACCAAACCAGTATCCTTCGTCATTCTTATGAATAGCAAAAATATCATTTACAGTCTGATTCTTCACTACATCGTCAATGCGGCAGGGAGTTAGTTGATTGGTATGCGTATTCATTTTATACGCACCATATCCACGGTTACCAAACCAAATAACCGAATCATTCTCCTGAAAAGAGACAAAGAAATAATTGGAGTTTCTCTTTCCGCCATCCAGTGTAAAGCGACGGGCAGACTTCACTTTAGGTAAAAGTGAAGTAGCATCCAGAATGATTTTCACAATACCTTCACCGGCAGAAACCACCCACAACGTACTATCATTTGTCTCACGGACAGAATGTACATACTTCACCATCTTGCCATCTGCCATGACCGGAAATTCCTGTATCCGCTTTTGTGAATAGGAGTAGTAATTAAGTCCGCTCTCCGTTCCAATCCATAAGAGTTTCCTCCGGCTGGGAGCAAAACTATACACCGAGTTGTCCATCAACGGACTATTACTTGCCAGGATCCTTTCTGCCCGAGGCAAAGTTTCCATATCAGGATGGAAATCAAACATCTTTAATATTCCCCCTCCCTTCGTACCTATCCACAATGTCTGATCCTGATCCTGATATAGAGCACGAACCGGATTATCTACCCGATACTCCGGTACATCCAACATGATGTTGTCAATAGAAAATTCATCTGTAAAATACATATAAAGCCCTTGACCGTCAGCGCCCACCCAGATTATATCCTGAAACCGGTCTTTCATAAGACAAAAGATACCGGACTGAACATTTATGGACTGGAGGCTATATTTTACCTTTGAATCCGGCATATACTTTAATTGGATTAATCCACTACTCTTAAAGCCGATAAAATAATCAGTTTTCTGTTTTATAATGGAAGAAACCTCACCCCGACGAAGTATCTCTGCCTCCATATCTGCTATAAAATACGCTTTATGATTATTCAGATCGTATTCATAAAGTGCATAAGTACTGTCTATGAAATAGAGAAAATCGCCATCTACAAACGTCCACAACAACTTTTCCGAATGATTCAGGCAATTACTGGGAACCAGCTTCACTTGATTTCCGTTTTTCTCTATTATATAACTCCGGTTATCATTATCCGAAGAGAATATCCAAAGTACTCCAAAGTTATCAATAGCCATTTGTTGTACTTCCTCAAAATGTATCTTTTTCACATCAAGTTTACAGAAGTCCTTCTGCTCCGGCTGATAATAATAAATGTAGCCATCATCCTTAATAATAAAGAAATCATCTTCGGGACTTATCGCCATACGGTTTATGTATTTAAAGTCTTTGAAGCTTTGTATGGTCTGTCTGCGTGTATCAAAGCGGTCGAGCCCATAATTAGTCTGTATCCAAAGCACATCGTTGTCCGCCTCGATAATCCGTTCGATGAGATTACCGGAGAAACTATGGTGCACATTGGTTGGTTTGTACAATCCCAGATAAGTGCCGTCGTAGATATTCAGCCCATCGCATGAACCGATCCATATCACGCCATGCCTATCCTGACACATCGAAAGAATAGCACTATTGGATAATCCGTTCTTACTGGAAAATTGCCGGAGACTATACGAAGCATTTATGTCTACTCCTATCAAAAGAAAAGAAACCAGTATCAGCAGAACTCTTCTTAAAAGAGTAGTTCTCTTCGTCCATTCATTGTGTTTTTTCATATAGCATTCTCTTGTTTTAAATCAAGACACAAAAATCGATGGAAAGATATGGAAAATCGGGAAAACGTCCAAGAACTGCACAAAAAACATTCTGATCATCTGAAAATTAACATAACAGGAGTACGCTTTTACGACACATATATATATTTTTGCGACATTTCATCGAGAAGAGACATTTATGTCATGGGTCCGTACATCATCTTATACTAACCATAATAACTTTGCAGCATCAGACAACGGAATAAGGTAAAAAGCAAAATAAAAAGGATTGTAGTTTGAAATAGGTAATCCACAAACAGGTAGCATATTCAGCTACCTGTATTTTGGAAGGAAAATCTTTAGTTAATAATGAATATAATATTATATAGAATGAAATCACCGTGTATTTTACTAATCATAGTTTGCACCCTCTCTTTGACTGGTTGTGCCTCAACAAAGCAGGCAGACTCAGATTCAAGTTTGGGAAAAGCCCAGCAGACATTGGATTCCCTTTATCAACATTACTCAGCAAAGGACTCTTATCTGCTTCGGGAAAGCTATCCCTTTGACGAACAACACAAAGTCACTTATCTGGCATCGGAAGACCAAGCAAACACGCCTAATCAGTTCTCCTATTTATGGCCATATTCGGGTACTTTCTCTGCAGTAAATGCACTATTCGAAGCGACTCATGACAAGAAATACCAGAAATTATTAGATAAACGGGTATTACCTGGTCTGGAAGAATATTTCGATATCCAAAGAACTCCTAACGCTTACTCATCGTACATACAAACAGCACCGACATCCGATCGTTTTTATGACGACAATGTATGGTTAGGCATTGACTTCACCGACATCTACCAAATAACACAAGAGAAAAGATATCTGGATAAAGCACAATTAATATGGAAATTTATAGAAAGTGGTACTGATAGCCTGTTGGGAGGAGGCATTTACTGGTGTGAGCAAAAGAAAGAGTCTAAAAATACTTGTTCAAATGCTCCTGGCTCTGTACTCGCCCTTAAACTATTTAAAGCAACTAATGACAGCATCTACTTCAGACAAGGAAAAGAATTATATGAATGGACGCAAAAGAATCTACAAGACTCCACTGATTACCTCTATTTTGACAATATCGGTCTTGACAGAAAGATAGGAAAAGCCAAATACGCCTATAACAGCGGGCAAATGATGCAATCAGCCGCCCTGCTCTATCAACTGACAAGAAATCCTCTCTACCTGAAAGATGCACAAAATATAGCTAAAGAATGCTATAACTATTTTTTCACAGACTTTACAACAACTACAGGAGAAAGCTTTAAAATGCTAAAGCAAGGAGATATCTGGTTTACTGCGGTAATGTTAAGAGGCTTTATCGAACTCTATCATATAGATAAGAATAAAACATATATCAACGCTTTCGATAAAAGTTTAAACCATGCTTGGATGTACGCCCGGGATGATAAAGGATTATTTAATACAGATTTAAGCGGCAAAAGCAAAGATGACAAAAAATGGTTGTTAACACAAGCTGCCATGATAGAAATGTACGCCCGCCTTGCCACTATCCAATAATTTTTCTAGAAAGAATGACAACTAAAATTATTAAAACATGAAATATACCCTTATTAAAACAGTAGCAATATATTTGCTCACTGCTTTGCCTCTATTGGCAGACGCAGCAACACAGAAAGTATCCATCAAACAAAGCGTATTGGTTGGAGACGGCATTGCCAAGTTTATCCCAGAAGGTTTTGACGCAAAGAAAGTACCTTCGTTCGCAATTGAAAAAGAACCACGTGAGAGAGGCATACTCCCTGCCGATTGGATACTTATTCCCGAATTCTCCCTCACAGATGGTAAAGCTAATGCATCACTTACAATACCGGAAGGCACAAGTATCTACGGAGGTGGTGAAGTAACCGGTTCTCTTCTAAGAAATGGTAAAACAATCAAGCTCTGGAATACAGATTCCGGTGCCTACGGTGTAGATAATGGTACACGCCTATATCAATCACATCCTTGGATGATGGGAGTTAGAAAAGACGGAACAGCTTTCGGTATTTTATTCGATACCACATGGAAAGCTGAATTAAGTAGTACAAATGAGAAAATTGAACTAAGAAGTGAGGGAGAACCTTTTCGGGTGTTTATTATTGACAGAGAATCTCCACAAGCTGTAGTTCGCGGACTATCGGAACTAACAGGCACTATGCCGATGATTCCCCGCTGGGCATTAGGTTATCAACAAAGTCGCTTCTCTTATTCACCAGACAGTCGCGTAATTGAGATTGCAGACACTTTCAGACACAAAAGAATACCATGCGATGTTATCTGGATGGACATTGACTACATGGATGGATATCGTATTTTCACATTTAACCCACAAAGTTTTCCCAATCCTAAGGCTGTTAATCGCGATTTACATATACGCGGCTTCCATTCTGCATGGATGATTGATCCTGGAGCAAAAGTTGACCCCAACTACTTCGTTTATAAATCAGGAACTGAAAATGACGTTTGGGTAAAAACTGCAGACGGAAAGAACTTTCATGGTGATGCCTGGCCAGGAGCGGCAGCGTTCCCAGACTTCACATGCCCTAAAGTAAATAAATGGTGGAGGAACTTATATAAAGATTTCATGGCACAAGGAGTAGACGGTGTTTGGAACGATGTAAATGAGCCACAAATCAATGACACTCCCAACAAAACAATGCCGGAAGATAATCTCCACCGCGGAGGAGGTAAATTGCCTGCAGGAACACATCTACAATATCATAATGTTTATGGTTTTCTAATGGTTAAAGCATCCAGAGAAGGCATACTGGAAACCCGCCCCGAAAGGCGACCGTTTATTCTTACTCGTTCTAATTTCTTAGGTGGTCAGCGCTATGCAGCCACTTGGACCGGTGATAATGGCTCCTGGTGGGACCATCTGAAAATGTCAATACCCATGTCTTTAACTTTGGGATTATCCGGCCAACCATTCAGCGGTTCGGATATCGGTGGCTTTCTATTTAATGCTGATGCCGATTTATTCGGCAACTGGATTGGTGTAGGTGCTTTCTATCCATTCTCACGTGGTCACGCTTGTGCAGGAACAAACAACAAGGAGCCATGGGCATTTGGGCAAGAAGTAGAAAATGCCGCACGAATAGCATTAGAACGTCGATACATCCTTCTCCCCTATTATTATACTCTGCTGCACGAAGCCTCAACAAATGGTATGCCCATCATGCGACCTGTTTTTTTCGCCGACCCTAAAGACTTGTCGTTGCGTGCCGAAGAAGAAGCATTCCTGATTGGTAACAACCTGCTTATTATTCCGGCATACGCTAAGCAGCCTGCACTGCCGAAAGGCATTTGGAAAGAACTATCACTAGTTAAAGGTGACAACAGTGATAAATATCAAGCAAAGATGAAGATACGTGGCGGTTCGATTATTCCTACCGGAAAGATCATTCAAAATACCACAGAAAACTCATTAGATCCGCTCACATTATTGGTTTGTCTGGATGAACAAGGAAAAGCCGATGGATCAATGTACTGGGATGCAGGAGATGGCTGGGCATTCAAGAAGGGAGATTACAGCCAACAAACCTTCAAAGCCGAAAAACAAGGCGACAAAGTTATAGTAAAGTTGACTAGCGAAAAAGGCAAATTTAAAACAGAAAACAAAGATATGGCTATTGTCAAAGTTCTCACAGACCAAGGCGTTTGCCAAGCTAGTGGCAATCTTGTGGAAGGTATCGAGGTGAACTTATAAACTAACGCTCTCCTCATTATATGAGCTCTAAAATAAAAAATATTAATATTTTACTCTTAATTAAAAAAACTATATGAAAAGAAAAACACATGAAAAAAGATGCCTCTATTGGTATAAGGCACTGGTGTTGATTCTGACCGTATGCCTTATCGGCTGTCAGGACGACAAAATTGGTTCCAATGGATACGACCCGTCTAAACCGGTTGTTTTCTCAGACTTTACCCCCGATCATGGGAGTCTTCGTACTCAAATCCATATTTATGGAGATAATTTTGGGACTGATCCCTCAAAAATCCACATCACAATAGGTGGACAATACACGACAACTATCGGCTGCACCAACACCGAAATTTACTGTATAGTCCCGCCGAAAGCTTTCGATGGTAATATTAAAATAAAAATCGAAAGTGCCGACGGAAAAACCTCTCCTATAGAATATGAATTTGAAAAGAAGTTCAATTATACTCTACAGCCTTCAGTGAGTACTCTTGTTGGTAGCGAAGACGAAAATGGAAATTCATCTGACGTAGACGGAAACTTTGAAAAAGCAAGATTCGGAAATCCTCAATGGCTATTAATGGACACATTTGGTATTGAGAAATGCTTAATTATTAATGGTCAAGGCGGTCCTATACGTCGAATCAATCTGGAAGCAAAAGAAGTCTCAACTCTTCTTACTAATGGCCAGGGAGGATTTAGGAATATGCAATTCATGTCTTTCGATGCAACCGGAGACACTCTTTTCGTATCAGATGACCATGGAAGCAGCAGTAAAGACAACCGTGAAATTGCTTACATTCTGCGATCTGAAGAATTCAGAAAAGCCCACCCCTATGTTTATGACCGCACAGGATATAACAATGTTTACTGCGCCCTAAATAAATCACTTTACTACAACACCTATTGGAAAGGAGGACTTCAAAAAGCTGTTCACGATCCTACGACCGGTGGCAAAAAAGGAGTAGAATTATTTGGTGTATACGAAAATAGTGATTCCGGTACTTTTATGTGTATCCATCCGGATGGAAGATTTATGTATATCACAGGCCGTAACTGTATTTTGGTATCCCAATATAATAAAGTAACCAATGAATTTCAGAAGCCAACCACATTTGCCGGTAGAGAAGGAGAAGCCGGGTACAGTCCCTCGCCCGGTCCGAGTGCCCGTTTTCAGGAACCTTACCAAGGCACATTTGTGAAGAATGAAGAATATATAAAAAATCCTCGTCCGGACGGAAACATTTATGATTATTATATATGCGACAGAGGAAACCATTGCATCTTTAAAATTACTCCCGACGGTAACGTATCTCTTTTTGCAGGAAGAGGCAGTGTCTCTTCTGACAACAAGGTATCTGGCAATATTGACGGAGAATTAAAAACGGAAGCACGCTTTGATAATCCATGCGGCATCGCTTACGATGAAGAAACACAGACTTTCTACATCGCCGATAGAGAAAATCACAGCATCCGTACCATTTCTATAGAATAACTATAAAAACACATTCCGAATGAAAAAATATATTTTTAACTTGCTCCTCCTGTTCTGTTGCACATGCAGCGTGTATGCTCAAAACAGTTCGGTAGAGGTACAAACAAACAGAATAGAGGTTGAAGGTCTCGTGACAGACGAGTCCAAAGAACCATTAATTGGTGTCAACGTAATCATCAAAGACATCCCGGGATTAGGTGCCATCACCGACATAGACGGCAAGTTCAAAATCAAGATGGAACCCTACCACAGACTCGTTTTCTCTTTCATCGGTTTCGAAAAACAGGAAGTCCTGATAAAAGAACAAAGAACAATCAAGGTCATAATGAAAGAAGCCACTGCCACTGCTTTGGATGAAGTAGTGGTAACAGGTACTGGTGCACAGAAAAAAATAACGATGACCGGTGCCGTTACCAATGTGGATATAAATACACTGAAGACTTCCACATCAAGCATTACTAATGCTTTGGCAGGTAACATAGCAGGTGTAATGGCTCGCCAAACTTCCGGACAGCCCGGAAATAATATTTCCGAATTCTGGATTCGCGGTATCTCGACATTCGGAGCAGGTTCAAGTGCCTTGATTTTAGTCGACGGATTTGAACGCAGTATGAATGAACTCAATATTGAGGATATAGAATCCTTCACTGTACTCAAAGATGCTTCTGCCACAGCAATCTACGGTTCGCGTGGCGCCAATGGTGTAGTATTAATAACAACTAAACGTGGTAAAGGAGGAAAAGTACAAATCGATGCAAAAGTAGAAACAACCTACAACACACGTACCATAACCCCAGACCTCATTGACGGATATACATATGCTTCAATGATGAATGAAGCACGTACTACTCGTAACCAAGAACCTTTCTTCCCTGAAGACAAATTGTATATACTCCGTAACGGACTGGACCAGGACTTATATCCCAATGTAGACTGGATGGATGTACTCCTGAAAAAAGGAGCACCTACTTATCGTGCCACTATCAACATGAACGGCGGTGGTTCATTGGCACGCTATTATGTATCTGCAAGCTATGTAGATGAAGGTGGTATGTATAAAGTAGACAAAGGGCTAAAAGACTATAATACCAACGCCAACTATCGCCGTTGGAACTACCGTCTGAACGTGGATATGGATATCACCAAAACCACACTGCTAAAAGTCGGTGTATCCGGTTCATTAGACAAAAAGAACGAACCGGGTATGTCAAGCAATATCTGGGCTTCTGCTATGAATTATAACCCGGTCTCAGTACCAATCATGTATTCCAATGGATATACGCCCGCTTTCGGTTCGGACGATGAACAAATCAATCCTTGGACCATTGCTACACAAACCGGCTATCAAGAAACATGGAATAATAAATTGCAGACCAATATCACTCTCGAACAAGATTTCAGTTTTATCACCAAAGGTCTAAAATTCATCGGACGCTATGGATTCGACACTAACAATTATCAGTGGATCAACCGTAAAAAAATACCAGAATTATGGAGAGCGGAACAGAACCGCGCTTCTGATGGTAGTCTTGTGATGAGAAAAGTCAGAGATGAACAATTGATGTCACAAGAAGCTAACTCAACCGGTGAACGAAAAGAATATTTAGAAGCAGAGTTGCACTACGACCGTACCTTTGGTAATCACATGGTGGGAGCCGTAATGAAATATACACAAGATAAGACAATCAATGCCTCTGTAAAAAAGGAAGATGACATTATGCAAGGTATTGACAGACGTCATCAAGGACTTTCCGGACGTTTCACCTATGGTTGGAAGTACCGTTACTTCGTTGACTTTAACTTTGGTTACAATGGATCCGAGAACTTTGCAACAGGTCATCAGTTCGGTTTCTTCCCCGCTTACTCTGTAGCCTGGAACATGGCAGAAGAGTCTTTCATTAAAGAAAAATCACCGTGGATCAATATGTTTAAAGTACGTTATTCTTACGGAAAAGTAGGTAATGACAATATGGATAGACGCTTTCCCTACTTGTCTACTTTCGGAGCAAGCAACAATTACAACTATGCAGACCTAGGACAAAGCTATCAGTTCGACGGATTGACCTATACTTACTATGCAACTAATGCTGTCACTTGGGAAATAGCAACCAAGCATGACATAGGTATCGACTTCGCATTGTTCAATGACAAGCTGACCGGTACAATTGACTACTTTCACGAACAACGTGACGGTATTTACCAAGAGCGTAACTATATCCCTCTCTCCGTTGGTATGTACGGTACAGGAACAGGCATGAAGTTATCTACCAATATTGGCTCGGTAGTTTCCAAAGGATTCGACGGTAATGTGGGATATAAACAACGTATTGGAGATGTGAATCTGACACTGCGAGGTAACTTTACATACAGTAAGAGTGAAATCCTGAAATATGACGAAGAATTCAGTAATTACCCTTATAAAAGCCAACAAGGTTTCCGTGTTAACCAAACCCGCGGACTTATTTCACTAGGATTATTCAAAGATTATGATGACATTCGTGACAGTCCGAAACAGAGCTGGGGCGACGTAATGCCAGGTGATATCAAGTATGCGGATGTCAACGGAGACGGAAAGATAGATGAAAATGACGAAGTTCCTATCGGTGCAACCAATCGCCCAAATCTTATTTATGGTTTCGGTCTTTCCACAGAATGGAAAGGATTTGACATCAACATCCTCTTCCAAGGTGCAGGCAAATCAACTTTCTGTATCGAAGGTCCTACTGTATATCCTTTCAAGAATGGTGATTGGGGAAATATTCTCACCGACATGGCGAACTCCAACCGCTGGATATTAGGTGAAAATGAAAACCCGAACGCAGAATACCCGCGTTTAAGCTATGGAGGCAATAGTAACAACTACCGTCCGTCTACATATTGGCTTCGCAATGGTTCTTATCTGCGCTTGAAAAACCTAGAAATCGGATATAATATTCCGAAGAGTCTTATCAATAAGATCCACTTGAACAACGTTCGTTTATACTTCATGGGAACTAACTTGATAACATTCTCCAATTTTAAGTTATGGGATCCGGAACTGGGCAGCACCAACGGTCAGGCTTATCCATTATCAAGATCATATACCTTAGGACTTACAATTAACATTTAATTCAAAAACAGATGAAAAAACATATATTATCCGCAATAGCCATTTTAGTCATTGGGCTGGGTATTTCTTCTTGTTCAGACTATTTGAGCGTGGAACGTTTTTTTAAAGATCGTCAAAGTGAAGAGAAAATTTTCAAGAGCAAGAATTTTACGGAACAATGGCTGGCCAAATGCTACAACTGTCTGTTAGAAACAAATTTAGAAATCACACGTATCGGCTATTCCACAACTAATTTTGCAGACGATATGATTTTTAATGAAAGTGACGGAGCCGTAACTTACAATGCTTTCAAATTCGGACAATATGACAATACCTGGACAAACAATTCATACATCCGTTGCTACGAAGGTATTCGCCAGGCTTCTATCTTAATCAACAATATAGATATTAATGAAGAACTGTCAGAAGTAGAAATTGCAGACTATAAAGCACAGGCCCGCTTTTTAAGAAGCTATTTTTATTGGTTATTACTAAGAAAATACGGACCAGTTCCTCTAATTCCTGAAGAGACAATCAGTATTGATGAAGATTATATGGACATGTCCTATCCACGCAGTAGCTACGATGAAGTAGTGAACTACATCAGTGAGGAAATGGCACTGGCGGCCCGATCACTGCCTGAGAAACGAGACAGACAGAATGTCAATCGCAGTACGAAAGGAGCTGCCTTGGCGGTACGCGCAAAGGTACTTCTATATACAGCAAGTCCGATAAATAACCCACGTCCCGGTGACTCCGATAAGTTCTCTGATTTTACTGATTGGCAAGGACGCATGCTAATGTCTCAGACGTATGACGAAAGCAAGTGGGCTAGAGCAGCGGCAGCGGCTAAAGATGTCATTGACCTAGCCAACGCAACCGGTGTATACAAGCTATACACCGCTCCCTATCAATCTAAAGGAGATAACGCTTATCCGGCAACCGTAAGACCTCCCTATCACTCTGTATACTCCAACAAAGATTTCCCGGAAGGATGGGCTGACATTGACCCGTTCGCCTCTTATCGCTCTATTTTCAATGGAGACTTGTATGCTAC
Organism: Bacteroides sp. AM23-12; assembly: GCF_003434395.1. Lineage (NCBI taxonomy): Bacteria > Pseudomonadati > Bacteroidota > Bacteroidia > Bacteroidales > Bacteroidaceae > Bacteroides > Bacteroides sp. AM23-12. The sequence continues at coordinate 246,348 of NZ_QTLF01000003.1, forward strand.
CGAAAATCCGGAATTGATATTTACACGAGGAAACAATGCATTAAATGATCAAGTCAGAGATCTTGTTCTCGATCATTTACCCACAAATGCCGGAGGAAGAAACCGCCACGGACTGACAATCAAACAGTGTGATGCCTATGATATGGCAGACGGAAGTAGCTTCAATCTAGAAACATTCCTAGACACTTGCGAAGTAGACAAACGTTTCGTCTCGGAAGATGAATACAACCGCGGACTTTACCCGCAGATACGTCCGAGAGTATGGAAAGAATATGCGAACCGCGAACCGCGTTTCTATGCCAGCGTAGCATTCAACGGTGCTTTTTGGGCATTGGCAAGTGCGCAAGATGGAGATAGACGCAACCAACAGGTATGGTACTACAGAGGTAGCGATAACGGAAGAAAAAACAGTTCCGACTACTGGATTCCTACAGGAATAGGTGTCATGAAATTTGTCAGCCCTAACGACTGCAACACGAACAACGGAAGAATCTATGATAAAGTAGACATACCACTTCGCTATACCGACATCCTGCTGATGTATGCGGAAGCCCTAAACGAATTGACTCCGAGTAGTAGCTACGAAGTAACAACTTGGGAAGGAGAACCAATTACAGTTTCGCGAAATACAGAAGAAATCCGCAAAGCTGTCTTGCCTGTCAGGATGCGTGCTGGAGTTCCTGATTACAACGAGGAGACATATAATGACCAAACATTGTTCCGTAAGAAACTAATACATGAACGTCAGGTAGAATTCATGGGCGAGAATCAACGTTACTACGACCTGCGTCGCTGGAAGCTTGCTCCGGTAGAAGAGTCCGAACAAATCTATGGCTATAACGTACTGATGACTGAAAGCAAAAAAGAACGCTTTTATGAACGTATACGAGTAGAAAATCTACAAGCAAACTTCTCACGTAAGATGTACTTTTGGCCTATGCCACAAAATGAATTAAAAAGAAACCGCAAAATGACACAGGCGCCGGGATGGGAAACTTTTGATTAATCTAAAATATACAATAAGAATGAAAAAAAGACATATTTATATAGCCACATTGTTTATCGCATTGCTTTCGTTCAGTGCATGCAATGACGAATGGAAAGACGAACTTTATGTTCACATGGTTTCACTAAAAGCTCCAATTAATGATGGAGAGGTTTCAAGTATCTACGTCCGCTACAAGCCTAATGGTGAGGTTATCTACAACCTTCCGGTGCTAGTCAGTGGTTCTACTCCATTGGATAAGGATCTCGATGTACGGATTGCCGTAGACCCGGATACGTTGAACGCCATGAACGAAGCCAACTTTCACGAACTCAGAAAAGACTTATGGTATAACTTACTACCACAGGAGAATTACGAATTTCCTTCCGCCACCTGCCATATTCCGGCAGGTTCAAGAAAGGAACTATTCCCTATCAAGTTTAAGTTTTCAGAAATGAACCTTTCGAAAGAGTGGGTGTTGCCATTGACAATTGAGGAGGACCCCTCGTACATTACCAACAAACGGAAAGGATGGCGAAAAGCCCTGCTTCATGTATTACCATTCAATGATTATTCAGGAAATTACTCGGCAACTGCCATGAACATCTATTTTGCCAATTCGAGCAATGATCCATTGGTAGTAGACAATCGTAGAGCACATGTCGTAGACGAAAACACTGTATTCTTCTATGCAGGTACGAAAGAAGATAATGCAATAGATAGGGAAACTTATAAAATCAATGTAAAATTTGAAGAACCTTCAGAGGTTACGGAGACTAAAAAGAAAGGGAATCTGACAATAACGGCGGCAAATTCTTCAATAAACTTCCAGCTCACAGAGCATCCGACCTACGAGATTTGGGATGAAATGGATACCAATCAACCCTACCTGATGCATCGTTATTATGTATTATATATCAAATATACATATGATGACATAACTACGTCAAATGTACCTACTTCTTATCGAGCGGAAGGTTCATTAACTATGGAACGTAAGATTAATATAACAATACCGGATCAGGACCAGGCAATCCAATGGTAAAAAGAATTTGTTTATGAAGAGATTAAACATCATTTTTATATCTTTATTAGCCATGGTATGCACAGTACTATCTTGCAGTGACGATTCTGTGGAAGACAAAGATATCCAGAAGATTGATCCGGTGGGACAACTGGAAGTATACAAAACAAGCCGGGAAAAAGAAATTCTGGTGAAATTCATAAGAACAAATTATGTGAAAGACATACAGATAGAAATAGCTTATCGGAATACGGAGTCTGGAGAAAACGGAGAATGGACTACTATTGTGCTGAATGGTGACAACTATAAGTATGGAGGAAATTACTTATTGCAAGTTCCTGCAGAAGGGACATATGAGGTTGCAATCACCTTGATAGGAGCCAATGAGCTACGCTCGGAAAGCAAAAGCCAACTTGCGAGCACATTCGAGTATGTAAAGACAAGTATGTTCGACTGCGCCCACTCTATGATGACATGTGTCATAAAATACTATTATCATAAAGGACCTAGGACATGTTGGCAAACATATTATCCTAAAGAACAAGGATATTGGGACGGAGATGCAGTCGTATGGGGACAAGGGGGAGGATTATCCGCATTTGTTGCCTTGAGAGAAGCATCCGTAGACACGGAACAGGAAGAATATTATCGTTCTTTAGAAGATGATATGTTCAAGGGAATCCAACATTTTTGGGTAACAGACCATGGACGCACAGCATATAGTGTATATCCGGATTCGGGAAACGACCGTTTTTATGATGACAATGTATGGATAGGACTGGATATGGCAAAATGGTATGCCATATCTAAAGATGTGCGCTATTTAAATCAAGCCAAAGCCGTCTGGGACTATCTATCACAATACGGATGGGACAATACTTGCGGTGGCGGAGTTCATTGGAAAGAGCTGAATGAACCGAGCAAGTCAAAGCACACTTGTTCAACTGCCCCGACGGGTGTATTGAGTTGTAAGCTCTATCAACTAACCCATGAGCAGAAATACCTGGATAAAGCTATTGAATGCTTCAACTGGCTGCAAGCCTATATGCAGGACCCTAGCGACCATCTGTATTACGACAATGTTTCTCCTGATCCAGAAGACCCCACCCAACCTGGGCGTATGGAGACGAATAAATATTCTTATAATTCAGGACAACCATTGCAATTAGCCTGCCTTCTTTATAAAATAACCAAGAATGAGTCGTATTTGACAGCAGCACATCAAATTGCGGAAGCTTGCCACAAAAAGTGGTTTACTTCCTATCATTCAGAAGTTCTGCAACGTGATTTTAATATTCTGGCACCGGGGCATGCCTGGTTTAACACCGTCATGTGCCGCGGATTCTTCGAACTTTATTCCATTGATAAGAATCCCTCATATCTGGAAGATGTGCGCAACACAATGTTGCACGCATGGTTTGGTAAGGCACATCACATTAGTGGTCTAATCAATGACGAGGATTTAAGCGGAGCTGTTTCAATGAATAAATGGGAGATTCTGAGGCAAGCGTCACTCGTTGAGTTATATGCCCTTTTGGCTATCTGGGAGTCTGGCAAAGACCAGACCGTCTTATTGTAATTTGAAAATAATCAAAAGCGAATAGATATGTTAAAAACAAAACTATTAATTTGTATTGCTACATGGATGGCAGTAACAAGTGCCGGAGCACAAACCGTGACAGGCAATGCACGCTATGTAGACCCTTTCATCGGCGTAGATGGAGGCGGCAATGTTTTTCCGGGAGTATGTACTCCGTTTGGAATGGTAAAATTAGGTCCCGATTGCGGCAATAAAGATTGGAACGCCGGATGGAATCCTGACGGCAATATACACGGCTTCAGCCATACTCATGTAAGCGGAACAGGCGGAGGATGCAAATATGGCAACGTATTAATGTTACCTCTGACCGGAGATATACATTTAGAAGACTATTCTTCCCCCCGTGCCAACGAGAATACCGTTTTAGGAGAATACAAAGTTGAGTTGCCGCGTTATCGCACGGCAGCCCGGCTGACAGCATTGAGCAAAGCCGGTTTTCATGAATATACTTTCCCCTCAAGCAAAGACTCCAAAATTCTTTTTGATCTAGGCAGTTGTCTAGCCTTACAAATATGCGAAACTCAAAGAATTGTAGGTTCGGAAGTACGCATACTTTCCAACTCAACAATAGAAGGATACACCCGTGTACGCGGAGGCTGGAATGAAGGAGAAGCCTATACAGTCTATTTCTATGCAGAAACAGATACACCGGCAGAAAGCTTCGGCACATGGAAAGGAAATACTTTAATGCCGAATATTAACGAACAATTCGATTCAGGCGAAAAAACAGGTGCTTATTTGAGCTATTCGACCTCTGAAAACCAAAAAATCAACGTACGTGTCGGTATCTCCTATATCAGTTGTGGCAAAGCTAAAGAAAACCTGAAGCAGATAACAACTTGGGACTTCAACAAAGTACATACTCAGGCTGTGTCCGAATGGAATAATATCTTAAATAAAATAGAAGTCACAGGAAAAGAAGAAGACAAAATTAAACTATACACAGCTTTGTATCATTGCTATCTCCAGCCAGTAGACAAGACCGGAGAAAATCCGAAATGGATATCAACAGAACCGAACTTTGATGATTTCTATGCCATTTGGGATACCTTCCGTGCTACCCATCCATTATTTACATTGCTTACCCCTTCCGTCCAATCAAATATGGTACGTTCACTTATTGACATATACCGCAATGAAGGGTACATGCCTGATGCACGTAGTGGTAATGATAATGGTCGTGTTCAAGGAGGAAGTAATTGTGATATTCTGATTGCCGATGCAATGGTAAAGAATCTACAAGGGATTGATTATGGAGCAGGCTTACAAGCTATGTTGAAAAATGCAGAAGTAGCTCCCGGAGGAGATGAAAGAAAAGAAGGCCGTGGAGGTTTAGCAGACTATAACTCATTAGGTTATGTTTCTTCAGCTTATGAAAGATGCTTGACACGTACTTTTGAATACTCTAATTGTGATTTTGCTATCGCTACGGTAGCCGATCGTTTAGGGAAACAAGATATTGCCAATAAATACTATAAAAATGCATCTAACTGGCAAAACACATGGAATGATAGGATAACAAGTTTGGGATTTTCGGGCTTTGCATGGCCAAGAAACGAAGAGGGAAAGTACTGGGATAAAGAGCATTTCAGTACCTTAAAAAGCGGTAATTGGGGAGAACCTACTTATGAGACTTTCTCTTTTGAGTTGTCATTCTATGTACCCCATGATATGAAAAGTTTAATCCAAAAGTGCGGCGGAGAAGAGATTTTCACTCAAAGACTAGATACCTTTTTTACCCACAAGATATGGGACCAACGTTATCACATAGGATTATTCCAAATAGCCAATGAACCAGGATTCTTAATTCCGTCATTATACAATTATGTAAACAGGCAAGACAAAACAGCCGAGATTGTACGGTATATTTTAAAAAATAGATATAAAACGACACGTGACGGAATACCGGGTAACGATGATTCCGGTTCTATGTCTGCCTGGTATGCTTTTCATTCTATAGGATTTTATCCTAATGCAGGCCAGGACACATATCTTATTTCAAGCCCTGTATTTAATACAGTTACTATACATCTTGAAAATGGTAAAACCCTGAAGGTTATAACAAAAAAGAATAACGACAAAAATATCTACATTCAATCAGCGACCTTGAATGGCAAACCACTTAACAAAAACTGGTTCTGTCATAAAGACATATGTGAAGGAGGTACACTAGAATTTGTAATGGGATCGAAACCGTCAAAATGGTCAAGAACAGGAGAATTACCTCCATCTATGTCCGATAAATAATAATCTTACTAATTCTTAGAAAAATAAATAAGCTGTTCATCAATGACTTTGCAGAAGTTGATGAACAGCTTATTTATTTTCACAACTAAACATTCAAGTCAATACTTCACTTCCTGTATTTGCTCTTTGATTAAATAAAAGCATACCCTCATATTACCCAAGCAGAAAACTATTTTATTTAGTATACTATTATCTATTTCAATTTGTTTATATTTGCTCAATATTAGTAATCAATACATTAAACGACAACATAACTATTTAAGAAAAATGAAAAAGTATTTTCTTTTACCCTTGCTTGTTTATTATTTAGTATCCAATGTACAAGCACAAGAAAAAATAAAGTTAAGTTCCCCGAACGGAGAAATACAAGTATCCGTCCGCCTCACCGACAAAATCTACTATGACGTAGCCTGTAATGATGAAGTTCTGTTGAAAGACAATTATCTCCAACTTAAACTAAAAGATAAAATATTGGGCGAACATCCCAAACTGTCCGGACAAAAACAGAACAAAATAAAAGAAACCTTAACCCCTGTCATTCCACTGAAATTTTCAACGATCAATAACGAATATAACCAACTTCTACTCAATTTTAAAGGAAACTACTCAGTAGAATTCCGTGCTTTTAACGATGGAATAGCCTATCGTTTTATCACCCGCCAAAAAAGAGAAATCGAAGTATTGGGAGAAGACCTTTCATTGCAGTTCCCGACAGACTATTTATTACATCTCCAACAGCCGGGAGGGTTCAAAACAGCTTATGAAGAGCCGTACACACACATTTCCAGTCACTCATGGAAACCATCGGATAAAATGTCCGTACTTCCAGTTCTCATTGATACACGTAAATCATATAAGATACTAATCAGTGAATCTGATCTGTCGGACTATCCTTGCATGTTTCTGAAAGGAAACGGGACCAATGGCATATCCTCCATTTTTCCAAAAGTCCCCCTTGCATTTGGTGAAGACGGAGACCGCAGCCTCAAAATCGAAAAAGAAGCGGAATATATCGCTAAAACAAGTGGAAAAAGGAACTTTCCATGGCGCTACTTTGTCATTACCAAGGAAGACAAGCAATTAGTTGAGAACACTATGACCTATAAACTGGCTGATAAGAATCAGTTAGAAGATGTGTCATGGATAAAACCAGGGCAAGTAAGTTGGGAATGGTGGAACGGAGCAACCCCGTATGGGCAAGATGTAACCTTTAAAGCTGGTTGTAATTTGGAAACATACAAATACTTCATTGATTTCGCATCCAAGTTCGGAATCCCTTACATTATTATGGATGAAGGATGGGCCAAGAGTACACGCGATCCTTACACTCCTAATCCGGACGTAGACCTTCATGAGCTGATTCGTTATGGAAAAGAAAAGAATGTGGGTATTGTCCTTTGGCTGACTTGGTTAACAGTAGAAAAGAATTTTGACCTTTTCAAAACATTCAATGAATGGGGAATAAAGGGAGTAAAAATAGACTTCATGGACCGCAGCGATCAATGGATGGTTAACTACTACGAACGAGTAGCCCAAGAAGCAGCCAGACATCATTTATTTGTTGACTTCCATGGATCATTCAAGCCGGCCGGACTGGAATACAAGTATCCCAATGTATTATCCTATGAAGGGGTCAGAGGCATGGAACAAATGGGAGGCTGTAAGCCGGAGAATAGCATCTACTTGCCTTTCATGAGAAATGCGGTAGGCCCTATGGATTACACTCCTGGAGCTATGATCAGTATGCAACCGAATATCTATCGTTCCGAACGTCCTAACTCTGCAAGTATCGGTACCCGTGCATACCAAATGGCTTTATTCGTCATATTCGAAAGCGGTTTACAAATGTTGGCAGACAATCCGACCTTATATTACCGCAATGAAGATTGCACTCGTTTCATTACCCAAGTACCTGTAACATGGGATGAAACAGTTGTTCTGGAAGCCAAAGTAGGTGAATATGTAATCGTTGCGAAGCGTAAAGGAGAGAAATGGTTTATTGGTGGGATGACTAATGATAAGGAAAATGAAAGAGAATTTGAAATAAATCTCGACTTCCTGAAAGATGGCAAGACCTACCGTGTAACCTCGTTTGAGGATGGAATAAATGCAGGATATCAGGCAATGGATTACCGTATGAAATCGGCAACAATGAATAAGAATCAAAAGCTTTCTGTCAAAATGGCTAGAAATGGTGGGTTTGCAGCTGTTCTCGAATAAGCCTATACTGTAGAAATCAAGATATCTCCCATAAAAAAGAGACTGCCTCCAATCAAAAAATGAGGCAGTCTCTCTTTTTCATAACACTCTTTATCGCTTTTCCTATTCAGCCAAGAGAACCTCTAACTCTGCCACAGCAGCCATCTTAGCCTCTTTAATGACAGCAGACAGAGCCTGAAGTTTTACATAACGTGCTTTACATGGATTAAATTCAACAGTCTGTACTTCCTTTGAATCGGCAAATGTACCAGAAGCCACAGCTTTTCCCCACTCCTTGCCATCATGGCTGATATACACTTCATATTTACCGATTCTACCTTCCGAAGAATCCTGACGAGGTGTATATTTAAGACCTTTTACTGTAGTTTCTTTAGCTAATGCAACCTGTATCTCATGAGGATAAGGAGCCAGATAGAACTGGTTATGTACCGTATGCCAGAATGTATTAATATCACCATCCGCAGCCAATTTCATACTTCCATCAGCATCACTATCCACATATACAACCTTCTGTCTCTCTTCAGATGCACCCGATAAATTACGGACTGCATTGACATTTAATTCTGCTGCCGAAGCCCAATCCCGACCATAAATTTCAGATAAAGCAATCAATTTAAAGTAACGTGCCACAATTGGTTTCTCCAATGTTACAAACTGTGCAGAAGATGAATTTTCAAAACGACCTTTAGTCTTGTTTTCCCAGTTCTTTCCATCTTTACTGAAATAGAGCTCATAGTCCTTGATACGTCCGTTCTCAGAGTTACGAGGTTGATAAATAAACTTATCAATCTCAAGTGATGAAGACATATCCACTACTATTTCGTGGGGATGTTTAGCCACAGGATCATTCCACCGACTATGCCAGATAGTATTCAGATCACCATCGATTGCGTTACGGGCCTCTTCACCCCCATTCTCACTACTAACTGATACAATTTTCCACAGTGAACGATCCACATATATCGGAAATTCAGCTGAAGTTCCCGCACTTTTTCCTAATTGTTCTGAAACGGCATATGCTTCCACATGACCACCAGAAATAAATTCGAAAGGTTCAGTATATATCTTCTCTTCTCCGCCATTCAGACTATAATGAACAGTAGCTCCGGGAGTATTAGTCTTTAAATTCAAATAACCATTGTTATCTCTTTCTATCAATACAGGCATACATACGGGCATCTGTACGCGTGCCTTCTTTATAAGTTCTTCTGTCGAATAACTTCTCTCCAAAGGTAGTATGATAAAACTGAAAACAGTAGGCTGGGAACGAAGTTCATACTTTTGCATCGGGCCAGGACCACAACTGGCATTACCAAGCGGACGCTGATTAGCATCCAGACAAAGAACAGTTTCTTTACGCATCGGTACTTCATACTTATGAAGCAACCTACGATGATTGGCAGAGTCAACCATATCCTGCGCTGTTGCATGCAAAGCAGAAGCAGACATCTTATCACCTGCAATAAAGACAAAGCCTATTCCATCAGGATTGGTTATTGAAATCCAACGCAGATCCTCGCGATTACCCATTTCCTGTGCTCTGACATAGTTCACCCATTGATCAGATACTAACTCATCATACACGCCTACGTAAGTGGCATCTTTTCGGTCAACATAGTTTTCCAACGGTCCGCGACCATACCAACGCATGCGTTCAAAGCCTTCCGGAAGTTCCATACGATAACCAATACGGGGAATAATTACACCTTTTGTTGAAGGAATAATAGTGCTATTAACCAAAATAGAACCATCGGCAGCCACCGTATATTCTATATTAGTTCGATAATCAAAACCCGTTTTTCCCCGATATAGATTCTCTATCTGCAGAGTTACCTTATTATCTTCTTTCCGCACATTCCAATGTCCAGGTTCAAGAGTCATCTGATACAAGCCTTTCTGATACCAGTCACCATCCACTTGCTTATCATTATCAGTAGGAGCACGGAAAGCATTCAATTCCAACCCTTTACTAATCATGGGCAATTCATTTAATGTATAAGAAGAGATCGTTCCCTGCTGCTTTGAAAAAGACGCTTCAAACTGCGAGCCTTTTACCAGATATGCATCATCAGTCTCTATCAGATCAATACTACCTTCTCCTGCTTTAAATACAGGCTTCGCACTATCAGAAAGTTTGAATTGCTCTGATGCTACCTCATATCCAGCCTTTTCCCATTCAGTATCTTGCTTTTGACAGAAGCGGAACTTTATAAAGTATTCGGCTCCCGGAATTTTATTGATCTGATTATCAGCTATAGTAATGACCTTACTGTCCTGTGCGTTCAAGGACAATTCTTCCAGATTAGCCGAGAATACAACTTTTCCATCCTCTTCAATCTCATACCTTCCATATAAGTCATCCAACCCTGCATGAAATCTCTTATTAGTCAGTTTATACGTCCCATTTCCCATAGCCTCAACCCATACAGGCTGATGTATTTTTTTCACCTCGTATGCCTTGGCAGAGTATGTACGATCGGAAAAGATTACGCCATTCGTGCAAAAATTACCGTCATTCGGTGTATCTCCAAAATCTCCTCCGAAGGCCATATAATAACCGGAATCATCCGGAGCAGGCATCTTAATACTTTGATCTACCCAGTCCCAGATAAAGCCACCGACAAGTGCAGGATAGCGCTCGTAAGTTTCCCAATATTCCTTGAAATTCCCGATTGAATTACCCATCGCATGAGCATATTCACAAACCACATGAGGTTTGACCGTTTCTCCATTCTGGAATTTCTGTAAACGCTCCTTCCCTACGCTTTCCAGCCATTGCACATCGGGGTACATAGAACTGGTTACATCGCAATAAGAGCTATTACCTTCATAGTGAGTAGGACGGGTATCATCGAGCTTCTTAACAGCCTCTGCAGCAGATTTAAAGTTAATGCCATTACCGGATTCGTTGCCCAACGACCACATGACTATAGAAGCATGATTTTTATAGCGTCGCACCATATTCTCACTGCGTTCCGTAAATGCTTTCACCCATGAAGGTTCAGAGGACAATGCCATAAGACCATGGCATTCTACATTGGCTTCGGAAAGAACATATATACCATATCTGTCACATAAATCATAGAAATAAGGATTATTAGGATAATGAGAAGTACGTACAGCATTAATATTCAATGACTTCATCAACTGTACATCTTTTTCCATTTCTTCTTTAGATACCGTACGACCATTCTCCGAACTATGGTCGTGTCTGTCAACTCCCTTAAACAAAGTTGATTTTCCATTAATCAACAGCCGACCATCTTGCGCCAGTTCAATCTTACGAAAACCGACCTTGACACTACGAATATCTACAGTTTTCCCTTTTTGCTTTAAAAGAATAGTGAGATTATAAAGGTTGGGCGTTTCTGCCGTCCATTTCAAAGGATTCACAACCTCAAACTGAAGTTTATTCGTTCCCGTTACAGCACGCGCATTTTGGGTAGCAATCTCTTTACCATTCTGATCCGTCACCTTCACTTGAATCTCGTTATTACTTCTTTTACCTGTAATATCTATATCCAGAGAGACGGATGCATTTTTATACTCCTTGTCTAAATCCGTACGGAAGAAGAAGTCTCTGATTTGCGTTTTAGGAGCCGACCACAGAAATACATCTCTGAATATACCGCTGAAACGCCAGAAATCCTGACACTCCAGAAAGCTACCATCTGTAAAGCGATACACCTCGACAGCAAGAACATTCTTTCCAGCTTTCAGATAAGGAGTCAGATTAAATTCGGCAGGCAGGTAGCTGTCCTCCGAATAGCCGACCTTTTTACCATTCACCCAAATATAAAAACCGGCTTCTACCCCATTAAAACGAATAAAGATGTCACGTCCTTTCCATGAATCAGGCAATATAAACTCCCTGCGATAACTACCGACAGGATTAGGCATCGTCGCAAAAGTATAGTTAGACGGACGAGGTTGAATTACATTAGGCCACTGAATCTTTTTCCAATCCCACTCACAAAAAGGATAAATCACATTGCAATATAAGGGCTTATCCCAGTTTTTATTATGTCTTACGGCCTCTATCTGCCAGGTTGCAGGGACTTTAATATTATCCCATTGGCTTACATCATATTCCGGTTTACAGAAATCCTGCGGTCGGTCTTTCGGGTCAGCCACCCAATGAAATTTCCATATTCCATTCAGCGTTTTGTAATAAGGTGACTCTTCAATAGTCAGATTCATTGCTTGTTGTTCATCGGTAAAAGGAATAGCAATCTGAACTGCTTCTTCCTTATTGACTCCCGAGACATACTCATTGCTCCACTCCGGCTTATCCGTGGTTTGTGCTGTTACAGATAAAGACATAAACAAAAGTGCAATCCATGCACTTCGCATGATTCGTAGTTTCATAATAATTGATTGAGTTATTTAGTTTAAATGTTCTTCTATAATATATTCCTAAAATTCATTCGATTACAAATGTAGCGGCTTTTACCTATTTCATACCATAAATTTGTGACATTATTATACACATTTATCAAATATAACCGAATAATCTTCACTATGATCAGATTATTTCCTAATTTGAACAATCGTTTACACCTTTTCTTCTTTTAAATCTCTATTTTTACAATCAGCTAAGGCACTTAAATTATACAATAACAAAAATTACAAAACATGAGAAAAGCACATCTGATGCTAGTTGGTTTACTACTCTCTTTTGCAGCAAACGCAACCAATGATATTCCCCGGCCGGAATATCCCCGCCCACAATTTGAAAGAACTACCTGGGTTAATTTAAATGGTACGTGGACATATGAATTCGATCTTGATGATTCCGGGAAAAAGCGTAACTTACCTACGGCAAAGGAGCTTAGCAAAACAATTACGGTTCCTTTCTGCCCGGAAAGCAAACTATCCGGAGTTAATCACACGGACTTTATAAAAAAAATGTGGTATCAACGTTCTCTGCCGATACCTGCTGACTGGAGCAACAAGAAGATTTTACTCCATTTCGGCGCTGTCGACTATTTAGCAGAGATTTATATAGACGGACGCCTTGTCGGTTTTCATAACGGCGGGAGCTCTCCTTTTGTAATAGATATCAGTCGCATAGCCAAACCCGGGAATAGTCACAATCTGGTAGTATCCGTGTCCGATGATGCAAAATCGGGCCGTCAGGCATGCGGCAAACAGTCTCCGGAGAAGAACTCCTTTGCCTGTTTTTATACCCGTGTCACAGGTATCTGGCAAACGGTGTGGATGGAAGCGCTCTCTCCCTGTGGACTGAAATCGGCAAATACCTATCCAGATATCGACAATAATCAATTGATCATTACTCCGGAATTCTATCAGATATCCAATGACCAGACACTGGAAGTTACGATCTATGACAGCGAGAAAAAAATCGCTCAAATGACATCAAAATGTGCCAATGGCAGTAACCTGATCTTACCGATAAAGAATATCAAGCTCTGGAGCCCCGAAACTCCCCACCTTTACGATATCAGTTACTGCGTCAAAGATGCCAAAGGGCAGATCATCGATGAGGTAAAATCATATGTAGGTATGCGCAAAGTGCATATAGCCAATAGCAAATTTTACTTGAATAACGAGCCTTATTTCCAGCGTCTGGTTATGAATCAGGGGTATTATCCTGATGGAATCTGGACTGCACCTACCGATGAAGCCCTTAAAAATGATATTTTACTAAGTAAGAAAGCCGGCTTCAACGGGGCACGGCTTCATCAAAAGTTTTTTGAAGAACGATTCCATTACTGGGCAGATAAGCTGGGATTTATCACTTGGGGAGAGTCTCCTAACTGGGGAATGAATCCCGATGACGAGATCGCATCAAGAAATCTTCTCAGTGAATGGATAGAGATACTCGAACGAGACCGTAATCACCCTTCTATCATCACATGGGCACCTCTTACCGTACCATTGAGCAATGTTACATCCGGTACATTTGCACGCTTGGTATTTGACCTGCAAAAACTGACAAAAGCAATCGATCCCAGTCGCCCGTTCAACGACCTTACCGGCAGTGGATTCCATTTCCTGACAGATATCTGGAGCATCAGTACTTACGAACCGGATGCAACACGTTTCGCACTAAGCTTAAAGCCGGACAAGAACCAGGCAGCTTATGCCAACCAACCTTTTATCATCGGTGAATTCGGTGGTATTGTATGGGAGACATCCAGAACCAAGGAAGACACATGGGGACATGGAGGAACATTTACCAACGAAGATGCCCTCTTCGAACGCATCGAAAAACTCATCAATGCGATTCAATCCTCCGGAATCATCAGCGGACTCTGCTATACACAGTTTTCAGATATCGAACAAGAGAAAAACGGTATCTACACTTACGACCGACAGCCTAAATTTGATATGGAACGGATTAGATCTATCTTTGAAAAGATTCCAAGCAGACCGATAAAGAAATAAGTTCAGCTTGCTAATAGTATAATTCAGCCCGTCAATATATTCAAATCGAATTATATCGACGGGCTGAATATCCCTTTAATCAGGGTGCAACCTTACCGTTTACTCTCAATATATTCAATCGCTTTTCTAATCCACATATCTTCTCCTGCAGCTATATCTTCTACAGTCTGTTCCACCGGAATATCAATAGTCACTCCATCCCGTTGATTTAATTTCCATTCAGGATAGAATGCTCCCGCCATTGTATAGGTGAATTTAATTCCCCGAGGCAAATATAAATATCCGACATGACCGTTCGCACCGGCAGTTTGCGTACCGATAACCGCACTTTTGGGTGCCACTCTATAAGCGACAGACATTAGCTCTCCAAAACTCTGAGTCATCTCATTTACAAGAATAGCAATCTTACCTTTGAAATAATCAGGATTTTCTTTAAAACCAATTTTTCCAATTATATCAAGACCAAAGTTACCCGGAAATTTCTTCGAATTAATGGAATACCACATAAATGTAGTTGGTTGAGGATAAAGGTATTTTCCAAGTACTTCCATAATATCCCATCTCGGATACTTACGCATATCCAATATCATTCCTTTGGCATTCAAATTTGTTTTCATCATCTGATCCAGTTCCGGAAGCCCCATTATACCTGCATCTACATAAAGAATCTTTCTGGCATCCAGTCCGTAATCTGACGGACTCTTCCGACCTTTAAAAGATGCTCTTTCAAAAGACTGCATGGGTATCGCATATTCATAGGACTGCCCTTGATTCTCCACTGTGACTTTCATTTCATTCTCCGATGTAACAAATAGTCTGAATGCGACATTCCTCAGTAAACCATGCTCATTTGAAGAAGGCAATATAGAACGGTAATTGTCGATTATTTCCGAAATCGGTTTATCATTTACAGCCAGTATGACCGATCCACGCTCAATCTGCTTTAATGCAGTTGATTCTACTACAAGCTTACCGTCCGTTGTCTGAGTCAATCCCAATGGAAGACCATACAATCGGGGAGCATGATTCGGAAATTCAAGCCCTCCATGTGAATCATTGATTTCAGCAGCCAGTTTTCGTATAGAATGGTCCAAATCTTTTTCCGAAGAGGCATAAATAAATTCAGGCAGATATTGCGCCAGCAGAGTACTCCATCTATGGTCTGTAAGGTTGGCGTAAGGATATCCATGTTCGATGGCATTCCACAATCTATAAACCGTAAGAATACGATATCCCTGATCTTCCCAATCGATTGAAGGATAAGGTTTGTCTCTGGCAAATTCCACCTCCTCCTTTCCGGTTAATATCGGAAGATAGTAGTTCAATACACTATTACGTTTGGCATTCTTGATTCTCACTAGTTTTTCAGACAGTTTCTTATCGAAGACATTCGGATCTTCCAGCCAGCCAAGCTGTGCAAAACGATGATATTGGGCCGAATCTCCGATTACATACTCCTCGGTTTCCGTGATTTTACCGTACTTATCTATCCATTCGTTTAACAGTGAGTTCCTTTCCTTTTTGCTCTTCGCAGCTGCTATCCCGGGCATCACTCTGAACAATTCAAAATCCCAGTTATACTTTCCAACCACAACCTGCGGATGAAAATACTTAAGGAATCCCCAAACCTTGCCCAAAACCACAAGATTTTCCAATGTTTGCCCGTCAACGTCTCCAAGCGATATTCCTGAATTTCCTGCGAACTCCAGATCCTTGTCCACTTCAACATCCGGATTCTTAATTAAATCAAGTGACTGTCCATCTATCAGCACCTGGCAGTCGTTCACCCAAAGCCTGGCCTCCCCATCACAGAGTATTCGAAAGAAAAATTTCTTGGAACGTGTAAACGGCATTTCCACACAAAAGTCTTTCCAGCCCTGACTGCCGTTACATTCCAAACCAATAGCCTTCTCGTCTATTCTTTGAAGGTGGGTATCCAGTTTAATTGCGAAACTCACTTTGGCATTATTTGCCTGCTGATATTTGTATTTGCCTTTAAACACAATCGTCTTACCTGTAATATCGCGGTTATTCATGCCGAAATAAGCTTCTGTTTTCTTTCCCCGTACAGACGGAATCAACAATGACGACTGATTATTAAAGAGCACTTCTTCATCTACCCGAATATCTTGATTTTCACTATACCAAGCCATCTTAGGCATTTCCCGCATTGGATCAAAGGAAATAATACGCGTACCGGTAAAAGTAAGAAGTCCCTTTTTACTTTGATCAGACTGCGCATATAAGTTAAAAGCAACCAACGCGAACACTAATAAGCCAACTAATCTGTTTTTCATATGTATCATAGTTTTGTTGTCAATTCAAATATTTACAGGTTTGTACTCTGGACACACCAAAGGTCAGAAAAAAGAAACACTACCAGAGAAAATATCTGTTCATAATTTAGCAATATCTGTTTATTTCAACCCTAAACACATGTTTTAGCGAAAAATTCGATATACTCAACAAGAAAACAGAGACAGCTTCATACGTTTCGGACGTAATCTCTATTTTATAATTCAAACATAATATCATCTTATCTATTATGAGTATCTTTGCACTCCGAATATATACTTAACTATGAATAAAGTCAACGGTTTCCTGTACGGTCTGCTTTCGTCGGCCTCTTTTGGGCTTATCCCCCTATTCACCATTCCTGCCATGCAGGCGGGCATGCAATTCGAATCGATACTCTTCTATCGCTTCCTGTTTGCGTGTATGGCATTAGGCGGGATTCTACTGATCAACGGGCAATCCTTTCGAATCAGCAGACGGGACATTCCTTCCCTGCTCCTGCTTGCGATACTTTATCTGATGTCTGCCGTCTTCCTGTTCTGGGGATATAAGTTTATGGCAAGCGGTGTAGCCACCACCATTCACTTCATGTATCCGGTACTGACTACCCTGGTCATGATGCTATTCTTCAAAGAAAAAAAGTCCGGTTGGCGGATAGCCGCCATCGCCTCTGCCGTGATAGGTGTCTACTTCTTATCCGGTGGAAATACAGAGACAGGAAGTTTCTCATTTTTCGGCCTTTTCATCGTTCTTTTATCAGCATTGGGATATGCACTGTACCTTGTCACAATGAGCCAGTTAAAGATCGGCCGGATGAAAGGATTACTGCTCACTTTCTATGTCTTTCTTTTCGGAGGAATCTTTCTCTTTATCGGAACCAGCAGTATCAGCCATCTTCAGCCTATCAGAGAATGGCATACTGCCGGAAATCTAATCTTGCTGGCATTGATCCCGACCGTCGTTTCTAATCTTGCACTGGTCAGAGCAGTAAAAAGCATCGGCTCCACACTCACCTCTGTATTGGGAGCTATGGAGCCGGTAACTGCCGTATGTGTAGGCATCTTCCTCTTTGGAGAAGCATTCACCACAAGTATTGGCGTAGGCATTGCACTGATTATCGTTGCTGTAATGGTAATTATACTGAAACGATAAGAGCAGCCTTCTTATAAGATTGTTTTCCGTTTCAGCGGGTTAATTTCAGTTCTTCAATAAGATTAGCAGCCTTTCCATACTTTTCCATAATGAAAAGCATATAGCGGACATCTACTCCGATACAACGCTGCAAGTCCGGTTCAAATACGATATCACTGCTCATCGCTTCCCAATTACCGTCAAAAGCAAGACCAAGCAATTCCCCTTTCGCATTGAACATGGCACTGCCGGAGTTTCCTCCCGTAATATCATTATTCGAGATAAAACAAACGTTCATATCTCCCTTTTCATCGGCATATCTACCGAAATCACCGGAAGAGAGTAAAGCCAGAAGATCCGGTTGAACAGCAAAGTCAATATCGCCTGCGTGTTCCTTTACTTTCTCGAAAATGCCTTTTACTGTCGTATAATAACTGAAGGTAGCCCCGTCAAAAGGAGAATATCCGCAGACTGTACCAAAACTAAGGCGCATGGTGGAATTAGCATCAGGATAGAAGTTACGGTCGGCATACATACGACGCATAGCGGCATTGAACAGGCGTTCATCCTGCTCTATTTGTTCGGAAGCCTCCGAGACGCTCTGATTCATCTCATAGTATTTCACTATCAGGTCGAGGCTTAAAGAAATGGCAGGGTCCTCGATGAGATTATAGGTCGTGTCACGTTCAAGGAAGCGCTTCAGACCCTTCGGAGAAGTGATTTGAGAGATAGCATACAAAGAGTCTACATAAGTCTGGACATTTCCGTTATACAAGGTGTCTATTTGCAGATACATCGCCGGAAGGTATTTCTTATCCACTTTGGACCGGTATTCTTTGAGCATGGCCGCAAATACTTCCTTATCAATAGACAGATTCAGGTTATCGTATTTCTCCAGTAACTTTTTCATGCGGGTAACGACCAACTTCTCTTCGGCCTCAAAATCGAAATTCAGTATTTCGAGTGCCAATTGAACCAATTCGGGACCATTAATGAACGACTCCCCGAAATAAGCAAGGGCACGGTTTGTTTCCCTACGATTATTATAATTCAGTTCCAGAGAAGAGAACAGACGAATCAGTTTCTCCCTTTCTTCCGGATGAGACTGAATCCAGTCCCGGAGGGCTGCTTCTGCTGCGCGCTTCTTTTCCAGCACTTTCAGGTGCCGGATGGCTTTATTCATTCCTATGCTGTTTTTCCAGTAGTTGGAACTTTCATCGTATTTAGAAGCATACTTGATACGGATATCCGGATGGCGATCCATTTCCCGCTTCCAAATAGCCTGTTTTACCCCGCGCACATCGATCATTGCCTGATTAATGCCGTTCATCATTTCTTCGATCCCATACGAAGAGAGATAGCGCTCCGTACTGCCCGGATAGCCGAGAGTCATACAGAAAGAGCCTTCTTTATATCCATCCAATGAAATAGGAGCTACGTATTCCGGATGATAAGGGACGTTCTCAGGTGAATAATCCGCCGGTCCGTTCTGTTTGTTGGCATAAATACGGAAAACGCTGAAGTCACCTGTATGGCGAGGCCACATCCAGTTGTCCGTGTCCCACCCGAACTTGCCGACTGAAGAAGGAGGAGCAAAAACCAACCGGACATCATTAAAATCACGGTAGACAGAAAGCCAGAACTCGTTTCCGGCGTAATACGCATCGACAATTCCCGTCAGCGTAGAGTCCTTCTCTGATACCTCCATGCCGATTACATTCATGACAGAGTCGACAACTACGCGACGTTCACTTTCCGTATGAGCATGTTTGGCAGCCGAGAGCACACGCTTGGTCACATCCTCCGTACGAAGAAGGAAACGGACATATAATTCGGGATTCGGCAGTTCTTCACCAAGGTTGCGGGCTACAAAACCATCCTTCAGATAATCATGTTCTACGGAAGAATGCTGCTGGATACTGCTGAAACCACAGTGATGATTGGTAAATACCAGACCATCTTCGGAAACCACCACTCCCGAACAGAATCCACCGAAACTGACAACGGCATTTGCCAAAGCCGGTTTCTTCGGATTATACAGTTTATTTACAGGCATCTGCAAACCGAGTTCCTTCATCACCCGTTCCGCCTGTTTGTTCTTGCGAAGGTTCCCCAATAGCCACATTCCCTCGTCAGCAAATGCCTGTGACAGGCAAAGGGAGAGGAGAATCATTGCGGTTAGTCTGAGTTTCATGCTATTATTTTTAGATTTATATATTCTATGATCAATCCGGGGGCCATTATTCGGTAATGAGCCTCAACTTCTTCGCTCCCACCCGTGCTTTCAGCCATGCGCTGATTTTCTCCTTCTCGGCAACTGACGGATGTTTGCCAAATTTCAAAACAGCCAGTGTCACTGTATCCGTTTTCATCGAGTCTACCCGTGTTTCCAGCGAGTGGGCGATAGAAAGCGAAGTGATGGAAGGATAAAGCACCTTCAATTCGGGCACTAAAGTACGCCCCATCGTATCGTACTCTTTATATTGAGCGAGGTTTTCTTCCAGTCGGGTTATCTTTTTCTGCTGTTCCTGCAGGCGTTGTTCGCTGTTTTTATAAAAGTCCTCCATCACCATGGCACGAATGGAAGAGACATCTACCGCTTCATTATTCATCCCTTGCAGTACAGTCAGCTTTGTTTCTTCCAGCTTGTATTCTTTGAGTTTGCTACGGGCAATGGATATCGAAGCATCCGGAACTTCGGGACCGATCAGAACCACGCGGATGTCTTTATGCTCATAACTGATCTTCTTATCAAGTACCTGCGTATTCTCAAAGTTCAACTGCTCATTGATAAACCGGTTGGCTGCCGTCTCATAAAAAGTACTTTTAATAATGCCAAACGTCAGATAAACAGCCGGGCACATCGTCAGCACAACAATCAGAATGATGTATTTACGCACCATCTTCTCGCGTGCCTTATCCACAAATTCCTTACGCTGGAAGTGCATCACCCGCACACCGATGAAGGTAGCCAGACTGATAAATACGGAGTTGATAAAGTAGAGGTAGAAAGCACCCAGAAAATAAACCAGATTGCCCGATGCCAGGCCGTAACCTGCCGTACAAAGGGGAGGCATCAACGCCGTAGCAATGGCAACTCCCGGAATCACATTTCCCTTCTCTTTGGTAGACAGGGCGACAACTCCCGCCAAACCACCGAAAAGTGCGATGAATACGTCATAAATCGTAGGCGAAGTACGCGCCAACAGCTCCGATTGTGCTTCGGCAATAGGAGTGAAAAGAAAGAAGATGGTTGCCGTCGTCACACTGAAAGCAGTCGTGATGAGGAAGCTCTTCAAAGAACGTTTCATCAGTTCGAAATCATTCAAACCGACAGAAAGTCCGACACCCATGATAGGTCCCATCAACGGTGAAATCAACATGGCACCGATAATCACTGCCGTAGAGTTGACATTCAATCCCAGTGAAGCCATAAAGATAGCAAAAATAAGAATCCACAAATTGGCTCCTTTGAATTCTACTCCTTTTCGGATAGAGTCAACGGTTTCCATTTCATTGTCTTTATCCTTTTTCAAGTCCAGGTATTCACCCAGGAACGACTTGATCGCAAACTTATTCCGTTCATCTGTCTTCATAGTCATTTCTTTTTTATAATCCGGTTAATAACAGGAATCTGACTCAGAGGCAGGTCCCGTTTGATAATATAAGCAATAAATAGTAGCAGAAGGACTGTGCGGAATGCAAGAAGCAAGACTGTATTATGAATCGGCGTCCATTCACCAATCAGATACAGAATAATAGCTAAGCCTACATAACAACCTATTCCACGCAGATCATAAGCAATAGGATATTTCTTCTGACCGACAAAATAAGAAAGCAACATAGCTATGGCATATCCGGTAAAACCCGCCCATGCGCAAGCTACATACCCATATACAGGAATCAGGAAGATATTCATCAGAACAACAGTCAGACAGGCTATAATGGAGAAATATGCCCCCCATCTGGTGTCATCCGTCAGTTTATACCAAAACGAGAGATTAAAATAAATCCCCATAAACATCTCCGCAATCATCACGATGGGAACTACCTTGAGTCCCTCCCAATAGTCTTCTGCTATGATATAACGTAAAATATCCAGATAAAACATGACTGCCAGGAAAGCCAGCAGCGTAAAGATGATGAAGAACTTCATTGCCTGCGCATAGATTCGCTTATTATCCTTATCCTTACTTTTGCCAAAGACAAAAGGCTCGTATGCGAAGCGGAAAGCCTGCGTGATCATTGCCATTATCATGGCTATCTTAGTAGCTGCACTGTAAATGCCCA
This sequence comes from Bacteroides sp. AM23-12, assembly GCF_003434395.1. NCBI lineage: Bacteria > Pseudomonadati > Bacteroidota > Bacteroidia > Bacteroidales > Bacteroidaceae > Bacteroides > Bacteroides sp. AM23-12. Next base: position 268,551 of record NZ_QTLF01000003.1, read on the forward strand.
ACTGTACATCCGCTTCCACCTTATCGGGGTAGACAAAAGGAAAAATAATCTTGTCTCCAACCTGATTCACAATGCCTGCCACCCCTAATATCAGAATAGGGAATGAATAATATAACATCCGCTTCATCAGCAAACGGTCAGGACAATAGCGGAATTCACGGAATTCAGGTATCAGCCCGAGCATTACAACAAAAGAACAGATCAGATTAATAAGAAAGGCTACCCCTACGTCATCGCCTTTCATGACAACAAAATAAAGGATATTCAGCAAGATACTGACAAATATAAATAAGAGTTTCAGTCCGGCAAACTTGATAGGACGTTTCTTATAACGAAGATAAGCAAACGGAATAGCCTGAATGGCATCCATAGCCAGTACAATCAGCATCATGCCCAGATACCATGGATGTTCACTATATCCCATCAGCCCTGCAATAGGATTGAGGAAGACCAGACACAACAGCAAAAACAGGAGCGATACGCCCCCTACCATCAATAACGAAACAGAATATACCTTCTTCGGATCGTCATCTCCTTTATTGGCAAAACGGAAAAAGCCGGTTTCCATTCCGAAGGTTAGCACCACGAGCAATAACGCCACAATAGCATACATCTTGGTGATCACTCCATATCCTCCGGAAGCAGCAGGAAGTGAAAAAGTATAAATCGGTACCAGAAAATAGTTCAGAAACTTACCAATAATACTGCTGGCACCATAAATCGCAGTGTCCTTTGCCAATGACTTTAGTTCTGCCATGTTTATTTAGATCTCTTTATTATCAATGAATAATATTATTTCTTTTGTTTGAACAGCCACTCCATGAAACCCGGATAATTAAATGCAGGATTCCAGCTGCCATGATTGCAACCGGGGAATTCGATATATTCCACCTTTGCTCCAGCAGCTTTCAGTGCTTTGTACGCTTCACGCGACCCTTCAACTGTTACCACATCATCGGCATCCCCATGAAATATACGGAACTTCACTTCTTTGGCAACCGGCAAACGGTCCGGATTCACCGATCCGCAAATGGGAACGGCAGCCGCAAAAATCTCCGGATAACGGACCACCAAATCATACGTCCCCATCGCTCCCATCGACAATCCGACAATATATATCCGTTTTTTATCGACTTCGGGCATGGCCAGATAAGTATCCAGCAATTGTTTGAGAGTCCGGGTAAGAGAACTCATCTCCTGTCCTGCAGGCATATCTGCCGGAAACAGTGATTTCGGACGTTCCGTATAAGCCCAGTAGCTACCTGCCGGACATTGAGGAACAAGTACGAAAGCCGGATATTTCTCTCTGTTGACAGGATTCAGAAACATCTGTCCGCCATGCGTCAGTTGTCTTTCATTGTCATTTCCACGCTCACCGGCTCCATGCAGGAACAGGACCAGCGGATATTTCTTCCCCGCCTTCATTGACTCGGGACGAATCATCCGGTAAGGCAAAGAATCTCCTGTGGAAGAGACAAATACGTCCTTCTCATAACCTTGTTGAGCTGATAATGACAGACTCAAAGAGAGAAATACAAGTAAGATACTCCACTGCTTCATACTCCAATCATTCAATAAAATCAGTTATCTGTTTAAACATTCCTCAAAAAGCCTGCTTTTAATTGTCGCCAACACTCTCCATACCGACAGCCGTCAGATCAAACTATCAGTCATTAAACAAGGTTTTCTGACTGCTATAGAGGCTCCTTCCCAAATGCTTATAGGCAAGTTCCGTCACTTCACGTCCACGAGGAGTCCGTTTCATAAAACCTTCCTTGATCAGGAAAGGTTCATACACTTCCTCAATAGTGCCCGCATCTTCGCCCAAAGCGGTAGCAATGGTTGTCAGACCGACAGGACCGCCTTTAAACTTGTCTATGATGGTGCAAAGTATCTTGTTGTCTATCTCATCCAAACCATACTTGTCGATATTCAACGCTTCCAGCGCAAACTGAGCTATTTCCGTATCGATAGAGCCGGAACCTTTCACCTGTGCAAAATCGCGTACGCGACGAAGCAAAGCATTGGCAATACGGGGCGTACCACGACTTCGGGATGCAATCTCCGATGCCGCCCGCACCGAACAAGGCACGTCCAGTATGGATGCTGAACGTCGGATGATATTACTCAGAATATCATCGTCATAGTACTCTAAATGCAGATTAATACCAAAACGGGCACGAAGTGGAGCCGTCAGCAATCCGCTACGGGTAGTTGCACCGACCAGCGTAAACGGATTCAGGTCAATCTGAATGCTACGTGCCGAAGGTCCCTTATCAATCATGATATCTATCCGGTAATCTTCCATGGCCGAATAGAGATATTCCTCTACCACCGGCGATAAACGGTGAATTTCATCGATAAAGAGCACGTCGTTCGGTTCGAGGCTGGTCAAAACTCCTGCCAGATCGCCCGGTTTGTCGAGCACCGGACCGGAGGTTACTTTAAAGCCTACTCCCAATTCGTTAGCTATAATATTGGAAAGCGTTGTTTTACCCAATCCGGGAGGCCCGTGCAGCAGAACGTGGTCGAGTGCTTCGCCACGCAGACGTGCCGCCTTCACAAAGATGCGAAGGTTTTCCACCACCTTATCCTGCCCGCTAAAGTCTTCAAAGCTTAACGGACGGAGCGCATTTTCAAAATCCCGCTCCCGTGAAGTCAGCTGATGTTCGCGTATGTTAAAATCTTCTTGTTCCATTTTCTTCTTGAAATGTAGGAGACAAAGATAGAGAAATCCATTCATTTTCGATATAAGAAAGAATAATAAAAACCTCCGCCCACTATCCATTTCTCTTTTCCAAGAGGAATAATGAAGAATAAATCTCAAAATTGATACAATGACAAGATGCCATTCAGCCTTCTTTAAGTAACTTCATCCCCTGATCATAAGCATAACTTTCTGATAGATTCAATTCCCAAAGTATTCTCACCGTGATGAGAAAATCTTCTCACTTCGATGAGAAAATATTCTCATAGGCATGAGTATTTTTTCTCACTGTGGTGAGAATTTTTTCTCATTGCGGTGAGAATACTCTGAGAATATAGTAACCTACATTTGGCTGTGTATAAACACAATAACAATTAGCTACTTTCCGCTTCCCCCTGTTATTTAATGACCATAAAAGCCTATTATCCCTAAAAAGTGCCGTATTTACCCCTTTTTTTTAAAATAACGCATCATTCTATTGAAGAATAGAGTGAAAAAGTACACAAGACCGGTTTCGGTCTTCTACTCTTTTGCCCGAAAACAATTAGTTTTTTTAAAACGTAATAACTACTTTTGCACCATCTATATACACGCAATCGACTATGGTTCTAAATTATATCTGGATAGCATTCTTCGTTATCGCCTTCATTATCGCCCTGATAAAAGTAATTTTTCTGGGAGACACGGAGATATTTACAGCTATCATGAACTCAACTTTCGACTCTTCGAAAACCGCTTTCGAGATATCTCTGGGACTGACCGGAGTACTGGCCCTCTGGCTCGGTATCATGAAAATCGGAGAGAACAGCGGACTGATCAATGCACTCGCCCGCTTTCTGAGTCCGGTACTCTGCCGCCTGTTTCCGGACATTCCCAAAGGGCATCCGGTATTGGGTTCCATCTTTATGAATATGTCCGCCAACATGCTCGGACTCGACAATGCTGCCACCCCATTGGGACTCAAAGCGATGAAAGAACTGCAAGAACTGAATCCGAAGAAAGATACGGCTTCCAATCCGATGATCATGTTTCTGGTAATCAACACTTCCGGCCTCATCATCATCCCGATCAGTATCATGGTATACCGTGCGCAAATGGGGGCTGCCCAACCTACGGATGTGTTTATCCCTATCCTGCTGAGTACTTTTATCTCGACTCTGGTCGGCGTCATAGCCGTCAGTATCGCCCAGAAGATCAATCTGATCAATAAGCCTATCCTGATATTGATGGGCGTTATCTGCCTTTTCTTCTCCGGATTGATTTATCTGTTTCTGAATATTTCGCGTGAGGAAATGGGTACTTACTCTACGCTGATAGCAAATATTCTTCTGTTCGGGGTGATCATTCTGTTTATTCTGACAGGCGTCCGGAAGAAGATTAACGTATATGATTCTTTTGTAGAAGGTGCCAAAGAAGGCTTCACGACAGCCGTACGAATCATTCCATATCTGGTTGCCTTCCTTGTAGGCATTGCCGTATTCCGTACTTCGGGAGCGATGGATTTCCTTGTGGGAGGCATTGGTTATGTAGTCGATCTGTGCGGAGTGGATACCAGTTTTGTGGGAGCATTGCCGACAGCGCTGATGAAGTCTCTCAGCGGTAGCGGTGCCAATGGGCTGATGATTGACACGATGAAAGAGATGGGACCGGATTCGTTTGTAGGCCGAATGAGTTGCGTAGTACGCGGAGCTTCGGACACCACTTTCTATATCCTTGCCGTTTACTTCGGCAGCGTCGGAATCAGTAAAACCCGGAATGCAGTCACCTGCGGCTTGATTGCAGACTTCTCCGGTATTATAGCCGCCATCTTAATCAGTTATTTATTTTTCTTTTAAATCATAGACTCAATTATGGCTGTAACTTATCAAACCGAAGGCGTCAAGATGCCTGATATCAAAAAACGGGAAACAACAGAATGGATAAAGAATGTAGCTGCCTCTTATGGAAAAAGACTCGGTGAAATCGCTTATATCTTCTGCTCCGATGAAAAGATTCTGGAGGTAAACCGACAATATCTGCAACACGATTATTACACGGATATCATTACTTTCGATTATTGCGAAGGTGATCGTCTGTCGGGCGACCTGTTTATCAGCCTGGATACGATACGCACCAATGCCGAGCAATTCGGGGCAGCTTATGATGATGAACTACACCGGGTTATTATTCATGGTATTCTTCATCTCTGCGGTATCAATGACAAAGGTCTCGGGGAAAGGGAAATCATGGAAGAGGCGGAGAATAAGGCGTTGGCAATGCGATAGTTGGCGATGCAATAAAAAGCCATTGACCGGATAAAATTAGCACCCCGCCACAATCACTGCGACGAGGTGCCCCCAAGTATCTAAGAGAGATAGTTATTGTTCCGTTAACGCTTGCTTTATTTTAAAGACAAGACTTTGATAATGTGCCCGGGTAGTAGCATCACCCGTATTTACTTTGCTTCGCAGCAAACTATAGCTATCCATTACCTTCTGATAAATAGCCGGATTCTTAACCATATCCACACTTCCGAGCGGGTTGAGTTCAAAGCCGGCTTTCGTCCAATCGACATTATCCGTAAGCAGTTGTTTCTCAACTTCATTCAAGTCTTTAAATGAGAATGGAGAAGATTTTTGTTTCAGCATTCCTCCTTCTTTCAACAACTTTTCCACATAAGTAATTTGCAGGTTACGGTCGTACATATTCAACCGGGCACCGGATATAGTTTTCTTCCACACAAAATCATAAATATCATCCATATATTCAGCAAAAGTATAAGCCTGTTTGGGATATAACTCCTCATACAAAACAAGACTGGATGTAATGTATGTGAAGAACAAACGATTCATAATGATTGACTGCAAAGTACTTGGCGAATAAGTCGGACCGGTATACTCAATCACCTTCTTGTCAAGTACCCATTCGGGTAGTTCCATCATAGTTTCCATAATAAACTTCAATGCCTCCTTCTGTTCAGCTTTCGGCACAAAACGGATAACAGGCTTTTCGCTGTCCCGTCTCGGCTCATCAAAATAAATTCCACCGATGGACACCATGGCATGCAGTAAGTAGCGTTGCATCTGCATAATCACTTCCTGATATGATTCCGTCAAGCGTTCATATTGATGATCATCTTCATAGGTCCATTCCGGCAGGTTTTTCATGATAAGTTTCAGATTCTTTAAGCCATATCTTCCTGCCTTCACGGCATTATCACCCAAATCCTCAGATTTACAAGAAGGATCGACCTCATTAATAAAAGGCTGCGGACCGTATTTGTACATCGGATCATTCTCTTTCTCTTTGATCCACTTGTTTAAAGTAGCTTTCTCATCTTCAGGAGATGCCGCATCAAATATAGGTTTATATCCCCATTTGATGGCAAACTTATCATATACACCCAAAAGCGGAGGAGTCAGAGCAACTCCTTTGTCTTCCGGCTGAGCTACATAATTATAGCGCGTATAGTCCATGATGGACGGAGTTGTACCATACTTCTGAGTGAAAGTGGCCGAACGGAGCGAATCTACCGGATACGAATAAGATGCACCAAAGTTATGCATCAGTCCCAGGGTATGTCCGATCTCATGCGCTGCTACATAACGTAACGAGCTTCCCATCGTCTCGTCATCAAACACAGCCTTGCGCACTTTGGGGTCAACAGTAGCAGTCTGAACAAACCGCCAGTTATGCAACAACTTAATGATATTTGAATAAAACAAGACGTCACCCTGAATGATTTCACCCGAACGAGGATCGGCACAGGAAGGTCCCATTGAATTTTGTATCGGAGTGGTAATCATTCGGTAGCAGCTATAACGAATATCATCCGGATCAAAGTTCGGATCATCCTTCGGATAGTCTTTCGCTACAATCGCATTCTTAAATCCAATTTCCTCAAACGCAACCTGCCAGTCTTCTATTCCTTTCTTTATGTAATCTCTCCACTTGTCGGGGATAGCAGTATCAACGTAATATACAATCGGCTTCTGAGGTTCCACCAATTCACCTTGCTTATAACGTTCCAAGTCTTCTGGTTTTGGTTGCAAATCCCATCGGTTGATGTAAGTCAGTTCTTGCAAACCATCTTTCTTTTCAGTATAAAACCGCTTGCTTTCATCAAAATAACCGATACGCGAGTCTCCATAACGAGGACGCATAATTTCCTCCGGCAGCAAAATAATATTACGCGTCATGGTTACAGTGAACGGTCCTCCGTCAACAGTATAACTCATCAGCGTCTTGATGTTTATATTCAGCGGAAAACACTTCATTCCCAGAATAGTCGATTTGGAAGAAGCAAGACTTCCCTTCAGTGCTTTTCTCTTCATCAATACATCCATTATATTTTCCGAACGAAACGGGCTGAATTCGGGTACATCCGTTATGAAAAGCGAACTCATATCGATGACATATGCTGAAGAGTCCGGTGAAAGACTTTCTATCTTATATGCTTCCCAAATAGGGTCTGAGAAGTTGCGCTGAAAAGCAGCATACATATTGGAAGTGGTGTCACACAAATTGCGCACCATCTTTTTGTGCATGTAGATTTTCTTTTTATCTGCCGAGAAAGTTACCAGTACCGGATTGCGTGGCATTTGTCCGGCAGCTATATCTTTATTGTTACTGGTACTCGATACTCTGGACGCAATCATAAAATCGCGTCCCATCAAGTCTTTAGGTATTTCGAAATAATACTTATCCTTAACGATGTGTACCTTAAACATGCCATCAATCGTCTTGGCTCCTTTCAGTAGTTTTTTGTATTCGGTCATACTACTCTTTGTGGAATCTTTTGCCGCCGGCTGCTCTGTTTCCGCTTTTGCTTTCTTCTTTTTCTTTTTAAAAATCTGACTTTCGGCATTAGCAGTTACCGCTCCGGCAGTTAATGCTCCTACAAGTAATAAGGTGAAAATTTTGTTCATATCATGCTGTTTTTAAGTTCTATAGTTCCAGTTTGGACAGATCGAATCCGTTTTCAAGCATAGCTTCCCGAATCACATCATACTTCTTCTTCATTACCGGATATTTATCGCAGATTTCCTGAATCTCGGCAGGAGTTTTCTCAAAGACGAAATTCATCCATTGCGCAAGGTCTTCACTCTTTAAAGGAGCATAAATGGAATTAAAATCCGGCCAATCTTCATCAATATAGGAGTTCTCAGAATAAGTAATCACCCCATACTTATAAAAATCGATTTCATTAGGGTCCGTTCCTTTAAAACGATACCAGTTCGGGTCGTACAATTTCGGTTCAACTTCTTCACTAGCTTCATAAAAAGCATCTGAAATAGTAAACAATCCTCTGACTTCCGACATATACTTTGCCCAAAAGCTGGCATTCACATCTGCTCTGATTTTCACAAACTCCTCATCGGTCATTGTTTTCAGAGAAGATGATACATTACCTAAGGCTATAAAGCTGCTACTAGCATAGCAATTCATGATGGTTGTCTCACCATAAGAGGCCATCCGGACCTCTTCAGATAACAATATAGAAAAAGGTAAATTCTTCTTTAAAAAACTATCCGAGTACAAATTCAATAATACCTTTTGCAAAAACTCAATCCCTTCATCAATAATCTCCTGCTTTTGTTCGGGAGCAGTTATTTTAATTCCGTTATTCGCTGTAAAGTTGAATTTATAATCAGCCTCAGTCGGATTAGTTATAATCACAGTCTGATATTTCTGATAAAACTGGTATATAAAATGCTGTGTCGGATCTGACGGGTCATCTGTCAAAATGTTATATTTATCCGGTTGCTCAGGAACGATTAACGCATCTTCATGATAACAAGAAGACATACCTGCCAACATACAAATTAATAATATAAGTTTCTTCATAATCGATCAATTATTAACAGGTTCACTATTCGGACGGTCGAATATTTCTATTTCCGTATTTCTCTCTCTTTCGCTCTTAGGAATCGGCAACACGTATGAGCCTTTCTCTTTCAGTTCGAAGACATCCCCTGCTCCCTCGTTCTCCTTTGAACTGTAAGTATGCGTAAGAGGAGGGCAGCCATATCTGCGCAAATCAAACCAGCGGAATCCTTCAAACGCCAGTTCTCTACGGCGTTCCTTACGTACGGTTGCTACAATTCCGTCTTCATCAACAGCTAACGGCGGAGTTCCCGGTTTCATACGATTTTCACGGAGCTCATTTAAGTCAGCAAGAGCCTTGTTCGTATTGCCAAGTTCAGCAAAAGCCTCAGCACGATTCAGATAAGCTTCCGAAATACGCAAGGCGTTGGCATAGACTGTAGCAGAATTTTTAGTCCACTTAATAGGTGTATAGACACTATACTGTTTGTTAGTAGGTCTGGTCTGGTTGCCGATTGTATTCTTGAAATAATTCGTAAGACGCAAATCATCTTCCGAATATAGCGCTAGTAAATCATCAGAAACCACCAAGTTCCCCGTATACCTGAAATCTTCTTTCATATGCGTCTCAAGTGATGTAAGTCCGTAGGATAACAAGATTTCTTTGTTAGCAAGAGAAAAGAAATAGTGGTCCTTTTTTTCCTGAAGTTTGTAAAGTGGCTGAGTCGCGACCTTAAAGACCGAGTCACAATAAAGAATGGTCTCATCATATTTCTCCTGAAAAAGAGCAATACGTGATGCCAATAGATAAGCACTCGGCAAGTTAGGACGGAAAATAGTTTTCTCACCTCCTATAGCCTTAAAACACTGGATAGCCTTATTAATGTCTTCTTCCATTTGGGCATAAACAGCTGCATTCGTGGCCCGCTTCATCATCTTATCTGATAAGCCGATTTCTTTATTGAGCGGTACACATAAGTCTTCATTTGCCGTTGCAGGATGATAAGGCTTTCCATACAAATTAGCAAGCATAAAATACGAGAAAGCCCGCATGAAATAAGCTTCACCTGCTAAATCCTGACGTTCCATATCCGTCCCGTTCATGGTATAAAGCTGGTCCAGTATGATATTAGTCATCAATATCTTATGATAATAGACTGTCCATGCAACATCCGGCGTAAGTTCATTTGAAATTCCCACTTCCGGGTTTCCCTGCCACGTATAATATGCCCAAACATATTCTCTGAAATCATTAGAAATGACTTGTGGTCTGGTTCCATAGTAACATTGGTCTTTCACATCGTCTGTCATATATTCCAGATAAGGATGAGGTATGTCTTTTTCATTCGTTTTCATTACCTCACCGAAGAACAGTTCCTTGTAATCCTTCACCGATCTGGGTATCATCAAATCTTGTGAACTTTCTTCCAAAAAGTCACTGCACGACGATAATGTGCAGATAAACAATATGATATATAAATTGTACTTTTTCATCATCATTCATTATTAAAGAGTAATATTAAAGCGAAGTGAGTAAGAACGCTGCGGTGGTATACTTCTTGAGCCAAATCCAATCTGTTCAGGATCTCTGCCCTTCAGCGCTTTATCTTTAATGACAAATACATTACCCATATCAAAGCTGACACTTGCTCCTTTCAGATAGACAGGTTTCAACCATTCACGTTTAAAATCATAGCGAATAGACATCGAACGGCATCTGAGGAAACTGCCTGAAACTACACGGATATCACTCTTATTATACATATCCCATCCATTATCCGCAATACGATAGGTCACATCCTTATCGTTGATCTGCAAACTCTTATCCGATAAAACCGGTATAATGGTCCTGTCTTCATCACCCGGCTCTCTCCAACGATTCACAAATTCACTGGACATATTCTGGTCCGGATAAGGAAGCCGCTGTCCGGAGGACTCATACAAATCATTCAAGCGCATTTTATTGCCAAAGCTGAATGAGAACAACGCATTAAATGTAATATTCTTATATTTTAAATAAGTAGAGAATCCACCGGTCAGATCGGGTTCACGTTTTCCGGAAAGAACAAAAGCACGGTCATACATCTCCTGCAAAGAATGAACCACAGCATTTCCTTCTTCATCTTTCTCATTAATATCCTTAAATGTAGGAAAACCCTGATCATCCAGCTTATCAAATTTATAAGAATAGAAACTATTTATCGCATTGCCATTGCTCACTAATGTTCCTGCAATATAGTCTTGCCAAGTGATCGCTGAGTTCCCGGCATTCAACACTTTATTGTAGTTTTTACCTGTATTGAATGATAAACTCCACATCCAGTCCCGGGTCTGAATCGGAACAAAAGAAACAGCCAAATCCCAACCTTTATTCTCAACATCACCATCATTAATGGAGACACTTGACGCACCTGTAGAAGGAGCTACGTTTTTCGTAACCACCTGATCTACTCCCTTTTTGTAATATACATCAAGCGATCCATAGATTCTGTTATTCCAGAATGCCCAGTCGATTGCAATATTATACGAATTGGTTTTTTCCCACTTCAGTTTATTATTCGGCAGCTTATACAATGTTGAAATATACTCCTGTGGCATTGACTCCAATGTCCCCAAACTAGCAATCAAGTTAGGGGTCTGATCCGGATGCACGTTACCTTGTATACCGTATGAGGCACGAATTGCCAGATCATTCAGGAAATCGACGTTCTTCATAAACTTCTCATTGATAACATTCCATCGTGTAGACACTGACCATATTGGCAGAAAACGAACGCTCTTGCTCTGACCGAACTTATTAGAACCGTCAGTACGTATATTGAAGTTCAGAATATAGCGACTGTCATAAACATAAGCAGCCGTAGCATATAATGAAATCACATTATTCTTTGTATCGGTCACCACATCCGGATGACTCTTTACCAAAGCACCGTATCTTTTCCAGACTGTCGGGTCAATATCAACAAACTTTTTACCTCTTTCGGGCAAATAACCATATTGCGTAGAGCTTAATCCGTCATATTTTGAAGATCTGACCTCTTGTCCGATGCTTCCGGAAACTTCATGTTTTCCGAAACTTTGCATCAAAGACAGGCTATTTCTCCATGTATAAGAAGTATTACGTGTATTGGTCGTCATCAACTCTCCTCCAAACGGAAGCAGACAATATCTTTCTGCAAATTCAGAATCTTCAATGGGATTCGGCAACATCTTCCCATAGGGACTTTGTCGCATAGAAGAAATATAATATGATTGTTCATCACCCCAGTTTTCTTGTGTCACGTTGCTTCTGGACAGTCCTAATATAGATGAAAATCTCATCCATGAAGCAACCTTCCAATCCAGATTGACAGCTACATCTATAGCGGAATTATCATTCTTGTTTCCTGTATGATTCAGTTCGTTCATGATATTGTAAGACAATACTCCGTTACGTCCAGCCTCATTCGCATAAAAATACAACTCATTAGAAGCTGTCCGAAGTGGAATAGCCCGTGAAGTATTATAAGCATACTCATACACATCAATGGAAGTATGAGGATGTTCGGCTTTGGAAAGCGAACCGCTAACCTTTAATCCCAAATGTATATTCCGGTTAATTCTGGTATTTATTTTAGCCAGTACGTTATAGCGCTCTAACCCTTCCCCTATCGTCACACTGTTATTATTCGCATATCCCATGGACATATAATAATTACTCCGGTCATTTCCACCTGTAATGGATACCGAATGCTGATGTGTAAATGCTGTACGGAACAGCAAGTCATACCAGTCGGTATTTAATCCTTTCAGGGTCTTCACCTGGTTTAAGAATTCCTGATAGGTAATATCCTTATTCCACAGATGTTGCAATGCTCCTTCATAGCCAATATCCGAAGGTTTGTAACTTCCGAAAGATAATCCCCTCTCCTGCATTTCGATAGACATATCAATTCTGTCGGCAGAATTCATCCGAAACATTTTATCGTAAGTAGGAGGAGCTGTTATCCCCAATGTAGCGGTATACGAGATACTCGGTTTCTGGCTTTTTCCTTGCTTGGTAGTGACCACAATAACTCCATTGGCCGCTTTGATACCATAGATAGCAGTAGCACTGGCATCTTTCAGAATATCCACACGTTCAATATCTTCCGGATTGACCGAACCGATGGCATTTCCGATCAGATTTATCTTATCCGGACTGTTCAACTCCTCTGTAGAGATATTGACAGGTTCTTCCAGAATAATTCCATCGACTACCCATACCGGTTCTCTATTTCCTGTAATAGAGGAAGATCCCCTGATTCTAATCTTAGGAGCAGCTCCCGGAGTAGATGACATATTCATCACGGCAACACCCGGCAGGCGTCCCTGCAACATTTTGTCGATAGACAGATACTCCCCACCAATCAGATCAGCTCCCTTTATAGAGGATATGGAGCTTGCCAACTTCCGTCTGTCAATCTCCTGATAACCTGTTACTACAACTTCATCGATTGACTTTACATCCGATTTCATCACGATTGTCATAGGTTTAGTACCGGCAACTTTTACTTCCTGTACAATCATTCCCAAATACGAGACAATCAGGACAGGCTCTTTCTGATGGAATAAATTAATAGAAAACTTACCTTCATTATCAGTTATCGTCGAATGTTCCGTTTTAGAGAGTTTTATATAAGCTCCCGGCAAGGGCAACCCTCCCTCATCAACCACAACGCCCGTAGCCGTGCGGACATTCTCTTTAGGTTGCTGATATACAATGGTTACAATATTTCCTTCTATCTCATAACTGTATCCGGTATTTGCCAGCACTTTGTTCAACACCTCACTGATAGGCTGACTATTGCTCTGAATAGTGATACGAGGCATATTCTTCACTTGCTCCGTACTATAAATAAAGTTCAGGCCAGTCTGTACTTTTACAGCATCAAAAAATTCTTTAACTGTTGCAGATTTAAGATCTAAGGATACCCTCATTGCATTAGATTGCGATGCAGCCAACACCGGTGTAAACAACAAGGAAATAATACAGAGAAACATGATAATGCGTTCTCGAGCTCTCTTTTTTTGCATGTCGTCCTCCTTTTTTAATAGTAGTTAATATGTTTATTTCTTTATAATTATGGTCTTCCCCTGTATTTCCATTTCCAGATGAGTCACCCGCTGTATCGCTTTCAATATGGGCTCTATTGAGCCGTAGCGATCAATATCTCCTGTAAAACGTATCTTCTTGGTATCTTCCGATTCGAATACGACATCTTTGTTGTACCAACGTGATATTACATTCATCAGACTCTCCAAAGAACAATTATCAAAAACAAAACGTCCACTGTTCCATGCGATATACGGCTCGATATCCACTACGCTAATTTGTACATCTTGCGTATCAGCCTGAAGAACCGCCAATTCCCCCGGTTTTATTTTATATTCCCCTCCCTGATTAGGAAGCACACTTACAGAACCTTTCACCAGCACTACTTTCGTTATTCCGGGCACATGTGTATTTACATTGAAAGTTGTCCCGTACTGCTTGACCACTCCATTCGCCGTAATGACACGGAAAGGACGCTTGCTATCCTTGGCTACCTGAAAATAGGCCTCCCCATCCAAATAGACCGTGCGAGTGGTAGTACCAAAATGTGGTGGATATTTTAATGTCGTATTATAATTCAGATGCACTCTGGTCCCGTCTTCAAACGTCATCCAAAATTCACTGTCATCATAAGTACTCAACTTATTATTTTCTACAACAGAGACCTCTTCCGATTCGTTCACATCAGTCTCAGGGACAGACGGCTGAGCAACAGGCACTTGTTCCACCGAATCCTGTAAAGGCTTAGCAGGCACTGATTTTAAATCCATCTTCTGTCCATTTGCCAGAACCAGTGTTGCCTTTTGTTTACCCATCTTCTCCGACCGGATCATAGCAATACGAACTTCATCCGAAATCACCGGCTGAGAATCCATCAGCCTCAAAGTCCAAAACCATATTGCAAAACCGATTATCGGCAATAAGAAGATTGCAGCATAGCGTCCTATTTTGATCCAACGAGCAGAGCGAATAGAGAAATGCTTTTTCTGAAACCTTTCCCAAGCACGTGCTTCATCTACCTGGGCAAACTGTTTATACCTGTCAATCAAACAAGCCTCACGCATCAGACGATCATAGTTCTCTCTATTTTCTCGAGAACTATCAAGCCATGACTGCAACTGTTTTTTATCTTCTTCCGAAGCGTATCCCAGCAACTGATCATGGATAATAGAATTTATACTTCTTTTACGCTTTATCATATTATTTCAGGTTATTTATAGTAAAGACGACTAAGGAGAAAAAATGAGGGACAGGATTCTGAAGTTTTTTTATTCAAAAGATACTTTATTTATTTAGAAGACCGTTCTTTTTGTATAATAATCAAGAAAAACAACGAACATTTTGTTCATTGCAAACAGGTGTTAACAAGTAAAGCGGATTGAGTGTTATGCTTCTTTTTAGGGAAGTAACATTTGTAATAATAGAAAATGATAGGAGCCTAATTTTTTTCTAAGGAAGGACATTGCTCTCTTCTTTTGAGTCTTCACAGTTTCAAGAGAAACATGGAGTGCAGTGGCAATCTCCTCGTTCTTCTTGCCTTCCATATACATCAAAAAAACTTCCCTACATCGATCCGGCAGCGCATCAATTGTCTGAAGAAGCTGGCGATAGACTTCTTCACTAAAGAAGCCCTCTTCCTCCTCTTCCATCCTAAATGTAGTGGAATGACTATCAAGCATCTTCTGAAGATAGTTGCCTTCCACATCCTTATGTTTCAAATAATCCAAGGAAGCATTTCTGACAGAGTTATACAGATAAACCCTGAATGAAGCCAGAGACCGGAAAAACATCTTTTTCTCCCAAATAGTGGAGAATAACTCCTGGACAATATCTTCTGCAGATTCTGAATCTCCGACAATTGTTATTGCATAGCAAACCAATGCTTTATAATAGTTCTTATAAAGCAGTCGGAAAGCAGCCGCATCCAACTTATTAATTTGTTCTATGGAAATCTCATTGTTAGTCATTTCGGGAGTTTTGCGCCAAAAATACAAATTAAATAATAATGTTCTATACAGAAAGACTGATATTTTTCTTTCGGACAATCTAGTTGTATGGTACTTTCCAAAAGATATCCGCCTATAAAAGATTCACCCGGATTTACATTCGACAATGTAAACCCGGGTGAAAAATGCTCAATATTGCATAGAAGAAATCTTTAAAAACATCTCTTACAATATTGTTTTCATAGAGACAAATTAATTAAGAGAGAGTTTATGTAATAGAGATTTATTCAATTTCCGTTGCTTTATTGATGCGGTAGATCAACAGGTCATAATGAGAACGATCTGCCTCAGGAGCCGTCGAAATTGCTTTCTTGAGCATGTCTTTCGTACGCATCAACAAGTCAAAATAGTAAGCAGCTATTTTTGTCTGGTTGGTATAGATCGGCGGAATTGAAGAGAAGCCTGCTACTTCTTCTGCATTCTGCAATGAATGCATCTTCATATCCACCTTTCCGCCATTTCTCAAAGCAGCCAGATTGATCCCCGGTTTGCCTGTAGCCGCAAATCCTGTTTTTGAGGCTTTGAAACTACCAATAGGCGCAGTTGCTGTCGATGTTGAAATAATACTTTCCAGAAACGCTGTCTGTAGTGCTCTCTCGAAATTCTCCAACGGACGATGCTTCAAGACACCTTCCCAAACAATTCCATAGATATCATCCAGATATTCCGAAGCAGTATATGCTGCACCCGGGAAGCGTTCTGTACAAACCTCGACATAAGGCAGACGTCCGAAAATACCATTAAAGATATCCAAACGTAAACGGTCAGCCTTCTTATCTGAAATTTCAAATTCATTCAAATGAGCGGTATCGTCCACCCAATCCAGATTCTTTGCCAGTTCCAATGCTTTACTCAAAGCTGCTTTCTGTTTCTCACGATCTACCATTGAGTAACTTGGTATCGCATCCTTCTCGCGAATATCATTCAAGTAAATACCGCCAATATAACTCAGTATTGCATAAATACGCCCGCTCAGTCTTTCACTAAGGGCAGAGTGTACACGTCTGCGCATTAAAAAATCACGGTCTTCCTTGGCAAACCAACTATAATAGTTCTCAAATCCTTTGCGAACATTAGGAAGCATATAGTCGAATGATTTCAAATGGTCATCTCCCAGACTTCCGCGACTATTACGAGGATCAGAATCAAAACGTGACTGATTACGTATATAAGCATAATATGGATCTCCCGTATGTTCACGAATCCAGCTATCCAATGTCTCTTTTTCTTCCTGCAATGAAGAAGCATAGATAGGTTGATATAAATATTTAATCACCAGTTCGTCATATGGACCAGGCTTTGCATTAACCAGACACACTCCATTACGAACATCCTCCTCCGTAGCTACGTCATTAATGATTACGCCTCCCATAACAGAAGAAGCGAGACCATACTTTTGAGTAAAGCTTGCCGAACGCAACGAATCCACCGGATAAGCACAGGAAGCTCCCCAGTTCATTGTAAGTCCCAATCCGGTTCCTACAGCCTGAGCAATAGCAGCCTGAATCAACTCACCCTGTATCTCCTGCGGGAAAACAGTAGTACGCACACGAGGATCAATAGCAACAGTGGCCCCTATACGGTCAGCATACTGAACACTGATCATATTTGCATTAATCAGAATAGACGCGTTCAATATTTCACCGGTACGTGTATCTGAGTGTATCGTTGTCTGTGCCGAATTCAGCCAAGAAGCCGAATAACGTATTGTCATACAGTCAAAGCTGTTTGCATTGAACAATGTGTCATTCTTCGGGAATTCTTTCACACAAATAACATCTTTAAAGCCGATCTTCTCAAATGCCTTATTCCACGATTCCGCACCAGCCTTGATATACGGATTCCATTTGACAGGCATCAGACTGTCGATATAGAACACCAGTTGTTTGACTGGCCGAACCAGCTCGCCACGGCGATAGGCAGCAGAGTCGGAAGGCTCGATACGCCAACGTTTTGCATAGCGTATACTCTTCACTTCCTGAGTTGCCCCTGAATAATCACTTTTCAATTGTGTAGTCAATCCCAAACGTGAGTCAGCCAGGCGAGGAGTCATCGGCTCCTCGGGCAGAATACAAAGCATTTTAGTGACGACCGCTGTCAAAGGTACGTCTTTGTACATTTTGTATGCTCCCATCAGCGTATGGTCGACAGTATATGACAACTCTTCACGTACACTTATATGATTTTCTGAAGCCGATACACCCAAAATAGCAGATTTATCCGATTGCAGAGAATGATCGCGCGACACGAATCCATAGTATCCGTTAGCCGATGTCGAAGGGAAAGGTTTGGTAAAAGCAGATCCCTCCAAAAATAATCCCTTCATATCTACCACAAGTGCAGAACTATCCGGAGTGCAAGCCAATACCTTAAAGCTTTTGAAAATACCCGGATTATGCGCATTGTCCAACGCACGTGCGATATAAGCATCACCACTGGTATTTACCGGCTTACTCAATAAAGGCATACGTGCCACAAGAGTTGAATCGATCATCTCAAAACGGAAACGTACATCGGTACCCCCTAACTGTCCGGGAGCTCCTTCACCACCGTCACTCGTATTTTCAATAGAAGAAGCAAACAGCATCTCACGGCCTAACATGGCAACCGGGAACTCCACATACACTTTCCCTTCCACCTTATGAATAGTCATCAGCCCGTGTGCTGTCTGAACTTTCTTATTCTTGAACAGCTTCTGATATGGTGTCAGATTTTCCTTCTTATCTTCTTTTTTCTTCTTTTTAAAAGGCCAGAAAGCATTTCCTTCCTGTGGCAGGCAACATGCAAAAAGAAGCAATAAACAAAGTATCTTACTATATCTATTTCTCATACTTCCTATCATTTTAATGCCTGGTCAATTTTGTACAACAATAAGCGGTAGTGGCGTTGTGTATCAGCCGAACCGGTAGAAGCACTTGCTGCAACCAGACTACGAACCTTCTTCAACTCACCGTAGTATATATGTTCCATCGGTTCGATCGGTGCTTTCAGATCTACATCATCATCAAATCCACTGATTTCCTCCAAACGGGCAGCCTGCATCTCACGAGGCTTGTTATTAAAACATCCCATAAATTCCTCCGAGATGATTCCGAAACGTTCGCGCGAAGCAGTTTTCAGCCATTCGGGCACTTCAATGTGAGCATACATATCTGCGATACCTTTACGGGTAGCATTCTTTGCAACCCCTGCAACCGAACCTTCAATCAGCTTCGTCAGATAATTCATCTGCAAACGCATTTCTGTTTCTGTCAAGGTTCTTCCGGCGCGGGTAGGAGCCCATACAAAACGTTCTATATCGGCAAGATATTCTTTCTGAGTATAAGGAGCTGATGTCGCCTTACCCGAACAGATAGCCACCGCACCACAACGAGACAAGATACCATCAATAATTGCATCTTCCATCTGCATGGCCACAGAAGTACGGATAGGGAATTCTTTCAGTGTTTCGCGTGCATCCAGCCACGAAAGGTCCTTCAGTTCATTCAATAAGAAATTCAGAGCCTTTTTTTGTTGTTGCTTCGATACAGTTTTAAAGCTTGGACGCTGATCACCGTCATAGCGTTCGTTCAGATAAATACCACCGATATCTCCCAAAACGAAAGTCAAATAACGTACGTAAGCATATACAATTTCGTCATAAACAGCCGTGCGGAACTCAAAATCCTTATCCTTATCCGCTACCCAATCATTGATATGCTTTAACAGATATTGCAAGTTGCGACGTCCATATTCAGAAGCTTTCACCGGGTCATCTCCCAAGTCTTCCTCTACTGAACTTGGGTCAAAACGACGTCTGAATTGTTGTTTACCATAGCGATATTTAACATCTCCAGACTTCTCACTGATCCATTTATCCAAGATAGGAATTTCTTCCTCTGCCGTTTTAGCCTCAAAGATCGGTGAATACAACCAGGCGATAGCGTAATAATCATACGCTCCCAGTTCCGGAGGAGTCAAACGCACGCCTCTCTCTTTATCACCCGGTTGAGCAATATAATTGTTACGGGCATAGTCCATAATAGAGTAAGTCGTACCAAACTCCTGAGTAAACTTCGGATCACGCAAAGATTCCACAGGGATAGAAGAAGAACCTGCCATATTGTGCATCAATGACAATGTGTGTCCTACCTCATGCGAGAGCACATAAGCGATACAATCTCCCAGTAAGTCTTCACGCAAAACAACATCACGCACTTCCTCATCAGCAGGGGCAGTCTGTAAGAAGCGCCAGTACTGAACCAACTGCACAATATTGTGGAATACCGTAACAGATGCATTAATGATTTCTCCGGAACGCGGATCTATCCAAGAAGGTCCCATCGCATTGGCCACCGTAGACGGAGCATAACGTATACAGGAATATTTGATATTCTCCGGATCGAAGTTCGGATCATCTTTCGGGAAATCTTTTGCAATGATGGCATTCTTAAAACCGATCTTCTCAAATGCTTTCTGCCATACTTCAACTCCTTTATGGATATATTTATTCCAACTCAACGGAAAAGTATCATCAATGTAGAAAACAATAGGTTTCTTCGGCTCTACCAGTTCGCCACGGAGATAGGCTGCTGAATCCGATGGCTCCAGATTCCATCTGTGAGCAATGTGACGAGTACGCAACCCACGACCTTCGGAAGCAAATTCTACTACAGAGTGTTCAAAAATACCAATACGTGGATCAGCATAACGGGGACGCATCGGTTGTTCAGGCAACAGAATGAAGCTACGATTCATAACCGCAGTAAACGGCATTTTCTTCACTGCATAATTTCCCTTCATACCCACGCTGATTTTGTAGGTCAGTAAAGAACGTATACTCACATTATCCTCAAAGCCTTTGACTCCCTGAATAAATGAGCTTTCCTTCTCAAAATCCTTACTAATATCGGCTCCCATCATCTCCATCATTGAATATGGTGAGAACGGAGAAAGGTTCTTTTTATCGCTCAGCAGATAGTCTGTCATATCGAATACCACTGCCGTGCTATCGTTATTATATGCTTTGATCTCGAATGTTTCAGCGATTGCCGGCATGGTACTGCTTACCAAGCGCTTCTTGATTTCACGATCTTCAGAGAACTGCCCTGCCTGTACACGACGCAATGTAATAGTTGAGTCGCGTTGCACAAAACGAATCAGAAAAGGATCACCTGACTTCTCTCCTACACAGCCGAACTGGTTATCGGTCGTTTCCACGATGGTAGAACCAAGTAGAATATCCCGATTCATCACCTTAATCGGCAACTCAAAGTAGATTTTATCATCCAACTTGTGAAGAGTAATGAAACCTTTAGCCGTGGTGACTTTCTTGTCTTTAAACAGTTTGTCGTACTTGGTTTCCTTCTTCTCTTTCTTTGTAGTTGCTTCAGTAGAAGCTTTCTTCTTGTTTTTCTTCTTGGCCACAGCGGGGCTGATCATAGCCCCGCATAGTGCGACCAGAAGAAGTAAATACAGTTTTTTCAAGGTTTTATCGTTTTTAAGTTTATAATCAATCAAAATTATCATCCCATCCATTGCCTGTATTAGGCTTATAACGTACCTGCACAATACGTCCTAAATCTTTTTCGTGATATAGAACAAATTTCCCATCAACTTCCGTTACTTGAATTGTTTGTCCCTTATTTATCACGTATTTATCAATAGTATATTCATCAGAAGTGTTGTAAGTATATCCTTTCATAATATAGGCATCTCCGCTCTCCAAACCAACAATGATATATTGATTATTGTAGAACTGTGTATCAACAGAGGTAATCGAAGAGTTAAATGTAGCACACTTAAATAACATATTTTCTTTCAGATAATACAGATATAGGTCGTTCCCTTTACTAATAAAAAGGTATTGCCATGAATCTTGATAACGGAACAATGAGAAACTATTCTTTGAAGTACCATCAATTATCTGCCCCAACTCAGCAGGTGCTTCCATCTGCGACACATACGTTGTAGCCAAACTAGTTACTGTAGTACTACCGGAAAAGTCTCTTACCGCAAACTTCTGGATATAGAATTTATGAGACTGCTTATGCTCTATTACTGCAAAGTACATCATCTTACCATAATCATAAGAGCCCGATTCACACGCTCCTACATAATGTACTGTATAATCTTTCATATTATCTAAACGAGCATAAGTAGGATGATTTGTGTATGTCGCTTCATCCACATTCAATGTTAGTATTTTGCCCGAATTAAAAGTTCCATTAGAGCTCAGTTTATCTGTTACGTGTAAATATTGACTTGAATTCTTATCATACAATAGCAATCCTCCATGGCCCGAAAATGGAGCATAAGCAATCATACTACCGTCAACTTTCACTTTACCTTCTGCATCCGATGTTAGCGGAGTATTGATAAAACGGCTCGTATTAAAAAGAAGATTACTCTCTTTTACACGTGTATAAATTGTACCGTCCTCGCCGACAGCCATCGTCAGACACTGCAAATCAATCACTGCTTCCGGTACTAAATCTTGTGGATAACCCTCCAAGAACATTTGTGACAATGCTCCTTCACGCTGATAACTACTACCTGATACGTCTACAGCTCCTTGCCCACCTTTTTGCGCTATCCATAGCCAACTTATACCTGGATCCTCACCATCCCATTGCTCTACCCAATGAGGATATATCGAAACAGGCTGACTACCTAACGGTTCTTTATTTATCATTCGATAAATATCACGAGTAACTACAGGTTTAAGTACTCCCTCTTCTGTTTGGAATTTCATAAATGTCAACATACTATTACCATCCTTTTCAGAAAGAATAACCCAACCATCTTTCACATATGGAGAACTAATTGAGATTGTCGTTGATCCAAAATAAGATACTCCAGTGGACTTATCCAATACTGCCAATCGCAGATCTTTATTTTTGGCTACCGTATCCGCCATCCATTCCAAATCTTTAGAGTGAGCTATCACATGTCCATCATAGCTCCATTCATAAGCTAAGTTCTGACTTTCGCGTCCCAAAGCAAAAGTTAGTTCCGGTTTTGAGATAACCTTATCTCCCAAGGAATAATAAGAGGTTTCTGTTGAAACAGAGACTTCTATATCATTCATTTCTTTATAATCATAATTCCCCTTATCATCATAACAAGATGCCATACCTAAAAGGAACATAACGATAAATATTATTTTCATATTCATATTCAAGTAGTCTATTTATTAATTAATAGGCACAGTCATTGGAAATTCTTTACCATCAGCATCCACATCCATCACATTATTCTGTGCAATATAGCGTTTAAATGTCAATGAATAAGCTCTCTTCTCAGCCGTATTTAATGCCCCGAAATTAGTTACTCCTGTACACTTCACAAATTCTTCATATTTTTTTCTAGAGTACGTACCTAAATATACTCTTGTGACCTGAGTAGTCCACCACTCTGGTTTACTTACCACATTATTAAATACAATTTTTATTTTTTCATATTCCTGCATTGTTCCTTGGAAATATTCATTCGGAACCAGTTTCAGACACAATTTTACATTCTCCTTCAAATCATCCGTCTTCACCAAAGTAACTTCTAGCGTATCATTAGACAATCCTGCTCCAAATTTTGGATTAATTGGTAAACGAAAATTCTTTGAAGCCGCATTTGGGGTAGGATCTTCTTTTTCATTCTCCTCTACCACTACTACACTATATGGAGTATCTTCGTTGAGAGGCTTACCAATCAAACTCATACCAATCTTTACCGTTATTTCTTCGCTCGTCGGATAATTATTGAATGACACCTCCATATATCCATTCTCTTTATCGTAATCATTTGTCGTATTTATCAATTGACTAAAATAAAGATACTGTTCTCCCTGATAGGGTTTTATTTCATCCTCTGAACACGCCCAAAGACAAAGAGAGATTAAAGCAAATAATATATTTTTTTTCATCGTTTCTTCTTTTGATTAGCAATATTAAATGTCTTCATTATTCGGTTTGTCAAATACAAAGACTACATTATCTTTCGGTTTCTGATCCAAACGTTTATACTGAAAGAACATCTGTCCTTCACCTACAAACTCACGACGCATTTCTTTTATCAAATGTGTATGAAAGACTTCCAGAGAACCAATACTTGATGCTAGATTAGTAGTACTAATACCTCTCGCATAACGTACTTTATCTAACATCTCACCTGCTTTAGAGAACTCATCTTTATAAGCAAAATATTCACCCATAATATAATACATCTCGCTCAAGCGTATAGCCGGAATCATGTCTGTACCGGAAGTACCTTCTTTTATATCATATTTAAAGGAATACTTAATATCTCCTCCATCCCAGTCCCCAAACAAATCAAGATTACGATCGTCAGCACCAGCTTCATCACCAAAAAGATTTGTAGTATTTACAACTAATGCCACATCATTCCCTTTAGTCATATACGGAAGATAATCTTCATAGCAAGTAGACTTAAAGAAAGTCATAATTATACTATTATAATCTTTCCGATTAGTGGTCAAGCTATTAGAGAAGTTAAAACAAGAAGCTGTAGACGTGCTTCCTGTTGAATAAGTGGCATCTACTACTTCTTTTGCTTCTTTGTAAGCATTACCATATTCGCCAGCCCAACAATAAACACGAGCTAACATCGCTGTTACCGCATAATAATTCATACGATATCCACGATACGCAAAAAATACATCCTTAGCCAGTTCTCCACTAGTACCACTATTAACAGCCAACATACGATTTTCGGTGGACATCCAATGTTTGTTTTCTTTAATAGTATCACACTTTGCCAACAAGTCCTTTGCCGCTTTTAAATCATTAACTATTTTTCTCAAAATCTCCTTATTGTTTTCATAAGAAGGAACAATAGTAGGATATACATCAACATAAGGTATATAGGCTTTGCCATCGTCTTTAAGCATAGAAGGAGCAAACATCCGAAGCATATCGAAATGGATTAACGCACGCAATCCCAATGCCTCTCCCCATATCATATTCTTCTCCAACTCGTCTTCTGCAAACACAGAAGGAGATGCTTCACTTACATTAGCAATCAAGTTATTACAGTTAGCTATATTATTATAACCAACAGACCAAATGCTGGAAATAATACTTTTTACATCTGAATCATCGAATTTATAATTAGCAGCTTTATAATAGGACGAGGTACTTTTCATATAGCTACTTCCCGACTGATAATATTGTGCTATTACATCCATAAACCCCCATGAAATACTCTTACCATACATTGAGGAGGTTCCCAAATTCAAATAAATACCATTCAAAGCGTTACGATAACCATCGCCAACTTCGAAAAGTTTATCGCCATTGACTTGATTACTTGGTGCTACATCCAACCAATCACTACAACTTGTTGTAAACAAGCTAGCTGTCAGTAATATCATTGCATATACTTTCTTCATATTATTCATCTACTCTAAGTATTGTTTATTAAAAACTCATCTTTACCGAAGCTGCAAAAGAACGAGAATACGGATAGTCCAAACCACGCTCGGCACGTACAGTAGAAACACGGAATAAATCATTACCCGACAATTCTACACGTAATAAGCCAATATGTGCTTTTTTCAACCATTCTGCATTAAAGTCATAACCTACCTTCAGAGAATTAAATGTTAAGACATTGTAATCCTGAATAAAACGGCTTGTAGGACGAGTTACTGCAACCACTCCATCTGTTTGCAAACGTCCGTAAGGAGTACAATCTCCAGGATTCTGCCAACGTCCTGTTAATACTCGACGATCCACATTGCTACTTTGTATATATGCATTCTCAACCTTACTTACCAATGTTGAATTGTACCGTTGTCCTCCAAGCTCATACATAAATGTTGAATATACGGAGAATTGCTTCCAACGCATATTAAAACCAAAGGTACCTTGAAGTTTCGGCTCTTCATTTCCAATTACAACTTGATCAGCTGCATTCCAATCGTAAGTAATCGTTCCATCAGGACGAACAAAGATTTCTCTACCGTCTGCCGGATTGATACCTAACGACTTTACACCAAAAATAGACGTTAAGGACCCACCCTCTACATACTGTAAATAAGTAGCACTATATTCGGCTTTACCTTTATTAATACCGGAATTATAATCAGCATATTTCTCTTGTACCCTCTTATTATACTCTTTCAGGCTATCAGAAATCTTGGTTATCTCATTCTTATTATGAGCCATATTGACAAAGGCTGCCACATACCAATCCTTTGAATTCAGGATAGTGCTTCGCAACTGAATTTCGACACCTTTATTCATTACTTCACCGATATTGTCTTTGTATGAGGTAAACCCTGTAGAACTAGGTAAAGTCACACTGTTCACCAGATCTACTGTTTTCTTACGATAATAAGAAAAGTTCATCTGAAGTAAACCTTTGAACATGTCAACATCCAACCCCAAATCCATATTATGCGTCTTCTCCCATCCCAATGAACTGTTCCCCAATGCCATCAGTGTTGCACCTAAACCTGTTTTAAACCAATTGTCTGTGATTACTTGATAAATTGTCTGTGCCTCGTAGGGAGAAAAATCCACCTTACCAGTGATACCATATGTTCCACGAATCTTAAAGCGCTCCATCCATTCAAATTGTTTCATAAACTTATAATTATGCAGATTCAATCCGAGACCACCCGAAAAGAATGGGGCAAATCGTTGATCGGAACCAAATTCCGAGTTTCCATCAAAACGAAGAGAAACGTCAGCCAAATAAATATTATCGAACGAATAATTGAATGTTCCTAATGCACCGAACAAACGGCTTTTACTATCTGAGTTTACTGGTAATGTAGGTACTTTGTTCGCATACCCCGGAGAAGATAACTCCCCAGAAGGAAAGCCTTTATAAGCTATACCGAAACTATCGCCAGTACTTGAAGTAGCATTAATCCCAATCAAGAAGTTCAAATTGTTCTTCTTAATATTTCGGTTATATGATAAAGTAGCCGTAGCGTCCCAACTTAAGCTATTGGCAGTAGCAACATCCAACTGTCCAGAAATCACATTGTTAGCATTTAACGGTTCAGAATTCTTTTTTGAACGAGGATCTAAAAATTGGCGTGAATCTGAATTTGACTTCGTAACACTAAATTGTCCTTTCAGTAACCAATAGTTATCTATATTCCACAATAATTCAGTATTATTAATCAGTTCCCATGATTTGCTACGATCATAACTTTTCAACGTAGCTTCATATAATGGATTCTCTTCTGTTCCTCCAGTCCATGAGGTAGTGGTTTCCAAATAATTCCCATTCTCATCTAAATACTCATCATATGGCAACTTTGAAGTATAATCAGAAAAGCTTCCATAAGGAGATTCTTCAGATTTAGTATAAGTATAAGAAAAATAGTTTTTTACCTGAAAAGCACCGAAACGGTAAGATAAAGATAACCCGCCCGACATACGATCACGATAAGAACCTTTCATTACGCCATCTCCTGAATTGTAAGAAAAGTCAGCTCCCCAACGCAGGTCATCCGTTCCTCCATCTAGATACAAACTATGTTTATGATTGAATACAGTACGAAGCGGTTTCGATAACCAATAGGTATCTACTCCACGAACTACATTATTCAACTTTCTATTATAGATTTGATCCAATCGATTTTGCTCACTTGCACCGGCTTCCGGCTTAGCTTTAAACATACCTGCCGCAACCTCTGTTTCAAGCTTTTCCCGCGCATTCATCATATTATAATCGGTCAGATCAGGATATTCCAATGTTCCAGTAAAGTTATAATCGATATTGACTTTACCAGCTTTCGGAGTTACCGTTGTAATAATAACTACACCATTAGCTGCACGAGAACCATACATAGCCGTAGCAGCAGCATCTTTCAAGATAGTAATGCTCTCAATACGGCTAGGATCCATATCATATAACTTCTGCACACTAATCTCAAAACCATCCATGATAAAAGTCGGAAGATTAGGATTGTTCTTCAATGATGTTTTAGAAAGGCTTTGCGCATCCAACTGAGTAGTTCCAATACCGGAACGTCCACGGATATACAACTCCGGAACATTATTCGGATTCGAACCTGCTAAATTATTTTCAGCAATACGAAAAGAGGGATCGAACGTTTGCAAAGCTCCTAATACATTTGTTTTGGAAACCGACATCAACTGATCTGACGTAACCGTCACAGAAGTACCCGTAAAGCTATTTTTGCTGATCTTTGCATAACCGGTTACCACCACCTCTTCCAATTGCTTTGAATCGGGTTTCAACTTAAAAGTATGCACTTTATCAAGATTGAGCTTGCCAGTATGTATTTCCAAAGTTTGCATGCCTACAAAGGAAAGACGAATTGTTACATCTCCTTCAGGAAGTCCTAAAGAAAAAGCACCGTCTGCATCAGTCATTGTTCCGATATTTCTTTCTTTTCCCAGTATCAGCACCGTCACACCCGGCAGTTCGCCACCCTGTTCATCCACCACTTTACCTTCCAACGTACGTGTCTTCTGATCTTTCTTCTTGATGACCACAATACCATCTTTGGTAGCATAAGTGAAACCTTTAGGTGAAAGAACGCGGTCCAGCAATTCCCTCCAAGGCTCGTTGGTAGCTTTTACAGTCACCGGTTCAACTCCTTTAAACATCTGAGAGTTATAAAGCATGTTGATTCCAGCTTTCTGTTTTACCGTGTTTAAAAATGTTTCCATCGGCACATCCTTCAAATCAAGTGTCACTTTCTTCTCATCAGGTGGAAGTGCCCATGCACTGAGAACCATACTCAATGCAAAAAGACATAGCATAAAGACTCTTCTTTTTTTCATAATTTTTAAATCAAAACTCAATATTACTCATTCTCATATATCAATATATTTCTTCCGTTTATTCTATAGTAGATATCGCCGGTTAGTTCTAATGCATTCAGGAAAGTATTGATCGTGCCATATCGCTGCAAGTCACCACTATAAGTCAGGTCGCGCAGAGACTCCTTCTCATAATAGACATGAACATCATACCAGCGCTCGAAGGTTTTCATGATATCGCCCAGCCGTTTGTTGTTGAAAACATATACACCTTGTGCCCAGCCGATATATTCATTGACATCCACCGCCCGCTTTTCAATGCCACGGGAAGAGGCGACTGCCTGTTCACCCGGCGCCAGCGTAATAGTATTCTGATCGGGTGTCGAGAAATTTACTTTCCCATATACAAGAGTGGTATAGCATGCATCCGCATCATTATAAGCATTGATATTAAATGCCGTACCAAGTACCGTTACTTCTCCGAAACGAGTTCGGACCACAAACGGATGTTCCTCATCCTTTCTCACATCAAAATAGGCTTCACCTTCCAGTGTCACAATTCGGCGCTTTCCGACAAAACGGACCGGATAAAGCAATTTAGAACCGGCATTCAAATGAACAGTGGTTCCATCAGCAAGAAGGACAGTATTCTCCCCTCCCCGTGGTATAACCAGTTCATTTGACTTCACCGGACTTTCATCGACGTTTTCTTCTTCGTGTTGTTGTGTTGTGACGGTCGGTCGATATGACAGCACCCCTTTATTGTATTTCACCTGGACACCGTCTACTATTACATTTATATCTTTCTTTTGTACATCAATAGTGCTTCCATCGGGCAAAGTCAGCACTGCCTGTTTGCTACCCGGCTTGATTTGCGCGATACGTGCCTGGGACTCCTCCACTGCCTGATAATGATTCACTGCATAAAAAGAAATTCCTACTCCCAGTACTACCATCGCTGCGGCAGCATACCACCATGTCCGGATACGGTGGATCTTTCCACCGGACGAATTCTCTTTTTGTTGAATTTGTTGAAGGAAATGCTCGTAAGCCTTTTCCGATGAATATTCTTTATACTTATTAAAAGCATCTTTTAATTCCTCACTATCCTGCAATTTCTCATACACGGCTTTCAGTTCCGGATGCATAGATAAACGTTGTTCCAACACCTGCTGCTCTTTGTCGCTTGCATCTCCCAAAAGAGCCTTTTTTATCAAAGAGGCATCTTGATATGTGTTTTCTAACTTTTTCATAATTTTATCTATTTCTAATGAGGATTTTATCTTTGCTTTACTATAATTATACATAACGTCCATAAATGGGTGACAAAAAGATGATTATTTTTTATGAGATACTCTCCGTACGAAAACAGAAAAGAACGAAAAACTATCATTATGTCATTATTCAGCAACAAAAATAACGTATTCAACAAATCATTCCCTTTTCGGAATCAAAATTCAGCCATCAATAAATGACAATTAGGCATCTTAAAAAATATTTGTTTTTTTCCGTTACCGCTATTAAAATGATGTATTTTTTAGCTTTTATCAAGGAGTTTGAAACTCATATTTCATCATCATCCGTCACTTTCGGACTTAGCTCATTGATATACAATGCGATAAAAGTGACGAGAAGCAGTGACGACAGAGTGATAACAAAAATATTTCAAATTTTATCGTCACTTTCTACTAAAAGAATGACGCGCTGTACTTCATAAAAAGGTCCTTGATTTAACCAAAAATGCCTGCTTTATTAATCTATTCCCAATGCCGGACCAATGTAATAAGACACCGACAAGACTTCATTTCACATACATGGTCCCATCGCTCTGCGGACATGATCCCATGGACTCACGTACGTAATCCGAATGGTTTACAGACATGGAACGAACACATATAGCTTACTAAAAATGCTAACCAAGCTTTGTTTACCTGTTAAACATACCGGCTCATCCACTTAAATAAGCCACATCACAGTCACTTCACCCCGACAAAAGCAAGGATGCACAGCCCGGTTTTTAATAAAAGATAAGAGTAAGAAGTACAGAATAACTGGAATTTGCCAGCTTCTCGCGTAAGAATTTATAGCTACGGCTTTTCTGAGTTTTAACCGTATTGATGCTAACTCCCAGCCGGGATGCGATTTCGTCCCACGAATGTCCTTCAATTCTCAGCAGGATGATACGGCGTTGTTCGGCAGGAAGCTCCTCGATATAGAAATAAAGTTGTCGGATAGCTTCTTCTTTCACAGTCAAAGCATACAGCATTTCCTCGTCTTCAAAATCTTCTTCCTGAGGCAAGCCATTCAATATAGAATCATGAATCTGATGGTTGCGGATATACAACAGTGCATTATTATAGCAGGCACGATAAAGATAATTAGTCAGCTCACGGGAGTCGGAAAAAGTACGCTTACCTTCCCACACGGATATAAACACCTCCTGAACCAGATCTTCTACGGCATCGGTGAGGAACAGGATTTTCTCGACATATGAGCACAAGGCCGCATAATAGCGATTATAAAAGTCCCTCCAGATTCCCTTATCTTTCTGGTTGACACCTGCTACTATCAAATCATCTTTATCGCTCATACGGCAACAAGATTAATCAAACAATAAAAGACTCTCTTCAAATTACTGCAAAAACTGGTTATAATAGATATGACTTACAAATATATCTGTTTTTTCAGTATGTAAGTTCACCCCTCATATAAAAAAATAGAATAAAGGGGCATAAAATAAAAAAAGAGCGAATAACTCCGCCCCACCTAAAGAATCCCCCATAAATGGGATTCTTTTTTCTGCATCTCAATTTACCTGTTACCTGAAAACTACTTTTTTTCTAATACCTAATCAAAACAATCTTTTTCCTAAAAACTAATCTTAAAATCTAATACCTTAATTTTATAAACTAATACTACTCTTTTGTTATTACCTTTTTCTAATACCTAAAAATCTTAGTAGTTTCACAACTACACTGCAAAGGTAGAGGTGTTTTGGAAAACAACAAGAATTCTTATGCTAAAAAACATGTTTTACCTTATTTTTTTGATTTATGTCAAGAGAAAGAGTGGAGGTTGGGTATAAAACATACATCCGAATGTTGATTTGATACAAATTCTGTCCAAACGCTCCGTTCGTCTTCTATTTCATCATACGGCCGCGCACTTTTTCAAGTGACAAAAAGTAAGCCTAGAATGTCAAAAAAGAGCATTTACATCTCTTTTTGAAAGGAATCGAAGCCTTGACACAAAAGAGAAGAAGCCAGAAACGTTACATCTTGCATATTTCCAATCCAAAATTACGGCGTTTTTTTGCGCCCGCCCCGCCTCCTCCTCGAAATTTCGGAAGCAAAAACCGGCAGAAGATACAACTCTCGCAACTTTTCCGTAACTTTGCAGCGTTTGATAATAAATAAGGTAGAATGGATTTTAAGTACGATGTAATTGTAATTGGTGCCGGACATGCTGGTTGTGAAGCGGCAGCCGCCGCTGCGAATTTAGGTTCCAAAACTTGTCTGATCACAATGGACATGAACAAGATCGGACAGATGAGTTGCAATCCGGCAGTAGGAGGAATCGCCAAAGGACAAATAGTACGCGAAATAGACGCACTGGGCGGACAGATGGGATTGGTGACGGATGAAACTGCTATCCAGTTCCGAATCCTGAACCGCTCGAAAGGTCCCGCCATGTGGAGTCCCCGCGCTCAATGCGACCGTGCCAAGTTTATCTGGTCATGGCGTGAGAAACTGGAAAATACTCCCAACCTTCATATCTGGCAGGATACCGTCTGTGAATTGCTCGTTGAAAACAGTGAAGTAGTCGGACTCGTCACTCTTTGGGGTGTCACATTCAAAGCGAAATGTATCGTACTGACCGCAGGAACATTCTTGAACGGACTCATGCACGTAGGCCGCCACCAATTGCCCGGCGGAAGAATGGCAGAACCCGCATCTTACCAGCTGACAGAATCCATCGCCCGACATGGCATTGCCTACGGAAGGATGAAGACCGGCACACCGGTACGAATCGACGCACGCAGCATCCACTTCGATTTGATGGATACACAAGACGGAGAATGCGACTTCCACAAGTTCTCATTCATGAATACCAGTACGCGCCATTTGAAGCAACTGCAATGCTGGACCTGCTATACCAACGAAGAAGTGCACCGGATTCTGCGCGAAGGGCTGCCGGATTCTCCCCTGTTCAACGGACAGATTCAAAGTATCGGTCCGCGCTATTGCCCCAGCATCGAAACCAAGATTGTCACCTTCCCCGACAAAGAGCAGCACCAACTGTTCCTCGAACCCGAAGGTGAAACAACACAGGAATTATACCTGAACGGATTTTCTTCTTCTCTTCCGATGGATATTCAGATCGCCGCGCTGAAAAAAGTACCGGCATTCAAGGATATCGTCATCTATCGTCCCGGATATGCGATTGAGTACGATTACTTCGACCCCACCCAATTAAAACATTCGCTGGAATCGAAGATTATCAAAAACCTGTTCTTTGCCGGGCAAGTGAACGGAACAACCGGTTACGAAGAAGCGGGAGGACAAGGACTGATCGCCGGAATCAACGCACACATCAACTGTCACGGTGGTGAAGCCTTCACACTGGCTCGCGACGAAGCATATATCGGTGTATTGATAGACGACCTGGTGACCAAAGGAGTAGACGAACCATACCGTATGTTTACTTCACGTGCCGAATACCGTATTCTTCTCCGCATGGACGACGCCGACATGAGACTGACCGAAAGAGCATATCACCTCGGACTGGCAAGGGAGGATCGCTACCAATTAATGAAGACCAAGAAGGAGGCATTAGAGCAGATAGTAAATTTCGCAAAGAACTATTCGATGAAACCGGCATTAATTAATGATGCCCTCGAAAAGTTGGGAACAACTCCCCTTCGTCAAGGCTGTAAGCTGATCGAAATTCTCAATCGTCCGCAAATCACGATTGAGAATATCGCGGAACATGTCCCCGCCTTCCAAAGAGAATTAGAAAAAGCAACCACTGCAGACTCCGACCGTAAAGAAGAGATTCTGGAAGCGGCAGAAATACTGATCAAGTATCAAGGCTATATTGACAGAGAGCGAATGATAGCAGAAAAGCTGGCACGCCTGGAAAGCATCAAGATCAAAGGCAAATTTGATTATGCTTCCATCCAGTCGCTATCTACGGAAGCTCGTCAGAAGCTAGTGAAGATTGATCCGGAAACGATTGCTCAAGCGAGCCGGATTCCGGGAGTATCACCAAGCGACATCAACGTATTGCTGGTACTTTCCGGCCGATAAGCGGCAACGTTTCACGTGAAACAAATCATTTAAAGAAACGAGATAAACCAATGATTATGAGCAAAGAAACGCTAATTAAAAGCATCCGGGAAATTCCCGATTTTCCGATCCCCGGAATCCTTTTCTACGATGTCACCACCCTGTTTAAAGACCCTTGGTGCTTGCAAGAATTATCGAACATCATGTTCGAAATGTACAAGGATAAAGGTATCACCAAAGTAGTAGGTATAGAATCCAGAGGATTCATCATGGGGCCTATCCTGGCTACCCGACTGAACGCAGGTTTTATTCCTATCCGCAAGCCGGGCAAACTTCCCGCAGAGGTGATCGAAGAAAGCTACGACAAAGAATATGGCACGGACACTGTGCAGATTCATAAGGACGCACTCGATGAAAACGACGTAGTTTTACTACACGACGACCTGCTGGCAACGGGAGGAACTATGAAAGCAGCCTGCGAACTGGTGAAGAAACTGAAGCCTAAAAAGGTATATGTAAACTTCATTATCGAATTGAAAGACCTGAATGGCAAATCCGTATTCGGAGATGACGTAGAAGTAGAATCCGTATTGACTTTATAAACAAATTGCTTATATTTGCAGGGCGTAGATTCTCTACGCCCTTTTTTATTTCCCGCTATTTCATCTATAACGATTATGAATACAGAACCGGAAGCCAAAACGAATGAATATCTGAGAGGTATTGTAGCCAACCTGCCCGAAAAGCCGGGAGTCTATCAGTATCTGAACACAGAAGGGACTATTATATACGTTGGAAAGGCTAAAAACCTAAAAAAAAGGGTATATTCTTACTTCAGCAAAGAGCATGAACCCGGCAAGACACGAGTATTGGTCAGCAAGATTGCCGATATCCGTTACATCGTTGTTAACACCGAAGAAGATGCATTATTGCTGGAAAACAATCTGATCAAGAAATATAAGCCCCGCTACAATGTATTACTGAAGGACGACAAGACCTACCCTTCCATCTGCGTGCAGAATGAATACTTTCCACGCATTTTCAGGACTCGAAAGATTATCAAAAACGGTTCTTCTTATTATGGCCCCTACAGCCACCTTCCTTCGATGTATGCGGTGCTCGATCTGATCAAGCATCTATATCCGCTGCGTACCTGCAATCTGAACCTTTCTCCGGAGAACATACGGGCGGGAAAGTTCAAGGTTTGCCTGGAGTATCACATCAAGAAGTGCGCCGGACCATGCGTTGGACTGCAATCGCACGAGGATTATCTGAAGAACATCGATGAAATCAAAGAGATTTTGAAAGGAAATACGCAGGATATTAGCCGTATGCTGGTAGAAAAGATGCAGGAACTGGCCAATGAAATGAAGTTTGAAGAGGCTCAGAAGATTAAGGAGAAGTATCTGCTGATAGAGAATTACCGGTCTAAATCGGAGGTAGTAAGTTCTGTCCTGCACAATATCGACGTCTTTTCCATCGAAGAAGACGATTCAAATTCGGCTTTCGTCAACTATCTCCACATCACCAATGGCGCCATCAATCAGGCATTCACCTTTGAGTACAAGAAGAAGCTAAATGAATCGAAAGAAGAGTTACTGACGCTAGGCATTATTGAAATGCGGGAGCGCTACAAGAGCCATTCACGGGAGATTATTGTTCCTTTCGAACTTGATCTGGAGTTGAATAATGTCGTTTTCACCGTTCCTCAAAGGGGAGATAAGAAAAAACTGCTCGATCTTTCTATCCTAAATGTGAAGCAATATAAGGCCGACCGATTGAAACAAGCCGAGAAACTGAACCCGGAGCAGCGCAGTATGCGTCTGCTGAAAGAAATACAAAACGAACTGCATTTAGACAAGCCACCTTTGCAGATTGAATGTTTCGATAACTCGAATATACAAGGATCGGATGCCGTAGCTGCCTGCGTAGTATTCAAAAAGGCGAAACCATCGAAGAAAGATTACCGTAAATACAATATTAAGACGGTCGTGGGACCGGATGATTACGCTTCCATGAAAGAGGTGGTCAGACGACGTTATCAGCGCGCCATTGAAGAAAATTCTCCCCTTCCCGACCTGATTATTACCGATGGTGGTAAAGGACAAATGGAAGTCGTCAGAGAAGTAATCGAGGATGAACTGCATCTGAATATTCCGATTGCCGGTTTGGCTAAGGATAATAAGCATCGCACGTCAGAGCTACTTTTCGGGTTTCCCGCACAGACGATTGGGATCAAACAACAAAGTTCTTTATTCCGTCTGCTGACGCAGATTCAGGATGAAGTACACCGTTTTGCGATTACTTTCCACCGCGACAAGCGCAGCAAGCGACAGGTCGCATCGGCTCTGGATAGCATTAAAGGGATTGGAGAAAAGACAAAAACAGCCCTATTGAAGGAGTTTAAAAGCGTAAAACGAATCAAAGAGGCATCCCTTGAAGAAATCGCAAAGGTCATAGGAGAAGTGAAGGCTCAGACTGTAAAAAAAGGGTTAAGCAACGAATAGGCTCACTTCTATGTGGCTATACGCTAAATTGTTAGTCCATATAAATCAAGTATCAGTATCATATAGGGCAAGCGTTAGTTTCCTCGGAGGAAACGCCAGTTCCCTTTAAAAGGAACGGTCGTTTCCATTAAAAGGAACGGCCGTTCCCTCGCCGGGAAACGACAGTTTCCATTAAAAGAAATCATAGGAAACTATATACCATTGATTTCTAACCACATAGAGTACTACCGGTAATGTTATAGAGTTTATGTTCATGTCTATACGGTTCTAAGGCAAACTCAATCAAGTTATGAGGCAAATACATCTGTCGTCCTAATAGATATGCTTCTGCACAACAGACAGACACGCTTCCGAATGACAGCTACAGTTAATACTTAATACCTAATACTTATCTCCTATAATATTTCCTTCCAATCCATCGTTTTTTCTTCTTAATTTCGTAAATTTGCCTTTCGTAACATTCAATAGAATAGAGAAAATATCAATGAGAATAGTTGTACAACGAGTAAGCCACGCATCAGTAACCATCGAAGGACAGTGCAAGTCTTCCATTGGAAAAGGGATGCTGATATTAGTCGGCATTGAAGAATCCGACGGACAGGAAGATATAGACTGGCTCTGCAAAAAGATAGTAAATCTGCGTATTTTTGACGATGAAAACGGAGTAATGAACAAGTCGATCCTGGAAGATGGAGGTGAAATTCTGGTCATCAGCCAGTTCACGTTGCATGCTTCTACCAAGAAGGGCAACCGTCCGTCATACATCAAAGCCGCCAAGCCGGAGATATCTGTCCCACTCTACGAACGGTTCTGCAAGGACCTGAGCAGGGCGCTGGGAAAAGAAATCGGCACAGGAACTTTCGGAGCGGACATGAAAGTTGAACTTTTAAATGACGGTCCTGTTACTATATGTATGGACACCAAAAATAAAGAGTAAAACCTTGATGAAAAAGCCGGTAAAGCTCTTCGAAGAGTGATAAACAGGCTCTAAACATCAAACTAATCATCATAAACCAACAGCAATTATGACCCTGGAAGAAGCTCAAAAAGAAGTAGACAAATGGATAAAGACATACGGTGTCCGCTACTTCAGCGAATTGACAAATATGGCCGTACTGACTGAAGAAGTCGGAGAATTGGCCCGTGTCATGGCCCGCAAATACGGCGACCAGTCTTTCAAAGAAGGCGAGAAAGACAACCTTGACGAAGAAATAGCAGACATCTTATGGGTGCTCCTGTGTATCGCCAACCAGACAGGCGTAGACATCACCAAAGCCTTCAGGGAAAGCCTGGAAAAGAAAACGAAACGAGATAATAAAAGACATATCAATAACCCAAAACTGAACGATCATGGAAGAGAATAGCTCACAATCCAACAAGTATGATGCCGCATTGGCAAAGTATAACACCAATCTGAGCGATGCAGACATACAGGCTCGGGTGGCTGACCTGATTGAAAAGAAAGTGCCGGAAAACAATACGGAAGAAGTCAAGAAACTCCTGTTCAACTGCATCGACCTGACCACGCTGAACAGCACAGACAGCGATGAAAGCGTGATGCATTTCACCGAAAAAGTGAATGAGTTCGACAATGAGTTCCCCGATATGAAGAACGTCGCTGCCATCTGCGTATACCCCAATTTCGCGGATATTGTAAAGAATACACTGCAAGTAGATGGCATCAATATCGCTTGTGTTTCGGGCGGATTCCCTTCTTCTCAGACTTTCATCGAAGTGAAAGTAGCGGAAACGGCACTGGCTATCGCTGACGGTGCGGACGAAATAGATATTGTTATCTCTATCGGTAAATTCCTGAGCGGTGACTACGAAACAATGTGCGAAGAAATTCAGGAATTAAAAGAAGTCTGCAAGGAACGCCACCTCAAGGTAATCCTCGAGACAGGTGCTTTGAAAACCGCCTCCAACATCAAGAAAGCCTCTATCCTATCCATGTATTCGGGTGCAGATTTCATCAAGACATCGACCGGAAAGCAACAGCCTGCCGCTACCCCGGAAGCCGCTTATGTGATGTGCGAAGCTATCAAGGAGTACTATCAAAAAACAAACAACAAGATCGGCTTCAAACCGGCAGGAGGCATCAACACCGTCC
Organism: Bacteroides sp. AM23-12; assembly: GCF_003434395.1. Classification (NCBI taxonomy): domain Bacteria; kingdom Pseudomonadati; phylum Bacteroidota; class Bacteroidia; order Bacteroidales; family Bacteroidaceae; genus Bacteroides; species Bacteroides sp. AM23-12. Next base: position 306,794 of record NZ_QTLF01000003.1, read on the forward strand.
ATGATGCAATCATTTATTACACTATTGTGAAGGAAATATTAGGCGAAGAATGGCTGAACAACCGGTTGTTCCGTCTGGGTACCAGTCGTTTGGCCAATTTGCTTCTCTCCGATATCAAGGGCGAAGAGATCAAATTCTTCTAAGGAATTACATTAGCAATCAAGTATGCCGTACCGCGCTTCACCTTCCGTTCCTATGGAAGGAAGCGCGGTATTTTTTATATAATAAAAACTAAAGATACTTATGGACAAAACCATTATTTTCATTATCTTTGTCATAGATGTAGCTATGCTAACATAGTTAATCATCTGTATTAGAGAACGTTTCTTTTATTACCTGATTCCTGGAATTCGGCAAAATTCAAAGTTATGAGTGGTAATAAGCAAACGGGTCTCACGCACCTTCATGTATATACTTTTGTTATATATCGAACGGAGCGTGAGACTGTTGCTTTTATGTCATCATAACGGCTTGCCGAAGCCCCAGGAAAAGACATATAGCAGCAGTTCTCACGCTTTTTTTAGTTAACCATAAGCGAAAAAGTATAAAATGAAGTCACACACAAAGAACTTACGTTTTAACCATAACCCCTTAAATCTGATACTCGGCACCAGAAAGAAACAAGGTCTGCGCATCGGTTATATGGAGGCTGCACTGGATGGCTTCTATCTTAACTGTATAGAAACCGGAGTACACCCGGAAAAACTAAGTAAACTATTATCAGATAAGTTCCATTGCACAGATGCAATTTCTTCCTGCCAGCTATTCCTATTCCTCATCAACGAAGGCGACAGAGCCTCCTATTCTATTATGGTCCCCTATTTACTCTCTACCGAAAACCTAAACCAGTTTGAAAACACCATCCGCGAACGCTTCTACGGAGTAGACCGATTCATTCAACAGGGCAGAAATCTATACAAATTCAAAGAGTATATAGAAGAAAGAGGAGAGCCGATTGTATGGATTAACGACTTAGAGAGAGGAGTGATCGGATGGGATATGGCACAAGTTGTCGGGCTGGCCCGGGCTGCCAAAGACTGCGGCTACATCACCAAAGAACAAGCATGGGAATACATCGAACAGGCGAGCACGTTATGTTCCGAAATCCTCCGCACACCGGAAGAAATAGACAAAAGTTTCCTCATCGGAGGAGCGATGAAATCGAATAAAATTGAAGATTGGGAGGAATTAATCCTGTGTTACTCTCTGCTCAGGAACAGTGGGGAGTAGTTATTTCTCACGGGCGACCACGTAATCCAGATAAGTCCGCAGGGCAAGGCAAATATTTGAATCCGGCAAGGCAGCCAGCAAATCAAAGGCCTTCTTTTTATATTGTTCTATTGTACGACAGGCATATTCAATACCTCCATTATCTTTGGTAAACTCAATCAGACGTACGATTTCATCAGGAGTTGCCGTACCTTCCTTCACCTTGAACGCTATCTGTTCCGCCCACGCATCTTTCGTTGTATTCAATGCATACAGGGCAGGCAGCGTCAGCTTACCTTCCAGCATATCATTACCAGTCGGTTTGCCGATCTTCTTGCTATCAAAGTAATCGAAAATATCATCCTTAATCTGAAAACAGATACCAATATATTCGCCCAACAGACGGGCAAAAGCGACTTCCTCCTCACCCACCTGCACTGACAAGGCAGCCGCCTCGGCACAAGCGGCAAAAAGAGCCGCTGTTTTCTTACGTATTACGTCAAAATAAACTTCCTCCGAAAAGCTATGATTACTTACATTCGAAAGTTGAAGCAACTCTCCTTCAGCTAGTTTCTGCCCCAGCGAAGATACCAGACGGATAATCTCATAATTATTAGTCTGCTCCGCGTGCACAAGGCTTGTAGCCAGCAGATAATCACCCGCCAGTACAGATACCTTATTATTAAATATAGCATTTACCGAAAGCTGACCGCGACGCTCGGTACTTTCATCGACTACATCGTCGTGCACCAAACTGGCTGTATGAAGCAATTCCAAAGAAACTGCCGCATGAAGGGTGGCAGGAGTCACAGCCCCATAAAGGCGTGCTACCAATAAGACAAGAATAGGACGCATCATCTTGCCATTCCTCTTGCGTATATGAGTTATTACGCTGTCGAGCAATGCATTCGAATCGGAAAGAGGGGTGTCAAAAAGAGCTTTAAAATCCTCCAGTTCCGCTTCTATCGGGGTTTTGATAAGAGAGATACTATCCATTCACAACACTATTTGAGCACAAAAGTAATAATAAAACGCTTAATACGGTATTTTTTTGTACTTTTACCATGAAAAATTAATTAAATCTATGGAGTCAGACAATAAATTATTTCTTTTAGACGCTTATGCACTGATATATCGGGCTTATTACGCCTTTATCAAGAATCCCAGAATCAACTCCAAAGGGTTCAATACTTCAGCTATCCTCGGATTTGTCAATACCCTCGAAGAGGTGCTGAAAAAGGAGAATCCGTCACATATAGGAGTAGCCTTCGACCCCTCCGGACCGACCTTCCGCCACGAAGCTTTCGAGCAATACAAAGCCCAGCGTGAAGAAACTCCGGAAGCCATCCGCCTCTCCGTACCTATTATAAAGGATATCATCCACGCTTACCGCATCCCAATTCTGGAAGTGACAGGATACGAAGCCGACGACGTGATCGGAACTCTAGCCACAGAAGCCGGACGTCAGGGCATCACCACCTATATGATGACTCCCGACAAAGACTACGGCCAGCTGGTGACGAACAACGTATTCATGTATCGCCCCAAACATACGGGAGGTTTTGAAGTGATGGGCATCGAAGAAGTGAAAGCGAAGTTCGATATCCAGTCGCCCGCACAAGTAATCGACATGCTCGGACTGATGGGCGATGCCTCCGACAATATCCCCGGCTGTCCCGGTGTCGGTGAAAAGACTGCCCAGAAACTAATCGCCGAATTCGGAAGTATCGAAAATCTGCTGGAACATACCGACCAACTGAAAGGAGCCTTGAAAACAAAAGTAGAAACCAACAAGGAACTGATTACTTTCTCCAAATTCCTTGCTACTATCAAAATCGATGTTCCTATCCAACTCGAAATGGATAAGCTCGTCCGCGAACAGGCAGACGAAGATTCACTCCGACGAATTTTTGAAGAACTGGAATTCCGGACACTGATCGACCGGGTACTGAAAAAAGAAAATTCTGCCGGCGGAGTAACAACAGCAACCGGAAGCAAAACGGCAACGACCAAAAGTGCTCCCTCTCCTCTTCCACTTTTTCCCGAAGAAGGAGGAGCCATACAAGGCGATTTATTTGCGAATTTTACGGGCAATGAGGCAGGCGAAGCCAAAAAATCGAATCTAGAGACGTTAGAAACGCTTAATTGCGACTACCAACTCATTGATACAGAGAAGAAAAGAGCTGAAATCATTCAAAAGTTACTTACATCGAAAATTCTCTCGTTAGACACGGAGACTACAGGAACGGAACCAATGGACGCCGAACTGGTCGGAATGAGTTTCTCTATCACCGAAAATCAGGCTTTTTATGTGCCGGTCCCCGACAATCGTGAGGAAGCATTAAAAATCGTCAACGAGTTCCGTCCGGTCTTCGAAAATGAGAACTCATTGAAAGTCGGACAAAATATCAAGTACGACATGATCGTTCTTGAAAATTGCGGAGTGCAAGTGAAAGGTGCGCTCTTTGATACGATGATCGCCCATTACGTTCTTCAACCGGAACTTCGTCATGGAATGGACTATCTGGCAGAAATCTATCTTCACTATCAGACCATCCACATCGACGAACTGATAGGTCCGAAAGGGAAGAACCAGAAAAACATGCGCGATCTCGACCCGAAGGATATCTACCGCTATGCCTGCGAAGATGCAGACGTAACACTGAAGCTCAAAAACGTCCTGGAGAAAGAACTGAAAGAGAACGATGCCGAACGTTTGTTTTATGATATCGAAATGCCGCTTGTACCCGTATTGGTCAATATAGAACGGAATGGGGTATTGCTGGATACGGAAGCGCTCAAACAATCGTCTGTTCATTTCACCGCTCAGATGCAACGCATCGAGCAGGAAATTTATGAACTGGCAGGCGAAACCTTCAATATCGCTTCGCCCAAACAAGTAGGCGAGGTACTGTTTGACAAACTAAGAATCATCGAAAAAGCGAAGAAGACCAAAACCGGTCAGTACGTCACCTCGGAAGAAGTGCTCGAAAGCCTCCGGCATAAACATCCCGTAGTAGAAAAGATTCTGGAACACCGCGGACTGAAGAAACTGCTGGGAACTTATATCGATGCACTTCCCCAACTGATCAACCCGCGCACGGGACGAGTACACACGTCTTTCAACCAGACCGTCACCTCTACCGGACGCCTCAGCTCCAGTAACCCGAATCTGCAGAATATTCCTATCCGCGACGAGAACGGCAAGGAAATCCGCAAGGCATTTATCCCTGACGAAGGCTGCCTGTTCTTCTCTGCCGACTATTCGCAGATAGAACTTCGTATCATGGCACATCTCAGCGAAGACAAGAATATGATCGACGCCTTCCTCAGCAATCATGATATCCACGCAGCTACAGCTGCCAAAATATATAAGATCGACCTGAAAGACGTAGACTCCGATATGCGACGCAAAGCGAAAACCGCCAACTTCGGTATCATCTACGGCATCTCCGTATTTGGCCTTGCAGAGCGAATGAACGTAGACCGGAAGGAAGCCAAAGAACTGATCGACGGCTATTTCGAAACTTATCCAAGCGTGAAAGCCTATATGGATAAGAGCATCCAGGTAGCTCAGGAGAAAGGATATGTAGAAACGATTTTCCACCGAAAACGCTTCTTGCCGGACATTAACTCACGAAACGCCGTTGTACGCGGCTATGCCGAGCGAAACGCCATCAACGCACCGATTCAGGGAAGCGCCGCAGATATCATAAAGGTAGCAATGGCACGCATTTATCAGCGATTCCAGACAGAAGGCATACAAGCTAAAATGATATTGCAAGTACACGATGAATTGAACTTCAGCGTGCCCGTCAACGAAAAAGAACGTGTAGAAGAGATCGTTATTGAGGAAATGGAACACGCTTACCGTATGCACGTTCCCTTGAAAGCAGATTGCGGCTGGGGCAAGAACTGGCTCGAAGCACACTAAAACAAGGTTTATCCTACCATAACAAAACAGGATAAATCAGCTAAATAATGGAGAGAATGAGTTATAACATTATTTAACCCACTATCCAGAAAGCAAGGAAAAAGATCACTTCCCCAACGAAGTGCTTCATTCTATATCCGGCAGGTTGACTGCCGGATATTTTTTTGTCACCAATCTTGGCAAAAAGCAAGGTATCACCTTAGCTATCATCTGACATTTTGATATTATTTCAGCTTTATATTTGCATAAATACCGAATAAATATATAACTTTGCAGCGTAATACAAGAGTATTACTAGACAAATGAAAGAATAATACTAAAATCAAATAGCCATGAAAACAAAAGTATCTTTAAAAATGTTTGTTCTATCCGTAGTTCTTCTCATGACCTCTTTTGTTGCTTCTGCACGCAGTTATGATGGTCAGTTGGTTTATAATCCAGTAGAAGAAAATGGAGTAATGGTAGGTCAGACCGTTTACAAAATGAACGGAAGTACACTTGCCAACTATATGAAGTATAACTACAAGTACGATGACAACAAGCGCATGATTGAAAGCGAGACCCTGAAATGGAACAGTACCAAAGAGGAATGGGAAAAAGATCTCCGCATCAATTATACATACGAAGGAAAAACTGTAACAACCAATTACTATAAATGGAACAATAAGAAACGCGCTTACGTGTTAGTTCCAGAAATGACAGTGACCATGGACAATACTAATTTGTAACAGCATTTTTTTAACAACATACTCTCTCATTCTAATATTCTAACAAATAGAAAACGCCGTTCCTGATGAAGAAACGGCGTTTTCGCATCTATCTTAAGGAGTAATTGTCACAACACAAAAAACCGGTCCTGCAACCCTTTCAGAAAACTTCGGGAAATCACCAGATCACTCTTATCATGAAAAGGCGGATAGAGCTGACAACACTTCCCATCAATCATCGCCAGATAATTAACATTAACAATAGCCGACTGACTGATCTGAATAAAAGCTTGTGAATAACCAATAATATCTTCGGCTTTTGTATTTCGCTTCAGATTCAATCGGGTCTGATTGAACAGGACTACCTGCCACTGCCGCTTGTCTTTCAGATATTCGAAATAGCCGATTTCTTCCAGTCGCAAAAGCTTGAATCCCGTCACCGTGCTGATCATAAACATTCCCTGTTGCGGCATCAAAGCGCTGACAGAAGAAGAAAAAGAGGAAGAAGGAGTTGCCGGTATCGAAGCTACAGCCTTCCGGTAGCGCTCTATAACAACTTTCAGATCTTCCGTCTCAAAAGGTTTCAGTAAGAAATCGAAGGCGGACTCACGCAGAGCCTGAAGCAAATATTTATCATACGAAGTATAAAAGACAACTTTCATATCCCACAGCACCTCATCGCGCATCTCACTCAACAAGTTAAGCCCCAGCACATCCGGAAGTTCCACATCCAGAAACAACAGATCCGGACGGAGTTCCATTATCATCTTTTTGCCTTTTGCGCCATTGTTTGCAGTTCCTTTTATTTCAAATTCCTGATAAGCGCCCAGCTCCCTGCGCAAAGCATCGATTGCCGTACGCTCATCATCTACAATAACGACTTTATATTTATCTTCTGCATTCATCATAAATCATAAGAAAAATGAAACGGTATAAACACCGACACTTGCGTACCGGTCTGCCCATCGTTTCGGTTATCTATATTGAAACGTATCTTCTCATTTTTATTCTTTGTATTGAGTAGCTGTATCGTTTGATAGAGCACTTTCAGCCCCGTTCCCGTTCCTCTGGTCGAAGAAGCCACTTGCGGAAGATACCCCCGCCCATTATCACAAATCACGATACGGACTCCTTTTCCTTCACGGGAAATACGGATAGTCAATTCCTTCTCATCATCTTTTCCGGCCAGCCCATGCTTAATCGCATTCTCTACCGGAATCTGTACAATCATAGAAGGAATCATTATACTTTTTGCATCCAACCCCTCCTCCACTACGACCGAAACTGTGAAGTCTTCGCCGACACGTCCACTTTCCAGGCGGATATATGACTGTACAAAATCCAGCTCGTCCTGCAAAGAAACACTTAGTTTTTCTGTCAGTTCAAGACTCCGACGGAGATATTTGACCAGTTCCATCAGATTATTCTTCACCTCTTCCGATCCATTGAACTGATTAATTTCACGCCCCAGCACATTGAAAGTGAAATGGGGAGAAATCCGGCCCCGCAAATTCTCCATACGGACGCGATTTATCTGTTGGAAGAAACGTTCACGAAGAAACTCCCGCTTTTTCCGCATATACCAGATGATCACCACCGTTCCGGCTGCCAGCAACAGGCAGACAAGCACCCAGATATACATGCTCAGTTTCAATACACGCACTTCACCCGCTTGTCGTTGAATCTGCATTTCCTTGCGCAATACGATCGTGTCCTGACGGTAACGCATATCCAGTTCGGCTACACGGGTACGAATCCGTTCGCTACGGATGGAGTCATTCAGTTGATAATCACGTTTCAGATACTCATATGCATTACGGTAGTCACCTGCCTTTTCATAATAATGTTGCAGATACTGGTTGCGTATAGTAAGCATATTGGCATCCACATGTCCGGTAGAAGCAGTCCGTGCTATCATTTCCCTGGCACGAGCGATATTTCCTTTTTTCAGAGAAAGCTCAATCATCAGGGTTTCAATGTAGTGCATGGCGGAGTTGTTCTTTATCTCCGAAAAGTAACGGTAACCTTCATTCAGATTGTTTTCGGCAGAATCCAGCCGGTTCGTCAGCAGATAAAGATCGCCCAGATTAACTTTCGAAAGATTGCTTTCGAATACCATTTGCGGGTAATCCGCTATCAGCTCCGCTGCTTGCCGCATATAGACCAGGGCTTCCTGATAATCTTTCTTATAATAGTAATGATTTCCCCGATTATTAAGATACACCCACTTTTCGCTGACTGTCATTTCATCAAAAAACTGTCCTGCCAGTTCGTAATAATGATTGGACAAATCAAAATCACGCAGATCCATGTAAGTCTGTCCCAGTCCGCAATAGACCGGAAATTTGGAATGTTCCGACAGATGCAGGGAGTCGCAGATAAACAATGCTCTCCGGTAATAGGAAGCGGTATGTGCCAGTTCGCCACGATGCAGATGGGCATCCGCCAGATTCATACAGATATCCGACAGAAGATGCGCCTTATCTCCTTTCAGACGGTAAGCATAGGATTTCTCATAATAGGCAACCGCCGAATCGGGCTGATTGAGTTGCATCCAGACATTTCCCTCAATGTTATACACATCCGAAAGCACATCATTCCATCGCGGGCATGCAGCTGCACGCTTATCATACTCTTTTACAGGGCGGTTATAATAGAGGATAGAGTCGAAATCGGACGAGATGAAGAAAGTCTTTCCATACAATCCCATCAAGCGGTAATAACTCATCGAGTCCTGTGCCTGACGCATTGCGTTACGCAATAAAGAACGTGAATAAGGTAAGTTGGAAAACAGGGAATCCTGTGCACGGACTTCTAAAGAATCGATAAGTGACTGTTCACACAAAGCGTGACTGCGGTGCCTATCCACGCAACTGCAGTTCCACAATATCAACAACCCTATCAACCCAAATAGCTTCATAGTAGATTTCGCTTTATTCATCCCCTTGTCCGTGTTGAATTTTGAATGCCACAAAAATACATTAATTATATTGAATCTCAACGAAATTTATTATTTTTTTTAATACCTTTGTCCCCATATAAACATGAGTAACTGACCTAATGAGTCCATTGAACTTTACCCACATTCTGACACAGGCAGTCGATGAGCTATCGGAAAGCGAATCTTACAAAGGGCTGTTTCATCAACATAAAGATGGCGAACCATTGCCCTCTGCTAAAGTTTTGTATGAAATTATCGAGCTTTCACGTGCCATTCTCTTCCCCGGATACTACGGAAATTCCACCATCAACAGCCGGACAATCAATTATCACATCGGTGTAAATATCGAAAAGTTATTTGACTTGCTCACAGAGCAAATCCTGGCCGGACTATGTTTCAGTACGGCTGAAGGAGACTGCAACGTCTGCTCGGAGTCGAGAAGAGAAAAAGCCGCCCGACTGGCTGCGAACTTTATCAGCAAACTACCCGCCATGAGAAGAATACTGGCTACGGACGTAGAAGCCGCCTACAACGGTGACCCCGCTGCCAAAAGCTACGGTGAAGTAATTTTCTGCTATCCCGCCATTAAGGCAATCAGCAATTATCGTATTGCGCACGAACTGCTGGAACTTGGTGTTCCCCTGATTCCGCGTATGATCACGGAAATGGCTCATAGCGAGACGGGGATCGATATCCATCCGGGAGCGAAGATAGGCAGTCACTTTACCATAGACCACGGAACGGGTGTCGTGATCGGCGCTACAAGCATCATCGGGAACAATGTCAAATTATATCAGGGTGTCACCCTGGGAGCAAAAAGCTTCCCGCTGGATGCCGACGGAAAACCGATCAAAGGTATCCCCCGCCACCCGATACTGGAAGACAATGTCATAGTCTACTCAAACGCCACCATCCTTGGAAGAATTACTATCGGAAGCGACGCAACCGTAGGAGGAAATATCTGGGTAACGGAAAACATTCCCGCCGGAGCAAAGATTGTACAGACAAAAGCAAAGAAATAAAATCAATAAACTATATATGAGCGAACAATTCGAGATGATAGCCAAGACCTTCCAAGGACTGGAAGAGATACTTGCTGAAGAACTTACAACACTAGGAGCCAACGATATCCAGATAGGACGTCGCATGGTTTCATTTACAGGAGACAAGCGTATGATGTACAAGGCAAATTTCTGCCTCCGTACTGCTATCCGCATTCTGAAGCCGATCAAGAATTTTACGGCAAAGGATGCTGATGAAGTTTACAACCAGATACAGGCCATTCCATGGGAAGAGTATCTTGATGTGAACAAGACGTTTGCGATAGACGCGGTTGTTTTCAGCGAAGAATTTCGCCATTCAAAGTTCGTTTCGTACAAAGTGAAGGACGCCATCGTGGACTATTTCCGTGAAAAGACAGGCAAACGCCCGTCGGTACGCATCAATAATCCGGATGTACTACTCAATATCCATATTGCACATACCACTTGTACGTTGTCTCTGGACTCTTCCGGAGAGTCGCTTCATCGTCGCGGATACCGCCAGGAACAGGTAGATGCTCCGTTGAACGAAGTATTGACTGCCGGTATGCTTCTGATGACAGGATGGCGCGGTGAATGTGACCTGATTGACCCGATGTGCGGTTCGGGCACGATTCCTATAGAAGCTGCACTGATCGCAAGAAACATCGCTCCGGGAGTATTCCGCAAAGGATTCGCATTCGAGAAATGGGTGGATTTCGATTCGGAGATGTTCGATGAGATTTACAATGATGATAGTCAGGAGCGCGAATTCACCCATAAGATTTACGGATATGATAACAGTCCGAAAGCGAATGAAATAGCGACGCATAATATAAAAGCGGCGGGTGTATCCAAAGATGTGACGCTGAAACTGCAACCGTTCCAGCAATTCGAACAGCCGCAGGAGAAGTCCATCATCGTGATGAATCCTCCTTATGGCGAACGTATCTCTACCAATGACCTGCTCGGACTGTACCAGATGATTGGCGAACGTCTGAAGCATGCATTTGTAGGAAACGAGGCTTGGGTACTCTCTTATAGAGAAGAATGCTTCGATCAGATCGGGCTGAAACCAAGCAAGAAAGTGCCGTTGTTCAATGGCGCATTGGAATGCGAGTTCCGCAAATACGAGATTTTCGACGGGAAATATAAGGAGTTCAAGAGTCAGGAGGGAGAAGGAGAAGAGAAGAAAGAGACTGAAGGAGGCTATGATACTCCCAGACCCAGAGAAAGAAAGGAATTCAAACCACGCAGAGAAGGCGAGTACAAGCCACGTCGAGAAGGGGAGTTCAAACCTCGTAAAGAAGGAGACTTCAAGCCGAGACGGGAAGAAGGAAGCTTTACCCGGGATGACAGGGACAGAAAGCCTAGAGGCGAGTTCCGTGGGGAAAGAGATTCAAGAGCTCCAAGAGAATTCAGAGGAAATCGGGAGCCTAGGATACCGAAGAAGGAAGAAGAGTAATTTCATAGATAGTTAACGGCATCTCACTAAAAAAATGCCATTAACTTATTGATAGACAATATAAGGTCGCATTTTGCGATCTTATCATTTGATGAGTAAGAAAGCGAATTGAATATCTCGAAAAAAACGTATCATCCGACAGAGAAAGACAACTCTCCTGAACAGGGTAAAATAGAAGGATTTAAAACCAATAAAGATAAATAAAAGCAATGAGTAAAATTGGAAAAAGAGCCATTCTGATATTGCTGGCGCTACCAATCGGATTCAATGTTATGGCACAGGAAATCAAAAAGCTGACACTGGAAGAGTTGATTCCGGGCGGCGAGACCTACCGTTATGCAGAAAACCTCTACGGTCTGCAATGGTGGGGAGACGTGTGTATCAAACCAAGTACCGACACCATCTACACTGTTCAACCCAGAACAGGGAAAGAGACAGTGCTGACTACCCTCGGACAAATCAACAAAGTACTGGCAGACAATAAAGCAGGGAAACTGCCGACCCCGTACTCAATCCGCTACCCGTGGGCGGACAAACCGCAAATGTTACTGAAAGTATCCGGTAAGTACATCGTATACGATTTCGAGAACAACCGGATTGTCAGCACACTGAAGTTGAAAGATAAAGCAGCCAACGAAGATTATTGCGTCGCCAACGGAAACGTAGCCTACACAGTCAACAACAACCTGTATGTGAACGAACAGGCAATCACCGACGAACCCGAAGGCATCGTCTGCGGGCAATCCGTCCACCGCAATGAGTTCGGCATCAACAAAGGCACCTTCTGGAGCCCGAAAGGCAACCTGCTCGCTTTCTACCGCATGGACGAAAGCATGGTTACGCAATACCCGCTTGTAGACATCACGGCACGTGTAGGAGAAGTGAATAACGTCCGTTACCCGATGGCAGGAATGACCAGCCACCAAGTAAAAGTAGGCGTCTACAACCCCTCCACCGGCAAGACCATCTATCTGAATGCAGGTGATCCGACCGACCGTTACTTCACCAATATCAGCTGGTCACCGGACGAAAAGAGCATCTATCTTATCGAACTGAACCGCGACCAGAACCACGCCGTACTCTGCCAATACGATGCAACGACAGGCAAGTTACTGGGCAAGCTGCTGGAAGAAACGCACCCCAAGTATGTAGAGCCTCAGCACCCCATCGTATTCTTACCGTGGGACAGCAGCAAATTCATCTATCAGAGCCAGCGTGACGGATATAACCATCTATATTTATGCGACCTCACCTCCAGCCTCAAAGGCGAATGGAAAAGCGATGCCGCAGGCGGCAAGCACATCGAATACATCCCGACGAAGCAACTGACCGAGGGCAAGTGGCTGGTAGGCGACATTCTGGGCTTCAACGCCAAGAGGAAAGAAGTCATCTTCCAAGGAGTAGATGGCACAGGCTCCAATAACTTTGCAGTAAATGTCAACACAGGAAAGCGCAGCCTCCCGTTCAGCTTCCGTTCTATCACAGAAGGAGAACATAACGGAATGCTCAGCGCATCGGGAAGCTACCTCATCGACCGTTATTCGACTCCCACCCTTCCGCGCCGCATTGACATCGTGGACACCAAAAGCCTGAAAACAGTCAACCTGCTGACAGCCAAAGACCCATACGAAGGCTATGAGATGCCGACCATCGAAACCGGTACTATTAAAGCCGACGACGGAACGACCGACCTATACTACCGCCTCACCAAACCCGCAGATTTCGACCCGAACAAAAAGTATCCGGTCATCGTCTACGTATACGGCGGTCCGCACGCACAACTCGTCACCGGTGGCTGGCTGAACGGCTCCCGCGGATGGGATATCTATATGGCTAACAAAGGCTATATCATGTTCACCCTCGACAACCGCGGCAGTGCCAACCGTGGACTGGAGTTCGAAAACGCCACCTTCCGCCGCCTCGGCATCGAAGAAGGCAAAGACCAGGTGAAAGGCATTGAATTTCTGAAATCCCTCCCCTACATAGACGGAAACCGCATCGGTGTACACGGATGGAGCTTCGGAGGCCACATGACCACTGCCCTGCTGCTCCGCTACCCCGAAATATTCAAGGTAGGCGTAGCCGGCGGACCTGTCATCGACTGGGGATATTACGAAGTGATGTACGGCGAACGTTATATGGACACCCCGGAAAGCAATCCGGAAGGCTACAAAGAATGTAATCTGAAGAACCTTGCCGGACAGCTGAAAGGTCATCTACTCATTATCCATGACGACCACGATGACACTTGTGTACCGCAGCACACGCTGTCGTTCATGAAAGCCTGTGTAGATGCCCGCACCTATCCCGACCTGTTTATCTATCCGTGCCACAAGCACAACGTATCAGGCCGCGACCGTGTACATCTGCACGAGAAAATCACCCGATACTTTGAGCAGAACCTATAGCAACCTATAATTGACAGCTCACAGCATCACACCGAAAAACTCATAACTGAAAACTCATAACTTAATACTCATTATGAAGATATTATTACTAGGCTCGGGCGGCCGCGAACATGCACTGGCATGGAAAATTGCCCAAAGTCCGAAAGTTGAAAAGCTGTACATCGCTCCGGGAAACGCCGGAACAAACGCCGTAGGCGAGAATGTCAACATCAAAGCTACCGACTTTGAAGCGATCAGCGCTTTCGCTCTGAAAGAAAACATCGGAATGGTGGTAGTAGGTCCCGAAGGCCCGTTGGTAGAAGGCATCTACGATTACTTCCAGAATCGTCCCGAACTGAAACATATCGCCGTTATCGGTCCGTCCGCCAACGGAGCACAGCTGGAGGGCAGCAAGGAGTTTGCCAAAGGCTTCATGATGCGTCATCAAATCCCGACAGCCCGGTATAAAAGTATCACAGCCGAAAACCTCGAAGAAGGTCTGGCTTTCCTCGAAACGCTGGAAGCTCCATACGTGCTGAAAGCCGACGGACTCTGTGCCGGAAAAGGCGTTCTGATCCTCCCCACACTGGACGAGGCAAAGAAAGAACTCAAGGAAATGCTTGGCGGTATGTTCGGCTCCGCATCGGCAACAGTCGTAATTGAAGAGTTCCTGAGCGGTATCGAATGTTCCGTATTCGTGCTTACCGACGGCGAACACTACAAAGTCCTCCCCGTAGCGAAAGACTACAAGCGTATCGGTGAAGGCGACAAAGGACTCAACACAGGCGGTATGGGCAGCGTGACTCCGGTTCCTTTTGCCGACGAAGAATACATGGAAAAAGTACGTACCCGCATCATCGAACCTACCATCAACGGACTGAAAGAAGAAAACATCGTCTACAAAGGCTTCATCTTCCTCGGACTGATTCGGGTGAAAGGCGAACCGATGGTGATTGAATATAACGTCCGCATGGGCGACCCGGAAACGGAAAGCGTGATGCTCCGCATTCAGAGCGACCTCGTGGAGTTGCTGGAAGGTACAGCCGCAGGCAACCTCCACGAAAAGACACTGGTCATGGACCCGCGCTCGGCAGGTTGTGTGATCCTTGTCAGCGGCGGTTATCCCGAAGCATACGAAAAAGGCTTCCCTATCAGCGGTCTGGAACAGGCTGCCGCTACCGAAAGCATCATTTTCCATGCCGGAACAGCCATGAAGGACGGACAAATCGTAACGAACGGAGGACGTGTGATCGCTGTCTGCTCTTATGGCGCAACGAAGGAAGAAGCGCTGGCACAGAGCTATAAAGTGGCAGATATGATCGACTTCGACAAGAAGTATTTCCGTCGCGATATCGGATTCGACTTATAATGAAAAGCAAGAGACTACAAGGTCTGGTCACAGCAGGGCGGTGGACACTCCCTGCTGCGATTTTCATCTGCACCCTTTGTTGGGTGCTGACCTCTGCCCTATTGCCCGAACTCACCATGACAGCGGGCGAAGAAGGCGGTTCCGTGCTTTGGCAGTCTGCCCGCACGTTGCTGCTCCCCGCATGGGCGGAGCATCTTGTCAGTTTCTTGATTTACGCGGCTATCGGCTATTTCCTGATCGAGCTGAACAACCGGTTCAGTATCATCCGTATGCGGGCTTCCGTGCAGACAGCCATCTATTTTCTGCTGGTCACCGTCTGTCCGGAGATGCACCTTCTATATGCCGGAAACGTTGCCGCCATAGCCTTTTTATTCTCCATCTATTTCCTGTTCAAAAGTTACCAGCAGTCGCAGGCGTCAGGATATCTGTTCTACTCGTTCCTGTTTATCGGTGCAGGGAGCATTCTCTTTCCCCAGCTCACCTTCTTCTCGGTGCTCTGGTTGTTTGAGGCGCATCGCTTTCAGTCACTTACGTTCCGTAGTTTCTGTGGCGCGCTGGTAGGATGGACAAT
The DNA here is from genome assembly GCF_003434395.1 of Bacteroides sp. AM23-12. Lineage (NCBI taxonomy): Bacteria > Pseudomonadati > Bacteroidota > Bacteroidia > Bacteroidales > Bacteroidaceae > Bacteroides > Bacteroides sp. AM23-12. The sequence continues at coordinate 322,396 of NZ_QTLF01000003.1, forward strand.
GCCCTACTGGATGCTGTTCGGACACGCTTTCTTCTATGATCAGATGGAGCTGTTCTATCATCCTTTCAAAGAGCTGGCCACTTTTGGAGACATATTCAACCTACAGATACTCCAGCCGTGGGAACTGGCGACTCTCGGTTATCTGCTTGTATTGTTCATCGTCAGCGCCGCTCATTGCGTCGTTGCCGGATTCGAAGATAAGATACGCACGCGCGCCTATTTACAGTTTCTCATAGACGTGACACTCTTTCTCTTCGTACTGATTGTGCTACAGCCATCACAATGCAGCAATCTCTTGCCGTTGCTCATGATAAGCAACAGCATACTGATCGGACACCTTTTTGTGCTGACCAACAACAAAACATCGAATATATTCTTCATTGTTGCCACGGTCTGCCTCATCCTTTTATTTGGTTTTAACGTATGGACGCTTTTATAGATTCAACGATACAACTCCTCATCGAATGGGGACTTCCGGGATTGTTTATCTCGGCCTTACTCGCAGGGAGTATTGTACCATTCAGTTCCGAACTGGTGTTGGTAGCACTGGTAAAACTCGGACTGCCACCCACTGCCTGTATATTGGCTGCCACCCTTGGCAATACGGCAGGCGGAATGACCTGCTACTATATGGGGCGTCTGGGCAAAATAAGCTGGATTGAGAAATACTTCAAAGTAAAGAAGGAGAAAGTAGACAAGATGGTGAAATTCCTGCAAGGGAAAGGAGCATTGATGGCATTCTTCGCTTTCCTGCCGGCCATCGGAGAGGTGATCTCCATCGCACTGGGATTTATGCGAAGTAATATATGGCTCACCACCGCCTCCATGTTTGTCGGCAAACTGATACGTTACATTCTGCTTCTGTACGTACTGGAAAGCGCATGGAACGTCGTTGCGGGATGAAATAATAGGTAATAAGTAACAGGTAATAGGTAATAAGTTTTTTGAGATGAAAAGAGTGATTGAAAAGACTGATGACGGGAGCGCCACCCTATTTGTTCCGGAATTGAATGAACATTATCATTCGACCAAAGGAGCACGTACGGAGTCCCAGCATATTTTCATCAACATGGGACTGAAAGCCTCCGCTGCCCCCTCCCCGCATATTCTGGAGATCGGTTTCGGAACGGGGCTGAATGCTTGGCTTACACTTGAAGAAGCAGAAAGAAGCGGACGTAACGTATATTATACAGGACTTGAACTCTATCCGTTGGAATGGCAGATGGTGGAGCAACTGGGATATATAGAACAACCAGCAGCCACCGACCTGTTCAGAGCGATTCATACATCACCGTGGGAAGAAGAAATATCCTTTACCCCCAACTTCACTCTTTGCAAAGTACAAGCCGACGTCAATAAATGGGTTAATGAACGAGTAGAAAATGGACAACAGACAATAAACCGCACCATTACACAGCGTAGCCATTCTCCATTATCATTCGACGTTATCTATTTCGACGCCTTCGCTCCGGAAAAGCAGCCGGAAATGTGGTCGCAGGAACTATTTAACCGTTTATATGTTTTATTAAATGAAGGAGGCATCCTCACCACTTATTGTGCCAAAGGAGTCATCCGACGTATGCTGCAGGCCGCAGGCTTTATCGTAGAGCGCCTTCCCGGTCCTCCGGGAGGAAAGCGGGAAATACTACGTGCCCGAAAACTGGAACAGAATCAACCCCCGATATTAATACAATAGTCATGAAACAACAACTAAAAGATTTGAAAACACTCCTTCTTCTCGGCTCCTGCCTCCTGTTGGCAGCCTGCACGGGTCGCACGTCCAAAGCAAGCGGCAGCGAAGAAGCGAAACCGGTCATTACCGTCACTATCGAACCGCAGCGCTACTTCACGGAAGCGATTGCCGGTGATAAATTCACGGTAGTCAGCATGGTCCCGAAAGGTTCCAGTCCGGAGACATACGACCCTATTCCTCAGCAACTTGTCTCTCTGGGAGACAGCAAAGCCTATCTCCGCATCGGCTACATCGGCTTTGAGCAGACCTGGATGGACCGACTGATGAATAACACCCCTCATATCCAAGTATTCGACACCTCGAAAGGTATAGACCTGATTCTGAACAACGGTGAGCACAACCACGCAGCAGGACATCATGACCACGACGGGCACAACCACGCCGTAGAACCGCATATCTGGAACTCTACCACCAACGCCCTCATCCTTGCCGGAAACACCTTCAAGGCACTTTGTATGCTCGACAAGCCCAACGAAGCATATTATCTGGCACGTTACGACTCCCTCTGCCAACGTATCCAGCACACCGACAGCCTTATCCGCCGGCAACTTTCCGCTCCGGAATCGGCCAAAGCCTTTATGATTTACCATCCGGCTCTCTCTTACTTTGCCCGTGACTACGGCCTGCATCAGATTTCAATCGAAGAAGGGGGCAAGGAACCTTCGCCCGCCCATCTGAAAGAACTGATAGACCTGTGCAAATCGGAGAAAGTAAACGTCATCTTCGTCCAACCGGAGTTCGACAAGCGCAACGCGGAAACCATCGCACAGCAAACCGGCACAAAGGTAGTCCCCATCAACCCGTTAAGCTACGACTGGGAAACGGAAATGCTGAACGTAGCCAAAGCTCTCACCCCTATGGACCCCGAATAACAACGGGCCTCCATAGCGTTAATGACCGAATGATACATAAACGAAGTAATTCTCCAAATATGAAACCGATTATCGAAATAAAGAACCTTGCTGCCGGATACGACGGCCGTACCGTACTCCACGACGTCAACCTGAACGTTTACGAACGGGACTTTCTGGGCATCATCGGTCCGAACGGAGGCGGTAAGACAACACTCATCAAGTGCATCCTCGGTCTGCTGAAACCGACAGCCGGAGAAATCAACTTCCATGCCCCTACAGAAGTATCCTCCCACTCTCAACTTTCCACTTCCAATTCTTCACTTTCCCTCGGCTATCTGCCGCAATATAGCACCATCGACCGGAAATTCCCGATTTCGGTAGAGGAAGTGATACTCTCCGGACTAAGTATCCAGAAATCCCTTACCTCCCGCTTCACTCCCGAGCAAAGAGAAAAAGGCAAGCATATCATCGCCCGTATGGGACTCGAAGGACTCGAACACCGTTCCATCGGGCAGCTTAGCGGCGGGCAACTACAACGTGCACTGCTGGGACGCGCCATCATCTCCGACCCTTCGGTACTGATTCTTGACGAACCCAGCACGTATATCGACAAACGCTTCGAAGCCCGGCTCTACGAACTGCTGTCGGAGATTAACAAAGAATGCGCCATCATCCTTGTCAGTCACGACATCGGCACTGTACTGCAACAAGTGAAATCCATTGCCTGCGTCAACGAGACACTGGATTACCACCCTGACACGGGCGTCTCCACAGAATGGCTGGAAAGAAACTTCAACTGCCCTATCGAACTGCTGGGACACGGCACGTTGCCACACCGCGTTCTCGGTGAACATCATCATCATCACTAAACATTCATTTGCCGGTGCTACATCAAAGAACGGCCGCACTGCATATCAGCCATTTACAACGGTCACATCAAGCAGCAACAACTGACTTCTCAACTGTTAATGATTGAGATGTCAGATGTTAATAGTTGACATGTCAGGTATTAACAGTTGAAAAGTCAGCTATTAATGTCTGACAACGCAAGTATTATTGACCAACAAATGATTCATTGCTTGGTATAAAAGACACAAAATTGGTATCTTCATACCTACCGTTGTTTATACTGTTTAGTGATTCCACTGTTTCCCTAAAAGGACATAAGATAAAGTAAATCACCTTTCCGTTACTTAATATTTCTTACTTTCTGCCTCATTATCCTTACAAATCACTATCTTTGCGCCCACGTAATCTGTTTTTTAACGAAAAATCTAGATAGTGCTAATGAAACAGTACAGAACTATAAACAACCTCGTGGGTTGGCTTACATTCATCATTGCGGCAACGGTCTACTGCCTGACAATAGAACCGACCGCAAGTTTTTGGGACTGTCCCGAGTTTATAACTACCGGTTATAAACTGGAAGTAGGACACCCGCCCGGCGCACCTTTCTTCATGCTGGTAGCGAACCTGTTCTCTCAATTTGCCTCCGATGTAACCACCGTAGCGAAGATGGTAAACTACATGAGCGCACTGATGAGCGGTGCCTGTATCCTGTTCCTTTTCTGGAGCATCACCCATCTGGTACGCAAACTGGTAATCACCGACGAGAGCAACATCACGAAAGGACAACTTATCACTGTCATGGGTAGCGGACTGGTCGGCGCACTGGTCTACACCTTCAGCGACACCTTCTGGTTCTCTGCCGTAGAAGGCGAAGTATATGCTTTCTCCTCCCTCTTTACAGCCATTGTATTCTGGCTGATTCTGAAATGGGAAGATGTAGCCAACCAGCCCCACAGCGACCGCTGGCTGATCCTGATCGCTTATCTGACCGGACTGAGTATCGGTGTTCACTTGCTGAACCTCCTCTGTCTGCCGGCAATCGTATTGGTGTACTACTACAAGAAAACTCCGAACGCCACTGCCAAAGGCTCATTGCTCGCCCTGCTCGGATCGGGCGTACTCGTAGCAGCCGTGCTTTATGGCATCGTGCCCGGTATCGTTAAAGTTGGCGGCTGGTTCGAACTGCTGTTTGTCAATGGACTCGGCATGTCGTTCAACTCCGGCGTCGTAGTCTATATCATTCTGCTTGCTGCTGCCCTTATCTGGGGTGTGTACGAAAGCTACACCGAAAAGAGCAGACTCCGCATGGCCATCTCATTCATTCTGACCATCGCCCTGCTGGGTATTCCATTCTATGGACACGGCGTAAGCAGCATCCTCATCGGTGTCGTAGTGATCGCAATTCTTGGCATCTACCTTGCTCCGCAAGTACAGGAAAAGATCAAAGAGAAATGGCGCATCTCCGCCCGTACCATGAATACGACATTGCTGTGCACCATGATGATCGTGATCGGTTATTCCTCTTATGCACTGATCGTAATCCGTTCTACCGCCAACACACCGATGGACCAGAACTCTCCGGAAGATATCTTCACGCTGGGCGAATACCTCGGCCGTGAACAATACGGAACCCGTCCTCTCTTCTACGGTCCTGCTTTCTCCTCGAAAGTGGCACTCGACGTGAAAGACGGATACTGCGTTCCCCGCCAGTCACAGACGGGAAGTAAATACGTCCGCAAAGAAAAAACCTCACCGGACGAAAAGGACTCATACATCGAACTGCCGGGACGTATCGAATACGAATACGCGCAAAATATGCTTTTCCCCCGTATGTACAGCTCCGCGCACTCCTCACTCTACAAGCAGTGGGTAGACATCAAGGGGCATGACGTCCCATACGACCAATGCGGCGAAATGGTGATGGTGAACGTACCGAACCAATGGGAAAACATCAAGTTCTTCTTCTCCTACCAGCTCAACTTCATGTACTGGCGCTACTTTATGTGGAACTTTGCCGGACGGCAGAACGACATTCAGAGCAGCGGAGAAATAGAACACGGTAACTGGATCACCGGAATCCCATTTATCGACAATCTGCTGGTGGGCAACCAGGAATTGCTTCCGCAGGACCTCAAAAACAACAAAGGACACAACGTATTCTACTGCCTGCCGCTGCTGCTCGGCCTGATCGGACTCTTCTGGCAAGCATACCACAGCCAGCGGGGTATCCAGCAATTCTGGGTGGTGTTCTTCCTGTTCTTTATGACAGGTATCGCCATTGTGCTCTACCTTAACCAGACACCTGCGCAGCCGCGTGAACGTGACTATGCGTATGCCGGTTCGTTCTACGCCTTCGCCATCTGGGTAGGTATGGGAGTCGCAGGTATCATCCGTATGTTACGCGATTACTGCAAGATGAAAGAAGTTCCGGCTGCCGCTCTCGCATCAGTACTCTGTCTGCTTGTCCCCATCCAAATGGCCGGACAGACATGGGACGACCACGACCGTAGCGGACGCTTTGTTGCCCGTGACTTCGGTCAGAACTATCTGATGACCTTGCAGGAAGAAGGAAATCCGATCATCTTCACCAATGGTGACAACGATACTTTCCCGTTGTGGTACAATCAGGAGACAGAAGGTTTCCGTACCGATGCACGTACCTGTAACCTCAGTTACCTGCAAACCGACTGGTACATCGACCAGATGAAACGTCCCGCCTACGACTCTCCGTCACTCCCGATCACTTGGGACCGTGTGGAATACGTCGAAGGCCAGAACGAATACATCCCCATCCGTCCGGAAGTAAAGAAGAATATCGACCAGATGTATGCACAGGCAGACAGCGCGCTCGAAAACGGAAATCCGGAAGCGATGAACGAACTGAAAGAACAGTTCGGAGAAAACCCGTATGAACTGAAGAACATCCTCAAATACTGGGTTCGTTCGGATAAGGAAGGGCTGCGCGTCATCCCTACCGACAGCATCGTAATGAAGATCGACAAGGAAGCTGTCCGCCGTTCCGGCATGAAAATACCGGAAGCGCTGGGCGACTCCATCCCCGAATACATGACCATCTTGCTGAGAGACGCCAACGGCAACCCGAAACGCGCCCTCTACAAGAGCGAACTGATGATGCTCGAAATGCTTGCCAACGCCAACTGGGAACGTCCCATCTACATGGCTATCACCGTAGGCAGTGAAAACCACCTCGGCATGGACAACCACTTCACGCAGGAAGGTCTGGCATACCGCTTCACTCCGTTCGATACGGACAAGCTGAACAGCAAGATCGACAGCGAAAAGATGTACGACAACCTGATGAACAAGTTCAAGTTCGGCGGCATCGAGAAACCGGGCATCTATATCGACGAAAACGTAATGCGTATGTGCTACACACACCGGCGCATCTTCACACAGCTCGTAGGACAGCTCATCAAAGAAGGCAAAAAAGACAAGGCACTCGCCGCACTCGACTACGCCGAGAAGATGATCCCGTCATACAACGTACCGTATGACTGGGCAAACGGCGCCTTCCAAATGGCGGAAGCCTACTACCAGCTGGGACAAAACGAAAAAGCGAACAAGATCATCGACGAACTTGCCAACAAGTCTCTCGAATACATGATCTGGTATCTCAGCCTGACTGATTACCAACTTTCCATCGCCAGCGAAAACTTCATGTACAACGCAGGACTGCTTGACGCAGAAGTACGCCTAATGGAGAAATACAAATCAGAAGAATTGGCTAAACATTACTCGGAACAACTCGACCAGCTATACAATGAGTACGTTGCGAGAATGAAAGGGAAATAAAAACTAAGTAATAAGTATTAAGTAATAAGTAATAAGCTGCGCCATAAGCCGCACGGTTATTACTTATTACTTATTACCTGTTACTTAATAATAAAGACTCTTATGTTTATAGAACAACCACCTTGGTTCTTCCGAGCGCTGTATCCACAAGCCATCTTCCGGATGGACCCAAACGAACGGGCTGTCTACCTGACTTTTGACGACGGCCCTATCCCGGAAGTAACCCCTTGGGTACTGGAGCTACTGAAGAAACACGATATTAAAGCTACCTTCTTCATGGTAGGCGACAATATCCGCAAACACCCGGACGAATACCGGATGGTGGTAGAACACGGACACCGCATCGGCAACCATACTTTCAACCACATCCGCGGCTTTGAATATTCCAATCCGGATTATCTGGCCAACACCAGACGGGTAGACGAAATTATCCACTCGGACTTGTTCCGCCCGCCACATGGGCACATGGGATTCCGGCAATATTACACTCTTCGCCACCATTACCGTATCATTATGTGGGACCTCGTAACCCGTGACTACAGTAAGCGAATGCGCCCGGAACAGGTACTGAATAACGTAAAACGCTACGTACGCAACGGTTCCATCATCACCTTCCACGACTCTCTGAAATCGTGGAACAACGGGAATCTGCAATATGCCCTCCCCCGTGCCATCGAATTTCTGAAAGCGGAGGGCTATGAATTCAAGGTATTTTAATGGAAAAGCTCCTCTCCTCAGACCGAATTAAAGCCGAAGCACTACGCCTCGGCTTTTCCGCCTGCGGACTGGCGCCTGCCGAAGCTGTGGATGAAACTGTGGCTACCGCCTTCCGTCAATGGCTGGCGGACGGTTGCCAGGCAGAGATGGCGTATATGCAGAATTATGAGGATAAACGGCTCGATCCGCGCTTGTTGGTGGAAGGGGCACGTACGGTGATCAGCGTTGCGCTAAACTATTATCCGGCAAAAAAACTTCCCGAAGGTGAGTATCAGATTGCATGGTATGCCTACGGGAAAGATTATCACGATGTGATGAAGGGGAAATTGAAGGAACTTTTTGAGTTTATAGAAAAAGAAGTTTCATTCTCCGAAGAAACAGACAGTACTATCGCCTCGACAAACAATATCGGCACATATACTGAAAACTACGCCTCAGCACCCCAAGCCCCAGTATCCCAAACCTCCGCTTCTCCGCTTCAAGGCCGCATATTCTGTGATACCGCTCCCATACTCGAACGTTATTGGGCATGGCGTACCGGCTTGGGATGGATAGGAAAGAATACACATCTCATCATTCCTCACGCCGGCTCCTGCTTCTTCTTAGGGGAAATTATTCTTGATAGGGAAGCTGACAATTATGACTCTCCACAACGAAATCAATGCGGTTCGTGTACACGTTGCCTGGATGCCTGCCCGACAAAAGCGCTGGAAGCCCCTTTCAGGCTCAATTCCGAGAGATGTCTTTCTTATCTTACCATTGAGTATCGTGGGGAACTTTCGCTCAATGTAGGCAAAAAAATGGGTAATAAAATATATGGCTGTGACGAATGCCTGAAAGCTTGCCCTTGGAATCGCTTTGCCACTCCTTGCCGGACAGCCGAATTTCAACCGTCTCCTTCTTTGTTAAGTATGAGGAAGGATGATTGGCATTCGCTGAGTGAGGAGCAATATAAAACCATTTTCAAAGGTAGTGCAGTGAAAAGGGCTAAGTATGGTGGATTGATGCGTAATATAAAGATTATTAAATAAATATTTAAATATTAAGAGCTACTACCTTACGATAATAGCTCTTAGGATCAATTAATGCAAGTTCTTCTCATAACAAACAGTTAAACCACTATATAAAAATAGTATTTCATGCAAAATATTATTCAGCATATTGCATCAAAATAGCAGGAAAATCAATAGAAAGTCCTGCATAATTTGCAGGAGACGGAACTCTTCCCTTAAATAATCCCATTGACATATATGCATCTGTAATATAAGCTAACGCAACCTGCCCATCATTCATTAATACAGGAGAAAGAATAATTTTTCCCTGTAAATACAAACCATCATCAGTTTTAGTTATTATTGAGCCGTACATCACTCCTCCTTGCCCATCAGACAAAGCATAATTTTGCTGCTGTGGAGTGGTTATAGCTAAAGCTCCATCTTGATAGGTGACCGCTAAAACAATCGTTGCTCCCAACAGCCTTGTCATTGGTAGCTGGAATATATAGCCATTACCACCCGGATTTTTAACAATTTGAGTATTTTCCTCTAATGAAAGAACTTGATTAATACCAAATGCTGTAGCAACGACTTTCACAACACCTGTCCATTGTCCCAATAAGTCATCAATATCGTACTGCAATAAAGCATATTCAATTTCACGAATGCCAGTAGTCACTTTTACAATGGCCGAACGAATTTTACCAGTGAGATTCTCTGTTGCAATAAACTTAAATCCATCACTCGTCATTTCATAGGATAACCATTGAGAAGCATCTGCTGGAATAGATACCTGAATAGGCAAATTACTCGACATTTCAACAGGGACCTCCTCTGCAGCATCTGTCAATGTGAAATAGGTAGCATCTCTATTATATTTCCAAATAGCTCCTTCCTGCAGTATGGTTGCTTGCTGCGTACTCACACCATCAGTTAAAACGATTTGTGCGCTACGCCCCGGATAACCCGTATTAGCATCTACAGAAATGGAAACTTTATGATCTGCAACTTCGATTACCTGACACCAATCGGCATTCACCGTAGCCGTGACAGTTCCAGTTGCTGCAAATTCGACAGTTCCAGTGCCACCACTAGCTTTCATATCCAAATCTGATTTTATAATTGTCAATTTTACAGTGGCAGCATCGTCATCTGAAGAACATCCTGCAACAAAAAATAAGCAGAATATTATTAAGTATAAATTCAGTATATTTTTCATAATCTAGTTTTTTATTTATTCCTCAACTTTCATAAAGACCATCTCTCCATACATACGTGCCACCCCTTGAACATATGAACTTTGACTATAATCAGGTGCCGAATAGCGGTCGAAGGCCATATAATCAGCTTTTGCACCACCTACTGCTTCGAATACCCCATCATCCTCAAATGTAAATCCAAACGGAGACTGTTGTACATTTGCCACAAAACCAAACATCAGACCTGCCTGATAACTAATATATGTAGGATAAAATCCCATGGCATAACAATATGTAGTACATCCCAAATAATATCCTGATATATAACCTACCTTTTGAGTCTTAAAGGACATAATTCCTTCACCTCTATCATAATCGAGCACTATATCACCAATTAGTCCCTTGAGAATATAACTCTTATTTTCTACATCCTCTATAATAGATATTGGTAATTCTTCGTCTGTCAAATTATTATCTTTATACATCTTGCAGGTAAGAGTATAATTACCTAGATAATCATTATATTTAATATATCCCTCCGGATAAATTCCTTTCATTTTAACGTTAGTTGCCCCCTCGTCAGTACAAGTAAAAAGCTCGGAGGAAGGGTCCCACACAAAATTTTGCACAGTTACTCCTGCCAGTGAAACTGGTTCCCGGAAACGAAAGCCATCGGTTGTAAAAAGGAAAGGAGATTGCTCTTGTACAATGTTACCACCATCATTATAGGCTATAACAAAAGTATAATTACTTCGCTGCGTCATACCAACTAAATTTCCATCAACCAACAACTGATATTGTATAAAGAAAGCATTCTCTTCTACGTCATTCACAGAGTTTATATATGCCTCCCAGTTCAAATCATCCGGAAGCGCATACATTACTATCGTATTTCCATACTTTTTGCCCTGCATTACAATTTTCTCGGCTGAAGCTTCTTTTATAATAAACTCATAATCTCCTTGCAGGTTGGCATTTGGGTTGGAACCTCCGCCTTGTGGCTTGGCATATGCATGAATAAAAGCATTATAAGTGTCGAATGTAAGCATAGTAGCTTCCTCCGATACAACCTTATAAAGAGAGGAAATAGTCTCATCGCCTTCGTATCCTTGAGATGCCATTGTAACTCGCTGACCATCAAACTTGCACAGAAGAGTTATGCCTCCCAAAGCATAGTCCTGACCTATGTAATATTCCATTCTCCAACCATTAGATGCCGATTCTAATAGCTCACTATATTGCTTCACTTCCTCTGTTGCACGGTTCGCTGAAGAATCATCAAAATAATCCTCTTCCTGGAAAAGACAGGATTGCAAACCAAAGCATACAAGAGCCATCAACAAATAAATCATTATATTCTTTTTCATAATCTTCCTGTTTTATTCAATAGTACTTAAATCCAGCTCCGGAATTTCTTGCTGACGCCTTAACACAATCTCACGCAAATCATCTAAATTAATACCCCAAGTTTCAAGCATATAATTGTATACAATAGTAAACTTCTGATTAATAATAGCCGCTCCGGCAGTTCCGGCAACCTTCAGCATATTATCCCAGTAAGCCTGATCGTGAGTAACATACATGGCGATATTCTCTACAAAATCTTCTCTTGCCTCACTCATCGCATATGCCGTCACAAATCCTTCCGGCCATGCATCCGCATCCTCTCGCAAATATGAATTTCCATTTTCAGCAACATAGAAATACCAGTCGGAACCAACATATTTTCCTTCGGTAATGCGATCAAACGATGGGTCATAATTACGCTTCTGATGCAGGATATGTGCAAATTCATGGTGCATCGTCTTAAAGTAATACTCATTCAAAACTTCGATATCGACATTCTCAAAGTCCAGACTGTTCACTTCGTACAATGTTATCTTCTTTCCTCCCTCGGCAGTACCCAACACCTTCGTACCACTGCTATCATAAGCCGGAGAACCTATCAAGTGAAAAGTTTTTGGCACATAAGACCGAAGAAAAGCCGGTCCGGCAAGTTCAGTATATGCCTCCATCCATACATGCTTGATAATCTTGGCCAAAGCAACCGATTTATCGTAATCCGCCGGTACCAGATTATATTTGTGATCACTTTCAATATCTTGCATACGATACTTGAAATCAACGTTATACGGATATGTATAATTAGCAAGCAACCATTCATCAAAACCATTATGTTCCATTGGCTCTGTTGAAAAAATACTATGCTTGGTGTCAATATCATCGCCATTATTACAGGCTCCCCAAAGAATGGGCAAAACAGCCGTTAGTATATAAATATAATATTTCTTCATATTATTTCCTCCTTTTAATTTTCAGTACGTGGATTGGGTTGCATTCCTGCCAGAACTACACTCTTAGGAATTTGCATAGCACGTCTTGCGTCATTTACCGGCATTTCATCTGTTACGACTATATTGTTATTAGCAATAGAACGGCGATAGATAACAATTCCATAACGTTTAATATCCGGCCAGCGCAGACCTTCGTGCAAAGTAGCAATACGTCTCATATGCAGAATGCAGTGAATAAAGTTCTCCTGTATACCTGATTCAATAGTAAAATCAGGCTGAAGCTTTTTCTTGGGAGTCGGATTTTGTGTCGGATTGTAATAATCCATCTTATCATAATACTCATTTATCATCCCCGGAGTTAAAGTTTGCTTATTAGAAGTATATGCTTTCTCCCATGTAGTAAGATCTGCAGCAGCCATTGGATAGTTCTTTTTCAGCGTATAAGCCTCAGCCCTGCAAAGCAAAGTCTCGTCTGTAGAGAAAATCACAGGCATATAATACAGGTAGTCACCAGCATAATAACCGCCCTTTCTCAACATACTGCATTCATAGCCCGATGTTGTAAAAGGCTGCATATACATGCGGTCAGGGATACCCCATAATCCGGAAGAACGTGATGTTTCGTAAGAAGCAATTAACTTATTATGTAGATAACGTTTTCCTGTCATGTAATTACTCAGAATAATACCCCAGTTAGATACGGTACTACCTATCAACAAGTTAGCCTTACTTGTAGAAGCAATATATGCGTCGGGCTGTACATTATCATTAGCAGAGAGTTTTCCCAACGCTTCCCAATCCCGTAATTCGGCAGCAGGATCACTTCCCAACACACGATCTGCATATTTTATCACCTCATCACAATTAGAAAAGTCAGGCTTCATATAATAAAGATAGAAACGTGCAGCAAAAGCATATGCAGCTTTCCTTGTGAAATGATATTTCGGCACAGAATAACTATCATCGGAAATAAGAGCCATACCATCTAATAAGTCCTTCTCAATCTTCTCATAAGTCTCCTGCAAAGTACCCCGCCCGTATTGTGGTTGCACAGTTGTTTCAACTTTAGTCATATAAGGAATACCTAATTCCTGTGATGCATGAGTATTATAAGCATTACAAAAAATATTTGCTAATACAAAATGATTGTACGCCCGACAAACAAGAGCCTCTCCTCGCTGCGGCATCAACGATTCCGGATTTCCCCGTTTCTCAATCTCTTCCAAAGCCATGTTAGCAGAAGCAATAGCTATATAATGGGTTTCCCAAAGATTTGTAGGCGTATCCTGATATTCTTCCTGGGTATCTTTCCAGTTATAGCACTCTTCCTCAGATAACTTATAATAAGAATATCTGGCACTGTTATCGTCGGTATTATCACTATAAAGTTCAAACAGTTCATTCGCAGATCCTTCCGGATAAGCAGAAACAAGCATTTTAGCTATTTTTTGCTCAGAATTCAGCTCCGTCCGGTTATCTGGTAATTCGTCAAGAAAATCATTACAAGAGCTACCGACAATAGCAAGCGTTGCGATGAACAATGGAATATATAATTGATTTCGTCTCATCTTTAATCTTTTTTTTTATTATTAAAATCATTCTCTTACAATCCTAAACGCAGAGTTAATGTAAACTGACGTGGCACCGGTGAAGCTACACCACCAGTATTAAAGAATTCAGGATCTTGACCATTCAATTTCTTATCTGCATAAATAAGGAATAAATTAGTTGCCTGTAACTTCAAAGAAAGATTGGAAATCTTCGCAGCAGAAATCCAGCTCTTAGGAAACTCATAAGAAAGTGAGATTTCTTTCATACGGATAAAATCACCTTTTGCAATTCGCTCTGTAGAATAATTGTAAGCATTGTAAGCTTTATACAATGTTCGGTTTGCTTCATATTGCGGATTACTCAAGATTGCAGGAATATTAGTCTTTGCCTCATCCCCAGAAAGCGTCCAACGATTCTTGAATTCACGAGGCATAGCACTCAAATCGGAATATTTATAATTAAAATATGGATTCAAACGAACAACATTACCAAATGAATAAGTCATGAATACATTGAGTTTAAACCCTTTATATGCAAAAACGTTACCGAAACTACCAGTTATTGTAGGATCTGTCGGACCTTCATATTTCAAATAATCTAACTTCTCACGTTCCTGGAAATTAATATCAGTCGATGTTATATTTCCATTGATATCGAACATAGGAATACCTTTTTCATCCAAACCTGCAAAAGGAATGGAGAAAAGCCCGCGCACAGGATATCCTTCACGTGCAAATCCATTTCCCGAAACAAGTTCCATCATACGAGTACGTCCTCGCAAATCAGTAACTTCATTCTTAGCATGAGAAAAAATAAAATCAGAATTCCATGAGAAGTCTTTCGTTTTAATATTGCTGGTTGAAAGGGTAAATTCAATACCATGTGACTTCATTGTAGCTACATTGGCATATTTATAAATAGTACCTCCCACTCCTTGTGTTGGAATCAACCCAATCAGGTCATAGTTATTGCGCGTGTACCAGTCAGCTGAAAGATTAATGCGATTATTAATAAAACCTACATCCACTCCTATATTCAATTCATGCTTCTTTTCATACGTTAATTCACTATTTTCCAAATCCACTATATGAAGACCCGTTTCTTGAATATCAGTGAAAGGACGATAAGGTGAATAACTCTTAATAATAGCTTGTGAATTTGTTACATCAGCCGGACCACGATCAGCTGTCAATGAGTAAGATGCCTTAAATGTCAAATTTGAAAGCGTTGGTTGAAGTGATTGGAAGAATTTCTCTTCATGAACATTCCACGCTGCAGAAAGATTCCACGTTGGCAGCCAACGAGCAGAACGGCTACGCCCCATTCTATTAGTTCCTTCATAGCGGAAAGTACCATTCAGCGTATAACGTCCGTCATACGAATAAGTAGCATTTGCAAATGTAGCTACACTCCGATATCTAGTATGCCCCATAGAATAATACTTTTCTCCAGTCTCAATACCTTTCTTAAAATACTGATAAACATATGATGGAATCTCACCCATAGAATATTGCATACCCCATCCTTGGAATGAAGAGTTAGAGCGTTGAAGATCATTTACTTCCATTCCTGCAAAAAGATTAGTTATATGCTTTTCTGCAAATAGATGATTCCAGGATACAGTACCACGGAAATCCAGTCCCAACATCTTACGATCTTGACGCTGATAAATACCTCCTTCAGGAAGAATCGAAATAGGTAATGCATATGGGTTATCTGGATTCTTATACAACCAGTCGTTTTCATCACGAATAGTAGCATCGTCCAATCCCGTACGATAAGCAATTGCTTGATTAGAATCATCCATTATATTATGTTCTTGTGATGATGATTGATAACGCACAGCACCCAGCGCACTGACTTCCAGGCCCTGCAACACCTTCCATTTCAACTCCCCCTGGAACTTTACATCAACAACATTCAACTCAATAAAATTATTGTCCAATTCACGGAGAATATTAAATGGAGCATAATTAGCCACATAATCTGTATTAGGGTCTAATGTACGCGAAGTATTCAGTGCGTATGAATAGGGGTTGATATCAAAATCACGTGTAACCTGACCTGCCGCAACGTCCAATGATGAGTTCATGGTACCTGGTGCATTCTGTTTACGGTAAGAAGCACTTGATATCAAATTTATGCTTAGGTTCTTTAAGATATTATAAGTCGTATTCAAATTGGCTGTATAACGTTTCACTTCACTCTGCTTATACCATCCCGGATCAAGCATGGCACTCAATGACGCATAAAAAGATGATTTATCAGAACCTGAAGTAATACTTACAGAGTGATTCTGTGAAATATTATTTGAGAATAATACATCAAACCAGTCGGTATTACGCATTTCGGCTTCGGTCAAATAAGCATTACGTGCTTCTAAAGTATTCATCAGCCCAAATTGACCATTCGTTTCATTAAACTGGTCGATCAGTTTATACATACGTCCGTACACACCTGAATTCTTTGCACGAAATAAATCAGCACTATTCAACCAACCTTTTTGCTCCAATTCTTTATATATTCCCATTTGCTCCTGAGAATTCATAATATTGAACTCTTTGTATGAGGGCACCATACGCGTAGTAAACTCACCCGTATAATTAATTTTGCTGACTCCGGCTTTACCTTTCTTTGTAGTAACAACGATTACACCTGCCATTGCACGTGCACCATAGATTGAGGTTGCTGAACCGTCTTTCAAAATCTGAAAGCTCTCAATATCATCGGAATTTAAACCAGCAATAGCCGAACTAATCAGAGTTTCAGCATCACCAGAAGATAAATCATCAGGTCCCACATCAATAGCATCTTCCATAATAACTCCATCCACCACCCATAATGGTTTGGAGCTACCATAAATGGAGGTAGCACCACGTACACGAATTTTAGGAGCAGTACCAAACGTACCGGATACGTTCTGGACTGACACACCCGCAGCACGCCCTTCAAGTCCACGGCTAATATCAGGGAGACCATCCAATTTTACATTATCAGCTGTTAATTGTTGAGTTGCACCAGTAAAAAGGCGTTTGTCCATTTTTTGCATGCCGGTTACCACTACTTCCTCCAGAACTTCTGCATCTGGTTTCATCAGAATTCTTATCGTTCCTGCTTTTATGGGGACCTCCTGAGTTTTCAATCCGATATAGCTAATCTTCAAAGTTCTAGCAGAACTTGGTACATCGTTTATGGTAAACTTACCATCGATATCGGTGACTGTTCCCATCGTTGTACCTTTCACTAATACGGATGCTCCCACAACAGGCTGATCATCTTCCTCAGAAATGACGACACCTGTCACCTTTTTAGGTGTTTGGGCAATCACTAGACCTATGCTTGCCAGCAAGCAGGCCAATAACAGCATTAATTTTCTTTTCATAAACACTCTTTATTATTATAAGAATTAGTAAGTCGCTTATTTTCGCTTAGTGCTATTTTGCAAATATAAGCACATATTTATAAATACAAAACAATTATTCAAAATAAATTTGAAAACTATTGTAAATACATTATGATAGTTATGAAGATAAATATATATCATCAAACTATCATAATGTCACATTTATGTCAGCCTGTGCAAATTTAGCCTTGTTCAAATAATCATTATGTCATCTAAACACTTCCTTTTTATCTTTAACTAAGCCTTGAATAATATAAAAATTATATTAGATATAAATAATTAGTATGAAAATAGGTTATAGGAGAATATGATACAATTATGTGTTACGTAAAAAAGAGAAAATAAAATAAGTTCTGCTAGAACTTTGAAAATTAGCTACATTGGAATGAAAACTCAGGAGATTCCTATCAAAACAGGAACAATAAGAATTCTGATGAAACCAGATGCAGAAGTTCTGGAGGAAGTAGTGGTAACCGGTATGCAAAAAATGGACAAGCGCCTTTTCACGGGAGCTGCAACAAAACTTGATGCAGAAGGCGTAAAACTTAATGGCATGGCAGATATCAGCCGTGGTCTTGAAGGGCGTGCTGCGGGTGTGTCAGTCCAGAATGTATCCGGTACATTTGGTACAGCTCCCAAAATCCGCGTTCGCGGTGCTACCTCCATTTACGGTAGTTCCAAACCATTATGGGTAGTGGATGGAGTTATTATGGAAGACGCTGTAGAAGTCAGCGCTGATCAACTATCTTCAGGCGATGCTGAAACTCTGATTAGTTCGGCTATTGCCGGTCTGAACGCAGATGATATTGAAAGCTTTCAGATTTTGAAAGACGGCTCAGCAACCTCAATCTATGGTGCACGTGCAATGGCAGGTGTAATCGTTGTTACTACAAAGAAAGGTAAAGCCGGAGTCAGTAGAATAAGCTATACCGGTGAATTTACTACCCGTTTAGTACCAAGCTACAATGACTTTAACATCATGAACTCGCAAGATCAGATGGGAGTATACAAAGAAATGCAACAGAAAGGCTGGTTAAATTTCGCTGAAACCTCCCGAACTGCAGAAAGTGGTGTATACGGAAAGATGTATCAGTTAATTAACACATACGATCCTACTACCGGACAATATGCGTTATTAAATACTGACGAAGCTAAAAATGCCTATCTACGTGAAGCTGAAATGAGAAATACCGATTGGTTTGACACACTTTTCTCTCCCAGTCTAAGTCAGAATCATTCTGTAAGTCTTAGCTCTGGTACAGAAAAGTCATCGTTCTATGCTTCTTTAAGTGCTATGCACGATCCGGGATGGTACAAGCAAAGTGGAGTTGATCGCTATACAGCCAACTTAAATATGAATCATAATATCTTAAAGAACCTAAGCATAAACTTGATATCAAGTGCTTCTTATCGTAAGCAAAAAGCACCGGGAACTTTAGGACAAGACATTGACCTAGTAAACGGTCAGGTAAAACGTGAATTTGACATCAACCCCTATTCATATGCATTGAATACTTCACGTACATTAGACCCAAACACTTATTACACCAGCAACTATGCTGATTTCAACATTCTGAACGAATTGGACAACAATTACATGGAACTGAACATTGCAGATTTAAAGTTCCAAGGCGAGTTGAAATGGAAACCAATTACCGGATTAGAGCTAAGCGCTTTGGGAGCCGTGAAGTATCAATCAACTTCACAGGAGCACAACATTAAAGACCAGTCAAACCAGGCATCGGCTTATCGTGCAGGTCTAGATGACAAGACAATTATGGACCGCAATCCATTTCTTTATAAGAACCCAGATAATCCATATGCACTACCGATCTCTATCTTACCGGAAGGTGGTATTTATCAACGTAGAGACTATAAGATGCTAGGTTATGACTTCCGAGCTACAGCTAGTTGGAACCACGTATTTAATGATATACATATCACTAACTTCTTTGCAGGAACAGAAATCAACTCTACAGACCGATCAAAGAATTACTATCAAGGGTGGGGTATGCAATACTCAATGGGCGAAATACCCTACTATGTATATGAATTCTTCAAAAAAGGTATCGAAGACGGCAATAATTACTACTCATTGAGTCAGACCCGTAGCCGTAGTGCCGCCTTCTTCGCCAATGCTACCTACTCTTATAAAGGTCGTTATACTGTGAATGGAACAGCCCGCTACGAAGGTACTAACCGTATGGGTAAGAGCCGCTCGGCACGTTGGTTACCTACATGGAACGTATCAGGAGCATGGAATGCCCACGAAGAAAAATTCTTCAGCAATTTAACTTCTGTTCTTTCACACTTTACACTGAAAGCATCTTATTCGTTAACAGCCGACCGCGGTCCGGCAGACGTAACAAACTCACAGGCTATTATAACCAGCTATAGTCCTTATCGACCATTTACTTCTATCCAGGAGTCCGGATTGTATATTAAGGAACTAGAAAATAGCGAATTAACTTATGAAAAGAAGCACGAGTTGAATATTGGTGCCGACATGGGCTTCTTGAATAACCGCATTAATTTAGCTGTAGACTGGTACAAACGTAACAACTACGATTTGATTGGTATCGTTAATACACAAGGCGCAGGTGGACAGATCCTGAAGTATGCAAATATCGCTTCAATGAAATCACATGGTATTGAATTCACTTTATCAACTAAGAATATTAAAACAAAAGATTTCAACTGGAACACCGACTTTATATTCTCTAATGCAAAAAATGAAGTCACTGATTTGAAACAAAATGCGAATGTGATGGAGCTTATTTCCGGTAATGGATTCGCTAAACAAGGCTATCCGGTTCGTGGGCTATTCTCTATCCCATTTGTAGGTCTCGACAAAGATGGTATTCCAGTCATTATAAATGAAAAGGGCGAAGCGACTAGTACCGATATAAATTTCCAGGAACGCCAAAATACTGGTTTCCTGAAGTATGAAGGTCCGACTGATCCTACCATTACAGGTAGTTTGGGTAATATGTTCTCATACAAAGGTTTCCGTTTGAATTTATTTATCACTTATTCATTTGGAAATGTTATCCGTTTAAATCCCGTATTCAAAGCATATTATTCGGATCTAACGGCAATGACTCGTGAATTTAAAAATCGATGGACACTCCCCGGAGACGAAGCAAAGACTAATGTTCCTGCTATTTTGAGCAAACGTATGTACGACAGCAATGAAGACTTGAAGTATGCCTACAATGCTTACAATTATTCAACAGAACGCATTGCAAAGGGGGATTTTATCCGTCTGAAAGAAATCTCACTGGCTTATGACTTCCCCAAAGCATGGATCAACCCATTGAAGTTAACAGACCTCTCGCTGAAAGTCCAAGCCACCAACCTTTTCTTAATCTATGCGGATGATAAGCTAAATGGTCAGGACCCGGAATTCTTTAATGCAGGTGGTGTTGCCTCACCGGTTCCCCGCCAATTTACTATTACTTTAAGACTGGGGTTATAATTTAAAATAAGAACGAATATGAAGAAATACATAATAATGGCCAGTGTGGCCGCGCTCGCAATAGGGCTCTCATCGTGTTCTAATTTCTTAGATGAGCTTCCCGACAATCGTACCGAGCTGAATGAAAACAATGTTGGCAAAATATTACTTTCCGCCTATCCTACTACAGCAATCTGTGAGATGGGGGAAATGTCATCAGACAATACTGATGCTTATCCGAATCGCTTTTCTTCTTTCAACCGTTTGCAAGAAGATCTCTATAAGTGGGCAGACTCTGCAGAACAAGATCAGGACTCTCCCCATGCACTTTGGGAATCTTGCTATATGGCAATCTCTGCCTGCAACGAGGTTTTGAAAGTGATTGAAGACGCAGGAAATCCAGCTTCTCTTAGCGCTGAAAAGGGAGAAGCCCTAGTATGTCGCGCCTATGCTCATTTTTTACTTGCCAATATATTTTGTAACGCTTATAGCAGCCAAGCAAGTTCAGACTTGGGTATCCCCTACATGAAAACGATAGAGACAACCGTAAGCCCTGATTATCAACGCGGAACTCTAGAGGAGGTATACCAAAATATTGAGAAAGATCTATTGGAAGGTCTAGATCTGGTTACTGATATTTATGCAGTCCCCAAATATCACTTTACAAAGAAAGCAGCTCAAGCTTTTGCTGCCCGCTTTTACTTGTACTATGTAAAATCGGATAAATCCAATTACACTAAGGTGATCGATTACGCAACAAAAGTATTAGGAAGCAATCCAGCCACCTCTGTACGCGACTGGAAATCTTTGGGTGCACTAGACATAAATGGCAGTGTTCAGCCAAATGCTTATGTAGATGCAACGAATGGCGCTAACTTATTATTGGTCAGTGCAGGTTCTTATTGGGGATATGTTCATGCACCTTATGGACTAGGCGAAAGATACGCCCATGGACCGAAAGTAGGCAATGAGACATGCAATTCCGTCGGTCCTTGGGGAAGTGACTATTATATGGGTGTTTGGAGTAACTCAAGTGCACTGCCGACCAAAATCGTTGTTATGAAAATAACTCAATATAAAGAAGTGGTTGACGCAGTAGCCGGAACAATCAACGGACACATGATCAATGCAGCATTTACTACAGATGAAACATTACTCTGTCGTGCAGAAGCTTATGCGATGAAAGAAATGTATCCACAGGCAATTGCTGATTTAAATATATGGCGAGAAGCATACACACGTTCTACTACCCCGCTTACCACAGAATCTATAAACGATTTCTACGGAAGCATGGAATATTACACTCCTACTGAATCTACAGTTAAGAAAAAATTGAACCCCGACTTTACTATAACAAATGAAACACAGGAAAATGTAATCCACTGCATACTTCATGCACGACGTTTAACAACTTTACATGAAGGGTTACGCTGGCAGGATATTAAACGCTACGGTATTACTATCTATCGTCGTTTAATGAATGATAATGGTACTATTACCGTCACAGATAAGCTGGAACCCAATGATCCTCGTCGAGCAATACAGATACCGAGCGATGTTATTTCAGCCGGATTAAAACCAAACCCTAGAACTAAATAAAAATCGATAAGTTATGAAAAAATATATAATATATACATTGATCGTTACTATAGCCGTTTTTTTAGGCTCATGTAATAAAGATGATATTGATACCAAACGCAGTATATTTGATCCTACTGAAGTTTATGAGCCCAACGAGTTTGACAAATGGCTACTTGACAACTATGTTTACACTTATAATATCCAGGTGAAATATCGTCTGGATGACAATGAAACGGATGTAGAATATCATCTGGTTCCAGCCAAGTATGACAACGCAATTACATTGGCTAAGATTGTAAAATTTGTATGGATGGAAGCTTATGACGAAATATGGGGAATTGACATGACCCGTACGTATGTCCCTAAACTACTCCAATTCATTGGAAATGTTGCTTATACCGAGTCAGGTATGATCCTCGGACAAGCCGAAGGAGGAATGAAAGTAACCCTGTTTCGTGTAAATGAAATAGATAAAAACAATCTCAGTGTAGCTCAATTAAATGAGTACTATTTCAAGACAATGCATCATGAATTTACACATATTCTTAATCAGAAAAAAGCCTATGATACATCATACGATCGTATATCGGAATCCGACTACGTAGGTTCAAGCTGGTATAGGGTATCTGAGTCGGTTGCTCTGCAAAAAGGATTTATCTCTCCTTATGCAATGGACCGTGCTACGGAAGATTTTGCGGAGATGGTTGCTATTTATGTCACCAATGACGCTAGTACTTGGGAAGATATGCTAGCAAGTGCCGGCACAACAGGAAGACCGATCATAGAAAAGAAATTTGAGATTGTATTTGATTACATGCTCAATTCCTGGGGACTTGATTTAGACAAATTGCGCGAAATTGTTTTGCGCCGGCAAAGTGAAATTACCGAATTAGATTTAAGTACGCTTTAATAATTGTAGGATATGAGAAAGATTAAAATATATGGCTTACTGACTTGCGTTTGCCTGATGATGCAATCGTGTCTGTTTAATGAAGATGATATCTTTGATGAATCTTCTGCACAACGGGCTATAGCCTCCGTCAACGAATGTCAGGAGATTTTAAAGGGCGCAGCCAATGGGTGGTTACTCGAGTATTATACAGGAGAAGACGGAGAATATGGTGGCTTCAATGTTTTGGCACGATTTGATGGCAATAATGTAATTATGGCTGCAGATTTCGCTACAGATAATTACGAAATTGGAGAAGAATCTACTTCCTTGTATAAAGTTGAATCATACCAGGGAACAGAATTAAGTTTTGATTCATACAATGAATTAATTCACGAATTCTGTGAACCGAGTGGTTATAATTCACCAGGATATGCCGGAGATTATGAGTTCGTCTTCAGAAGCGTTTCAAAAGAAAAGATCGTACTGACTGGGAAAAAACATGGAGTAACGTTGATCATGACACCTCTGCCTGCTGAAACAAATTGGCAAGAGAAACTGACCAATATTGCCAATGTCGTTTCACAGGCTTCATATGTAACCTATAAGTTAATTGTGAATGGTCAGGAAATAACTAAAATGGGACAGGAAGAGCATGCCTTCTCAGTTACCAAAGTAGACGAAACCGGTGAAACAACCGTAAGTCTATATCCGTTCATATATACAGAGGAAGGCATTAAAATGTATGAACCATTAGTAGTTAATGGAGTAGAAATAAACAACTTCAAATGGGATAATGAAAACCTTACATATATTTGTACAGATACAGGTGTAGATGCAAAAATAGAATTCTATTGTCCGGAAGGATATCTCAACTATTTAGGCAACTATATACTACAATTAGCAAATGGGCAACGTATACAACTTGAGCTCAAACAAAAAATGATAGGAAAATCATTTGCAATGAATTTTGCTTTGAGTGGTACTCCTATTGAATTTGTCTATAACTATAATATGACAACAGACTGTATTGATGTACCTTCTCAGACAGTTGGCGTATATCAAGGTTACAACGTATTATTATATCCAGGAATTCCCGGAGGCAATTTCTATGCAGATGACTCAGCTGTATTCCAAGGACGTATTGCAAATACAGATCCGCTTACAATTAAGTTCACTTATGTAAACAATCCTATTTGCACCCTTATGTTGCTGGTATATCAAAAAACAGACGGTTGGTATGGATTCTCTACAATGTTCCAAGATGTAACATTGATAAAAGTTGATTAATTAACAAACAGCATATTATGAAGAAAATAACAAGCATATTTGCATTATTATTATGCGTATTCGTCTTCTCATGTAGTAACGACGACGATAAAGAAACATCTTCTTTGCAGATTGTTAGCTCAAATGTCACATTTGAATCTGCTGGAGGAACCGGTACAATAAAAGTTAACGCAATAAGTGAAATTACTGCTACCTCCAATAAAGATTGGTGTACCGTAAGCGTGAATGGAGATATTATAAATGTTTCTGTCATTGAAAATAATGATATGTCCGGACGTACGGCAGCTGTAACCATAACAGATGGTGAAGCATCCACTTTGGTTCCTGTTTCACAGGGTGGCTGTGTTATTCTGTATAATAAATCAGAATTGGGGCATGCTTTTACTTATGCAGGTGGTTCTGCTACAGTATCTTTCTCAACCACAGCATCTTATTCAATAGAAGTACCCGCCGAAGCCCAAAGTTGGTTATCATACACACTTGACGAAGAAAACAGAACTATAACATTTAATGTTGCTGCGAGTGCTGATAAAACCCCACGAGGAGCGGCAGTTAAAGTTACCGCAGGTAAAAAAACGATTTACTATCATCTTGGAGAGTATGAATTGAAAGACATCGCAGGCAAATGGAGAGTATCCTTTGTTGATGGAGATGATAGTACTCTAGCTGGAGAAATAGAAGTAGTTCAGGATGAAGAGGAACCTACCATCTTCTACTTGTCAGGTATTTCCAATTTCTTTGACCTACCGTTAATCTATAATGGAGAGGCCTTACTCACAATGGGAGGTCTTAATTTAGGAACATATGCTGGGAGATATAACATCTATACAGTAACATTGTCTGAAGGTGGATATGTCAGTTGGGATATGTCAACGCAATATGTTGCTTATCCGTCATCCATCAATGGCAAATTTGCCTTGGTATTTGGTGATAATGGCTCCTGGGATGGAGACGTAGTCAATGGCATTGCCTACTGGGCATTCTCCGGTGCTGCGGGAACAGGAAGTGCAGGATGGTTGGAGAAATTCAACGCTCTTACACTAAGCAAATAAGACGGCAAGCGTGCTTAGCTAAGTCTGTCTCTCTAACATGTATAAGATTTAGCTTTACATTAATTATTCATATAAAGGGTGTTCAACATTGGACACCCTTTACATTATCCTTTTCCATATAAAAAGCAATACAAAAGATGATGTTATTATTAAATTAATTCGTATCTTTCGGACACACAAAAAAGTTAAACCAACAATCACACATATGAAAATGATTCTTTTCCGACTAATATGTTTAAAGACATGCCTACTATTAATCCCTGTACTTTACGCACAAAACAACTATCGTCCGGGATTTATCATCACTGTTCAGAAAGACACAATATATGGAGAAATCGACTACCGTACAGATAAGATGAATGCTAAACGCTGCGTCTTTCAATCACAAGGTAATGATATCGAACCAGTAACCTATCATCCTTTCGAAATCTTGGGATACCGTTTTACAGACGACGGTAAATACTATGTCTCCAAGAACATAGAATTGAAATACGGTGTCTCTACCCCCGTCTTTCTCGAATATTTGCTACAAGGAATGAAAAGCTTGTACTACTATGAGACAGAAGATAACATACCAATCTATTTTGTTGAAGATAATAATACCCTTGTAAAAATAGATGCGCCCAAACTGTCCAAGCAGGCTACCAATATACAGTTTAAAGGCCAGACTGACCGATATATTCCCCTTCTTCATTACGCATTCAAAGACTGCCCAAGCCTGGCTCCCCAAATAGACCGGGCTCGTTTCAGCCGAAAGGAGATGATAAAAATCACAAAAGAATATCATTATGCAATGTGTACCAGTAATGAAGATTGCATTGAATTTGAAGCAAAAGAAGATAAACGTTCAATACAGTTAGATATAACTCCTTATGTAGGAGTTATTCAATATAATGTACCATCGGGTAGTCCGATCGGGCTCTATAGCTCACCCGAACTATCTTACCTGGCAGGAGTCACTTTAGCTATCAGCAATAGACGGTGGATGAGTTCGCTCAGTGGTTGTTTTGATGTGTCTTTTTCCCGCATAACATCCTCTGCAAGATCATTGAATAATGAAAATTCATCCACTATATTTAAACATAGCGGAACAATGTTTTCGGGTAAGTTAGGAATACGCTATACCTATCCGAAAGGAATGGCGCGACCATTTGTTGAGCTTGGAGCAGACTTCAGTGGAATGATCAATGCCAAGATAAAGATAAATGATAAGAGCGAGAGATGGCTGGATGGTGTCTACCCTGGCTATTACGCCAATGCGGGAGTAAACTTCAAACTTTCGCGGAAAAACAAACAAATGATATGCATACGCGCTCAATTCAAAGGCTTAAGAGACATGATGGAAAAATCAGCCCTCGTTAATGGATGGTCAGGAGTGATAGGATATACATTTTAAGTACTGCATTATTCGTTTATATAGTACTCACACTAGGAAATCTCTTATAAAACCGTTTTTCTTGTTATACCCATATTCTACCCGACAATAAAACTCCCCTTATTTCAGCCTTTCGAATGAAATAAGGAGAGCCTTATATAACTGGGTTATCAGCTATTAATACTTGACTTCTCAGGTATTAATAACTGACGCGACAAGTATTAATACCTGAGAAGTCAGATATTAAGACCTGTCGTGACATATTAGAATGCTTGTACCAGAGTTTATTAACTACCGTCTTAGTAAGTCACCGTCAACGGTGTACGCACCTTCTGCGCATACTCAGCCATATACGCATTCCACGCATCAACCGTCTTGATAGCAGCCTTATCCCAGGCAGAACCCCAGTAATAAGTATATTCCGAGCCCGGTTCATACTCGCTGATTGCCAATACATGACCGTCAGCTCCACCGCGCAGCTCCTTCTTCTCCTTTTCCGGGAAAAGAACGGTCTTTGCCTCTTTTACCAGTGAAGGAAATGCAGCGCCGATAAATATCTTACCGTTACCGCCGCTTCTGTCGGTTGTAGGGTCTACATAGGTGATATAGCCGTTTGCAGCGTCTGCTGTAACCACACCGTCCGGTTCACGAAGAACGATTCCGGTAGTCACAGGCATCGCTTCTTTCAGGTTAGTATACGAAACAACGGTTTTGTTGAGATACGAACCGGCATCCAATGTGATGACACGCGTCTCCACCACGTTAGAATCGCCACGGACAGTCAACGGGTTAAATTCCAGCTTCACTGTGAAACGCAGCGGGCCATTATCAAGGATTTCCTGTGTCCGATAGCAATAAGGATAGATAATCGTATCACCCGCCATCAGAGCGGCTGTACCGCAGCCCAGCGTAGGACCTACGGCATAACAATCCATTCCGTAGCCGTGGTCAATGTGATAAGAGATGGCATTTTGCAGTTCGGCAGCCGCTTTAGGGTCTGTCTTTTTCAGTTCGGCAATTCTGGCACGCTTTTCCTTATCCAGTTCTTCAGCGTAAAGACTTTCAAGAATCGGTTCCGTAGTGTTATACTTCGTAAAGAGGTCGTAGCCGAAACCACGTTCACCACGCTTCTGCAAGGCAGGGCCATAGGCACGGTATCCGCCCAGGTCATTCTCCCATGCCACGTCGTCCAGACGTTCGGGATAATAGCGGCCGCAGGCAATTACATTATACGGGTCGGGAGTACCGGATTGGATAGTATAAGTGGCTGTGCCATTTGCTTTCACCGTAGCCGGGAAAACCACTTTCTCGTCATACGTCACTTGATAAGGTACTTGCTGGCCATCTTCACCAAGCACTACGATCTGAGCCGTATCAGCCAGCTGCAGCTTGGCTGTAACGTCACTCATCGGAACTTCAACCATTTCACCTGTGCGCTCCAACGCCAGAGGATTGGTCACTGTAACCGTCATTGACTGCTTGCTGTCAGCACAAGAGGCAAAACCCATCAGGGCAATAGCAGCCAAAATAAATATCTTCTTCATATTATACACAACAAATAAGGGGATAGAATCAGGTAAAAAAACGAAAGGGGATAAATGTAAACCGTAAACTATTCAACAGAAAAACGATAAGGTGACAGGCGGTAAAGAATCTCCTTACCACCCTATCACCTTATAATAATCTCTTGTTATCGTTATTTCGGCTGTTTTCCGATATAAGCCAGGATACCACCGTCTACGTAAAGAACATGACCGTTTACAGCGTTAGAAGCCTCAGAAGCCAGGAATACGGCAGGACCTGTCAGTTCTTCCGGATCCAACCAACGGCCGGCAGGAGTCTTGGCGCAGATGAATGAATCGAACGGGTGACGGCTTCCGTCTGCTTGTTTCTCACGAAGAGGAGCAGTTTGCGGAGTAGCGATATAACCCGGGCCGATGCCGTTACACTGAATGTTGTATTCACCATATTCAGAGCAGATATTGCGGGTCAGCATCTTCAGACCACCTTTGGCAGCAGCGTAAGCCGATACAGTTTCACGACCCAGCTCAGACATCATAGAGCAGATGTTGATGATTTTACCGGCACGCTTCTTCATCATGGCAGGCAACACAGCCTTAGAAACGATGAACGGAGCGTTCAAGTCGATATCAATCACACGACGGAAGTCAGCAGCTTCCATTTCGTGCATAGGAACACGGCGGATAATACCGGCGTTATTAACAAGGATATCAATCGTACCTACTTCTTTCTCGATAGTAGCAACCATTGCCTGAACAGCCGGTTCGTCTGTTACGTCGCATACATAACCGTGAGCTTTAATTCCCTTTTCAGCATAGGCAGCCATGCCTTTGTCTACCAACTCCTGGTTGATGTCGTTAAAACATACAGTAGCGCCTTGTTCTGCGTAAGCAGAAGCAATTGCAAAACCGATACCGTAAGAAGCACCTGTAACGAGAGCTACTTTACCTTTCAAAGAAAAATTCAAATACTGATTCATAATTTTTTGTTATTAAATGATGAAAACTATTGTAGTTGTTTATTTTAAATCTGTAATTAATGAGAAGTCCTGATCGCCATAATCGAGGTTTTCACCGCCCATACCCCAGATAAAGGTATAGTTGTGGGTAGCCGCAGCCGAGTGGATCGACCATTCGGGAGACAGAACAGCCTGATCGCCCTTCATCCATACGTGACGAGTTTCGTCCACCTCACCCATAAAGTGGCAGATAGCGTGCTCTTCGGGGATTTCGAAGTAGAAGTAAGCTTCCATACGACGGCTGTGCACGTGGGCAGGCATCGTGTTCCATACGCTTCCCGGAGCAAGTTCCGTCATACCCATCTGCAGCTGACAGGTAGGCAATACCTGATTGACCAGCATCTTATTGATGTTACGGTGGTTGGAACCTTCCAACGAGCCCATTTCAGCCACTACGGCATCCGCTTTCGTCACTTTACGGTCGGGATAGTTGCGGTGTGCGGTCAGTGAGTTGAAATAGAATTTGGCAGGATTGGAAGCGTCTTTGCTTTCGAACGTCACCACACGGTCGCCCGAACCAAGGTAGAGGGCTTCTTTATAGTCAAGTTCGAAAACCGCATCTCCGGCCTTCACTACTCCCGGTCCGCCTACATTGTAAATACCCATTTCACGACGGGTCAGGAAGAACGGAGCCTTCAGCGGGTCGATCGCTTCGAGTGTCAGCACCTCTCCTACCGGAAGCGCGCCGCCTACAACCATACGGTCGTACATGGAGTACACCATATTCACTTCGTTGGAAACAAATATTTTTTCGATTAAGAAATCGCGACGGATTCTTGCAGTATCATAACTTTTTGCATCCTCGGGATGCGCAGCATAGCGAATTTCATAGTTCGTTTTCATACCTTATTTATTTATAGTTATTGAATAAGCTCTCTTTCTCAAATGCACATCGTTTACGTACACGATGCAAAAATAGTAAAAGAAAACGGGTTAACCTTGCAATTTTGTTCCAATTATCCACCAAAAATGTCCAGAATTGATGCAATGTACATCTTTTTAACGAACTATAATACGTTTTGAAGGAGTTTGACGACTATTTTCAATGATACAAAACGATATAAAAAAAGGAAGCTCCAATAATCAATGATTATCAGAGCTTCCTTTTGGTTGTCCTACCAAGATTCGAACTTAGACAAACAGAACCAAAAACTGTTGTGCTACCATTACACCATAGGACAAACATATGCGCTTTCTGTTAAAAAGCGGTGCAAAGATAGAGGTTTGCAAGCAAACCTCCAAATATTTCGATTACTTTTTTACTTTGCCACCTTGCAAATCGCTGAATTTTACTTCGCGATCAGCAGAAAATAGTTCTTTTTACCACGCTGAACAAGCAGATATTTCCCGTCAAGCAGATCGGCAGTCGTAATAACCTGGTCAAAAGCTTCCAGTTTTTCTTTATTCAATGATACGCCACCGCCTTGAACCAACTTACGCATTTCGCCTTTCGAAGCAAATACAGCCGCATTATCGACAAACAGATCAACAGCCTTCACTCCTTCCGCCAAGGCGTCACGAGAGATTTCAAACTGGGGTACGCCTTCGAATACAGCCAGCAACGTATCTTCGTCCAACTTGCGCAACGACTCGGAAGTAGCGTTACCGAACAGGATATTAGACGCATCTACCGCTGCATTGTAATCTTCTTCGGAGTGAACCATGATAGTCACTTCCTTGGCCAGACGTTTCTGCAAAGCACGCAAGTGCGGAGCCTGCTGGTGCTCGGCCACTAATGCTTCGATTTCTTCCTTCTCGATCGAAGTGAAAATCTTGATATAGCGTTCTGCATCAGAGTCGCTTACGTTCAGCCAGAACTGGTAGAACTTATAGGGAGAAGTATAACGAGGGTCCAACCAGATATTTCCAGATTCAGTTTTACCAAACTTACCACCGTCAGCTTTTGTGATCAGCGGGCAAGTCAGCGCGAACACCTCTCCCCCATTGGTACGGCGGATCAGTTCTGCTCCGGTAGTGATATTTCCCCACTGGTCGGAACCGCCCATCTGAAGTTTACATCCTTTAGTTTCATACAGATGAAGGAAATCGTAGCCTTGAAGCAGCTGATAAGTAAATTCGGTGAATGACAGTCCGTCACGTGCTTCTCCGTTGAGGCGACGCTTTACAGAATCCTTTGCCATCATATAGTTTACAGTGATATGCTTACCTACTTCGCGAACAAAGTCAAGGAAAGAAAACTCTTTCATCCAGTCATAATTGTTCACTAATTCAGCACGGTTAGGCACATCCGACTCGAAGTCGAGGAACTTGGCAAGCTGTTTTTTGATACACGCCTGATTGTGACGCAATGTTTCCTCGTTCAGCAGGTTACGTTCTGCCGATTTTCCGGAAGGGTCTCCAATCATACCTGTAGCGCCACCGATGAGTGCCAGCGGCTTATGGCCGCAGCGTTGTAAATGACGAAGGATCATCACTCCACAAAGGTGACCAATGTGTAGCGAATCGGCAGTCGGGTCGATACCCAAATAGGCAGTCACCTGCTCTTTGTTTAACAACTCTTCCGTTCCCGGCATGATGTCCTGCAGCATGCCACGCCATCTCAATTCTTCTACAAAATTCATCGTATTACTCTTTTTATTAGGTTTTTATTGTCTTTCAATTCCATGTGCGACAAAAGTACGACTCTTTCTCGGAAGATACAACTCTTAACGCCTAAAAAAGACTTTTTGAATATTTTCCCGAATCGCCTGCCGCAGCTCTTCCGCATCCGTGCTTCGTGCTTTCGCCACCTGCTTCAGCACTTCTTCAATGTCGACCGGACTGTCATCCGTCTCCAGAAACAGGCGACCGACAGGCACTCCCTTCACCGTTTCCTCCGAATAATGCGCACCGAAAGAAAGATAAATGCCGTTCTTTATCAGTTGCCCTGCCTGCTGCGGTTTCCCGCGAAAGCCGTGCCAAATCCAGGGTTGAGCCGGATTCAGTTTCTTCCTCACCGCCAGCAACTCATCCATCGCCTTCACACAATGAATAATCAGTGGCAACCGATATTTCTCCGACAATTCCACCTGCTTCTCAAACATCCTTACCTGAAGCTCCATCGGAGCAGCTGTCAGTTTATCGAAACCCGCCTCTCCTACCGCCACAAACTGCTCTTTCACAAGCAACTGCTGCAGAAGTTCAAATTGCTCTTCCGCATTGCGTTCCGTCAGTTTCCAGGGATGAATGCCGGCCGAATAGAAATATCCCTCTTTACCTGCCGTCCTGACATCCGAAGCCGACAGGCACAGCGAATCATCCACCGGTAATGGAAAATTGATAATCGCCCTGCCGTGGGAAGCATCCTCCGACTTGTGAGTATGAATATCCAGAATATGACTCGCGTTATTCTCCATATCTCTCGTTCTTTAGGGTAAATCGCTTCTAAGGCACAGGATCATAACCGGAACCACCCCACGGATGACATCTGAGGATGCGCCGGACAGCCAGATAGAGTCCTTTGACGGGACCGTGTTTCTTGATTGCTTCGACCGCATAGGCCGAACAGGTGGGCGTAAACCGACAAGACGGAGGGGTAAGGGGCGAAATACACACCCGATAAAAATAGATAGGAATCAGCAGTAAGAATGAAAACACCTTCCTCACAAGACTTTTCAGGGACATCCAGCAGACGGACACCCGGTGAGCACGGGGTTTCATAAGGATAACTTTTCAGAAATGCGCGAAAGCGCTGTCTTCATTTTCTCTTCCAGTTCGGCAGTGGCTACAAGTTCGTCCGACAGATAGATAAAAGCGATTGCCAGACGCTGCCCCTTGTTTTGCAGACCGTCCAGCAGTGGCTGTTTGTTCTTCCGGTAGACTTCGCGTATCTGCCGCTTCACCCGATTGCGCTTTACAGCACGTTTGAAACGCCGCTTCGATACGCTGATAAGTATCGTTGCCGGCACTTCACCTTGTTCTATGGGCATATATACAACGCGTATCGGAAAGATGGAAAACGACTTGGAATGGCCGCCTTCAAACATCTTTCCGATCAATATTTTACTATTCAGCCTTTCGGCTTTACGCAAAGTATATACGCTCACGCTGTTTATTTATTGTTTTCCTTGATGAACATATCAAGCGCAGCCGTCATTGACGGAGCCTGCACAGTCGGTGCTTCAAGGTCCAGACGGAGTCCGGCGTCGCGTACAGCTTGCGCGGTAGTCGACCCGAAGGTACCGATTCTGATCTCTTTCTGGTCAAAGTCCGGGAAGTTCTTCTTCAAAGAAGTCACTCCGGCAGGGCTGAAGAACACGAGCATGTCATAATCAAATTCCTCATCCGATGTAAAGTCATTGCTCACTGTGCGATACATTACAGCTTCTGTATGCTGTATGTTATTCTTGTCGAGCAGGTTTTTCACATCATCATTGTGCACGTCCGACATAGGGACGAGATATTTCTCCGTTTTATGCTTTACGATAGATGGCACCAAATCTTCAATCTTTCCGGTAGCACCGAAGAAGATTTTACGTTTGCGATATTGCACATACTTCTGAATGTACAATGCAACCGCTTCTGTGACACAGAAATACTTCATTGTTTCCGGAATAGTCACACGCAGCTCCGTACACAGATTAAAGAAGTGATCGATTGCGTGGCGTGAAGTGAATATAACGGCAGTGTGATCAAGAATTGAAACCTTCTGTTGCCGGAATTCTTTCGCCGAAAGACTCTCGACCTTTATAAACGGCCGGAAATCTATTTTTACGCCATATTTCTCTGCTATGTCGTAATAGGGAGATTTCTCTGACGCAGGCTTAGGCTGCGAAACTAGTACTTTTTTAATTTTCAACGTCCTAAATTTTTATTAGCAATACATTGTTTACCTGGATCATTCCCTGATAGAGTAGCAGACAGGGTATGATTTCAAGAGCGCAAAAGTACAAAATTAATAGGAAAGCCGCACTTAATTGATGAAAAAAAAGCTTTACCCACTTATAAAACATCAATATTTTAGTAAAAATTAGAATAATTAGTCCGATTATCACTAAATTGGTCAGATTCAGATCGAAATAAACAAGGAATAGAACAAAAGGAAAAAGGGCGAATCCGACGTAATATATGAGCGTAGAATAAGATTCCAGCCATATATTTGTCTTGTTTTTGTCAAAAAACACCCATCCGAGGAACATATAAAGTAACCATTTCAGTAAAAAATAGGCAAGACAGAAGCCGACATAAATCCCCAATAGCAGGAGAGGGGAGACCTTGGTCATCAGCATCGGACATGTATCATGAAAATAATTGAAGAACACGATACCTGTCAATACACAGGTCTGCACTACCAGTACGAGGAGATAGCGCACATCGGCTGCCGTAGAACTATCAAAAATGCTTGTCCGCTCGCGATGCAGTACAAAGTCTTTCACCTGTTGGGTGAGAAACTTCTTTCCACGAGCCAGAGCGATGGAGGAAAGAAAGAAGCAGGCAAGCAATGTCAAGGCAATCACATCATCCGTACGGGGAGAGTAGGAGATAGGGATTCCCTCGAATCCGGAGTTCAGTATATCGGCTATCATATGGCTGCAAATTTACGGATAGAAGCGTCCCATACGGGAGTTGTCTGAAGTAACTCCACCGCTTCTTCCGGTGTTTGTGCCACTTTCCATATATCACCGTGTTGCTGGCGCATGAAGTTTTCCTCTATGGCCCGTTCGAGCATTTGGAGTAGCGGATCAAAAAAGCCGTTTATATTCAAGATGATAATCGGATTCAGATACAGTCCGAGCTGTTTCCATGTGATGATTTCAAGCAATTCTTCCAAAGTGCCGCATCCGCCCGGCAAGGCAATGATGCCGTCGCTCAGATTCGCCATCTTCTGCTTGCGTTCGTGCATGGAAGTGACTTCGATCAATTCCGTCAACCCAGTGTGATGCCAGTTCTGTTCGACCATGAAGTGGGGGATAACACCTGTCACTTCACCGCCATTCTTCAGAACTGCGTCGGCTACGGAGCGCATCAGTCCGATGCTTCCGGCACCGTTTATCAGACGGATATGTTGTTTGGCAAGCAGGCTGCCGAGTTTTTCGGCTGCTTCAAAATATACGGGGGCTATCTTAGTGCTGGATGCGCTGTATACGCATACGGAATGTATCTGATTCATTGTCTTTTGCAAGTTTACTGGATGAATGGGTACAAAAGTACAAAGAAATCATATACATATCAAAATGAATGTGCAATTTATGTCAAAGTGAAGATAGAAGAATAAACACGAAGGCAAGACTGCATATTCTATTTCTATAAATAGCACAGTCAAGCCTATATTCTCCTACTTCAACACTCATTATTTAAATATTGGCATAAAAACAGAAAATTGAATATTTCGTGAAGTTACTTTTCCAACACCACTAGTATTCATCAGATTGCAAGTACCTTGTTTATAAGATAGTTGTAGTTCAAGCCATTTCAGCGTATAACTAACTCTTGCCACAATAGGTATATCGATCGCATTTTTTTTGCTATTATAAGTAGATGCACCCAATCGATTTACATACCAAGCCACATCTGCTCCGACTCCAAGTCTAAAATTAGAAAAACATTCATAACTGAACACAGTCCCTATTGATAGATATTTTCCGTTTACACTATACTTAGGACTATCCGAATTGAAGGCTTGATAATCAGTCCCCTGCGAGCCAAAAAGAGCAATGCCATCCATTGCAAATTTACGATTACCCCAATACTGCCGATAAGCATATCCAATATGATAATGAAGTTTATATCCCTCAAAATTACTGGAAACCACACTCACTTTTTCATGCAATGTTCCTAAAGAGCCTCCTAAAACAGGACCATGTTCCTGTGCAGATAATGATGCTGTAATAAATAGCAAAGCTATAAATATTAAATTAGTAATTGTTTTCATTAGAAGTTCAGTTTTTATTATTTAATATACAAATGATGAGGACAAAAGAGTTTATGGTTGTTGCTACTTTCGTCCTCATTTACACTTTTATAATCTCACAGTGGCAAATCCTCTTTGGTCATACGGCACACCCCGAGACCAGATTTCTATTGTACCCGTACACTCTTGTGCTAACTTACGTCCAAAAACTTTGGTTACATTTCCACCCATTTCTTTGGTATCAATAGCAAAAGGAATACCATCTTTATTTACATACACTGGACCATACCCCAGTAATTCTCCTTGAGCAAACTCAAAACCACGAAGGTTTACTTTAGCATGGTATGTCGTAGAGTAACGGCTCCATCCAAAGACTCCTTTCTTTTGCGAAGTAAAATTAGCATGTATTATTCCTGATGAAACAGATAAATATAATCCTACTTTTCTATCTTTTTGACGACTATATGCTTCGTTTATAGAACTTAAATCTGAAACAGACGAACGAGTAGAAACCGTAAATTGTTGTTGACGCTCTTTAAAGTCAGTATATACCTTATCCACAACCAAAGAATCGCCAATCATAAATTCACCTTTCATATTAACAAAGTATTCATTGGCTACATAAACAAGCCTTGAATAAGGTGACAGATCAGTAGCATCGATAGTATTAAACATAAATACATCACCATATTTATGTTTATATTTCTCATATAGAACATCAAACTCCGCTTTATCAGCAGCTTGATTACAGATTTTATCCAACTCACCATCCGCTTCTTGCATCAGAATCATCTGAGACTTAAAAGATAATGAATTAAGAAAACTAACTTGTTCTGAAGTAGACATTGCACTCACTTTCAAAAGAGCATTCTCGTACGATTCCACATCTTTAAATTTAATCATAGTACCGTCGTTTATTACTTCTATTTCAGAATTAGCATTCGTCGGTTTAACCATATTCACTTCCTATTCATCATTGGTACAAGAAATAAATGCACCTAAACATACTGTTAGTGTCAGTGTTGAAAATAGTTTTTTCATTGTTTTTTCTTTTTTAGTTAATATCAATTCGTAGTTGCAACTATCTTTATGCTATTTTTTATGACTCAATTATTTAATGGCTTTTTCTATCCTTCAATAATCCTGTACTCAAAATACCCTTACCAAAACTTTGACCAGATTATCTGCTACAAAAGTAGAGATAATGGAGGTATCGACCTAGATATTCAATTCAGTAATAATTCAGAAATAAAAAATGCCATTTGATCTAAAAACTGAATTATTTCTGAACTCATCCATACTAAACAATCAGACAATTAGCCTTTAATTTGCAAAAAAAATAAACGAACGATCATGATGAAAAAACTACTATTTATTGCAATTATTGCAGTATTAGGATGCACAGCACTCCAAGCTAAAAATCGCATCAGAATAAAAAGAGAGTCTTGGGAAGTAAAAGCAAGTACTAGAGTGCCAATATCTACCCCCCTTAATCTTTACTACGAAGGGAGTACACTCTTTATTCATGCTAATATAGATTTAGAAAACATTATAATTGAAGTAAAGGATTCCTTCAACAAAACTATCTACCTAGACCTTACAAGTATTCAAGCTAACAATGAACATGTATTTACTCTGGAAAATATATCTTCCGGAGAATATATTATCGAAATAAAATCCGGCGAAAACTATATTATCGGTTGTTTTATATTATAAGTCTTGATATATGTGTATATTTGCGCAAATAAAATCGCAATGATACATACATTCAAATGAAACAAAGACGAAAATTTATACTATTCTATTTAAGCATTATATGCCTATTCTCATGCACTGCCCCATACCCCAACACAATACTGCGGGTGGAAAATATTATTAAAGAATATCCAGATAGTGCATTAACCATTTTAGACTCTCTGAGTGAGAGTATCACAAAGGAATCACAATCAGCAAAAATGTACTATTACCTGCTGTTAACAGAGGCACGTGACAGATGTTACGTGCCTCATACGTCTGATTCTCTAATGTTATCCGTCACTGATTATTATGAAAGAGAGAATGATAAGGACAAACTGATAAAATCCTATTATTACACAGGCAGAGTATACCTTGATCTTCATGAAGGTCCTACAGCACTTTCTTATTTCCACAAAGCTTTTGATATCTCTACAGATAGCAAGAACTACGCTTTATTGGGGCGAATATACAGCCAAATGGGAACTCTATTTGCCTATGAAGGTCTCACAGAGGAAGTACTACAAGCTTATCGAAACGCTTATCACTACTTACAACTAGGCAAAGACAGTCTTACTAGCGCTTATGCACTACGAGATTTAGGAAGAGCATTCAATTTACTTGAGATAACAGACAGCACAATCTATTATTATAACAAAGCATACCAATTAGCTAATAGCAATGGAGACATACAAAGGGAAGTAAATATTCTCGAAGAATTGGCAGGCATCTATATTCAAATGGGAAAATATGACGAAGCATTGAAAACGCTACAAGAAACAAATAGTAAATGGCAAGATGAGAAAGATATAAATTATGATGTTTGGGGAAATTTCTATGTAAGTATAGGACAAAAAGATTCAGCAGCCTATTACTTCAAGAAAAATATAGGACATAATAATGTATATTCAGACATAGGAGCCTATCGGAATTTATATGAAATAGAAAAAGAACGTGGCAACTATGAAGAAGGATTAGCATATCTGGAGAAATATACAGAATGTTCTGATAGCATTTACGACATATCCAACACAGAATCTTTGCGAAAAATAAAGGCTTTGTATGATTACCAACATATTGAGAAAGAAAAAGAATATTTGCGCAAGAAAAATGCAGAACAACGAGCATGGATCATCTTTATTGTTATTGCCATCGTTTTAGGAGTTATCATCCTTATTCGATATAATAGAAACAGGAAAGCTATGATTCGGGAACAAGAGAAAAAACTTCATGAGATTAACGAACAACAATATCGGAAAAGCCAACTATATATAGAAGAAAACAAGAAAAAAATTGAAGAATTAAAAGAAAAGGTAAAATCGTTCGAACAGGAAAACAATGATTTACAACAAAAACTTTTACTTGCAAAAAAGGAAAAGCTAGAACAAACCAATCAAGCTATCGAAACATCACAAAGAGAACAAGCATTACTTGAGGAAGCGCTTAGAAGGTCTGATATTTATGCTTATTGTTATCGTGCGATAGAAGATTCCTCGATCAGACTCACCGAAACAGAATGGAAAGAACTAGAAAATATCATTAATGATACATATGACAATTTCACCA
The DNA here is from genome assembly GCF_003434395.1 of Bacteroides sp. AM23-12. Lineage (NCBI taxonomy): Bacteria > Pseudomonadati > Bacteroidota > Bacteroidia > Bacteroidales > Bacteroidaceae > Bacteroides > Bacteroides sp. AM23-12. Next base: position 362,157 of record NZ_QTLF01000003.1, read on the forward strand.
ACAAGTTATTCATACTGCATCCCTCTATTACCAAGATGGAACTACGTATTTGTTTACTGTTAAAAATTAAAATTCCAGTTTCTACAATTTCACAATTGGTATGTCGTACACAAAGCGCTGTATCTATGAGCAGAAAACAGCTTTATAAGAAGATATTCAATAAAGAAGGGACACCCGCAAACCTAGATGACTTCATTGTCTCTTTTTAAAAAGATGAACTAAATCTCTGATATTCCACACAAAGAAGAAATACCCGCATTCAGAATCTTCAGTTTCACCCGCAAACGCCCTGTCGGAAGGGGATAGCGGCTGAAGGCACAGTTTTACAACTCCATTCTTGAAGCTTTATGAAGGGAGTAAGGTGCTTCAGTCCTTTCAGTCCCCAAAAACAATTTCGAACTTGATACCGTTCAAGATATCAGATGGTACCTCTCAGTGTGTCAGAAAGTACCATTCCGCAGGTCAGCCAGTACCATTCCGCAAGTCAGCCAGCACCATTCAAGGAGTTGGAAATCTCCCCATATTTTATTCATTCCTACACAGGCTTTCCGCTAATTACTATCCGAGTCACTGTGTATAATGAATAAACTCTGCCAACAGTTGAAATAGAACCTGCATTTACCTCAAACAGAGCCTGTATCCAAGGCAAACAGACCCTCTGTTTGATCAGAACACACTCTTCGCTTGATTGATCTGAAATAAGCCGGCAGCTCGCCAACTTTCACCTCGGAGGCGAACAGACTTTAGCTCGGCGATGAATGAAGTTCAGCTCAGGGCTTACAAAATTTAGCCCGTATGTCAGGGCTGAAAGAACTGAAACCACCTGCCCCCTTTCAAAGTATGTCAGAGACGGGGTTGTAAAGCAGTGTTTTCAGCCGCTATCCCCTTCTGACAGGGAGCTTGCGGACGAAACTGAAAAAGCTGAATGCAGATTACAGGATAATAATAGCATAGAGTAAAAGTCATACATCTTTCATTCAATTGTTGTACATCTCCGCCCCAAACGTTATACATCATCAACCTAACTGTAGTACTGAAACCCAGTAACTGAAGTACTTCTCACAACCAAGTCATGTACTATATACCACAACCCATACTTTGTGTCAGAAATCAAATATAGTCATCTGCTGTTTACAAGTTTGTCAACCGCAACAAATATAACGATTTTATTAATCATAACTTATAAACAGTTCAAATTCAACCTATTTATAAGTCGTAACTTATAGCATCACCCCGAATAACAAAAGCCGCAACTCATCTCTCCCGTATAAGAAGAGATGAAATTGCGGCTCACTATGGACTAAATAGCCGTAAAGCTATAAGCTGATTTCAAATAATATTACAGACCAAAAGCTGCCTTGATCTTATCCACGTAGTCCAGTTTCTCCCATGTAAAGAGTTCTACTTCTACGGTCTTGTTGCCCTCATAGCGGGAGAAGAACGTTTTCGATACCACTTGCGGCTCACGTCCCATGTGACCATAAGCGGCAGTTTCCTGATAGATCGGGTTGCGAAGTTTCAGACGCTCTTCGATAGCTTTCGGACGAAGGTCGAACAACTGGTCAATCACACGGGCAATCTCGCCGTCGGTCATATTCACGTGGCTACGTCCGTAAGTGTCCACGAAGATGTTGATCGGGCGTGCTACACCGATAGCATAGCTCACCTGTACAAGCATTTCGTCGGCAACACCTGCCGCAACCATATTCTTGGCAATGTGACGGGCAGCATAAGCAGCGCTACGGTCTACCTTGCTGGGGTCTTTTCCGGAGAAAGCACCACCACCGTGGGCGCCTTTACCACCGTAAGTATCCACAATAATCTTGCGGCCTGTCAGACCGGTATCTCCGTGAGGGCCACCGATCACGAACTTTCCGGTCGGATTGACGTGATAGACGATCTGATCATTGAACAATGCCAGTACTTTATCATGATGGATAGAAGCAATGACACGGGGCATCAGGATTTCGATAACGTCACGACGGATGATAGACAGCATTTCTTCGTCAGCTTTGAGCTGTGCTTCGGCAGAGTCATCAGCCGGCTGAATAAAGTCATCGTGTTGCGTAGAAACAACAATAGTATCAATACGGACAGGAGTTCCGTTGTCGTCATATTCAATCGTCACCTGGCTCTTGGCGTCCGGACGGAGGTAGGTCATCACCTTTTCTTCGCGGCGGATATCAGCCAGCACCTGCAGAATGCGGTGTGCCAGATCAAGCGAAAGCGGCATATAGTTTTCTGTCTCGTTCGTTGCATAGCCGAACATCATGCCCTGATCGCCCGCACCCTGTTCCATCGGGTCCTGACGCTCTACGCCACGGTTGATGTCGGGACTTTGCTCATGAATGGCAGAAAGCACACCGCAAGAGTTACTTTCGAACATGTACTCTCCTTTAGTGTAACCGATTTTCTTAATCACTTCACGTGCGATGAGCTGGAGGTCAACGTACGCTTTAGTTTTCACTTCACCCGCTAATACTACCTGTCCGGTAGTTACTAGTGTTTCGCAAGCTACTTTAGAACTGGGGTCGTAAGCCAACAGTTTGTCAAGCACGGCGTCCGATATTTGATCGGCTACCTTGTCGGGGTGTCCTTCCGACACCGATTCGGATGTAAATAAGTATCCCATCTTTTTAAATTAAAGATTATAAATTGAAAATTAAAATTGGGAAAATAAAGAGGGGAGGAAGAGAGCTGCGGAAGCATTGCCGAAAAGGCGTCAACAAGACGTGTTTTAGCATTTTTTTCCGTGGTTGCAAGCTGCTCAAATCTGTCCACACTTTCATTTCGGGGACAAAGATAGGTATTATTCGGAGATTATATTTATCTTTGGGCAATGTTTAACACATATATACAGGAAATTGGTATGAGAACAATTACATTAATGCAATATGTATTTTCCATTATCCTTCTGGTCATCATCTTCCTCGTCATGGATTATTTCTGGAAAGGAGACGAATTTTCATGGATGTATGAGTTTGCAAAAGGAGGAATCGGCGGAACTATCATCTGCCTTCTGAACCGTCATTTATTCCTCCGCCATCCTAATCCTAAACAGAAAAAAATATGATTATCAACAATAAATTAAGAACTCTTTTTGTACTGGCGCTTTATATAGGATTCACCATTGCCATTTACGCCATTGTATGCCACTTCCTAAAGATTGAGTTTCAGGATCTTCACTTGTTATATGCAGTATTGGTGGGCTGTGTGGCTTATCTGCCGAGGTTTATCGCCGAAAAGAAAAGTAAAAAGTAAAAGGATAAGCAAGGGGAAGAGAATGCTGTATTATTTTTCTATCTGCGCCAGCAGCACCTTCATTGCCTTTCCCAATACCGGATGCACCAGTTCGGGGGCAATCTCCGTTAAGGGGCGCATCACGAAGTCACGTTCCGCCATCAAAGGGTGGGGGAGGTTGAGTGCTGCTCCGGAAGGAGAAGTAACCGAAAGTATCAGATCATCATAAAGCAGCAGGTCTATATCAATCAGCCGGTCGCTATATACGCCGCCGACAGACTTATGCGTACGTCCCAGTTCCCGTTCGATCTCCTGCGTCTTCTGCAGTACTTCCAGAGGCGACAGTTCCGTTTCTACACACGCCGCCGCATTCAAGAAACTATGCTCCGAATCGAATCCCCAAGGGGCAGTGATGTAAAAAGCAGACAGGGAAATGACTTTCCCTACCTGCTCCTCTATCTTTTGCACGGCAGTCCGGAGATTCTGTTCTTTATCTCCCAGATTAGTGCCGAGACTTATATACACTTTCGCCATTACCGGTCTATTCTACCTTAAACTCCCGCTCCCTGTCCAAAGGAACAAAGAACTCTACTTTGCCACATTTCGGGCAGACGTATAAGTCGAATGCTTCGCGATTCTGGAATAACTCAAACAAGTTTCCAAAAATGCCCGTGTTCATTCCTTCATGAAACTCATATTTTCCGGAATAAACCATCCTGACCTGACAACGCAGACAGTCGATAGACCGCCCGCTGTCATCACTCTCTTCCGCCGGAGTCATATCCAATATCTTATCGTCCGGAAAGCTGTAATTACAGTTCCAGCAGATTTCAAAGCTATCTTCTACTTCTTCGTGGCATTTGGGACAGATTTTCATAGCGGTATCTTTTCGTTTATTTATCCAGAATCAGCATCGCATCACCGTATGTACCGAAGCGATAACCTTCCTTCAACGCTACATGATAAGCATCCATCACCTGTTCGTAACCACCGAAAGCGGCCACAATCATCAGCAGTGTAGACAACGGCATATGGAAGTTGGAAATCATCGAATTGGCCACAGTAAACTCATACGGAGGGAAGATAAACTTGTTGGTCCAGCCTTCAAATTCTTTCAAATGTCCGTCGGTGCTCACCGCACTTTCGATAGCACGCATCACAGTTGTACCTACCGCACACACGTTTTTACCCTTATCCTTGGCACGGTTGACCGTATTGACAGCTTCCGCGTTTACAATCATCTGCTCGGAGTCCATCTTATGCTTCGTCAAGTCTTCTACGTCGATATCACGGAAGTTGCCCAGACCGGCATGCAAGGTGATATAAGCGAAATCAATACCTTTGATTTCCAGACGCTTCATCAGCTCACGGCTAAAGTGCAGGCTGGCTGTCGGAGCAGTTACCGCACCTTCGTTCTTGGCGAAGATGGACTGGAAACGTTCCGAATCTTCCGGCTCTACAGGACGGTTGATGATGGAATGGGGCAGGGGAGTCTCACCCAGAGCATAGAGGGCTTTCTTGAACTCATCGTGCGGTCCGTCATAAAGGAAACGGAGCGTACGGCCGCGGGAAGTGGTGTTGTCTATTACTTCCGCTACCATCGAGTCGTCGGCACCGAAATACAACTTGTTGCCGATACGGATTTTACGGGCAGGATCTACCAGCACATCCCACAGACGGAGTTCTTCGTTCAGCTCACGCAACAGGAATACTTCGATACGAGCTCCCGTCTTCTCCTTATTACCATACAGACGTGCCGGGAATACCTTCGTATCGTTGAATATAAATACGTCTTTATCATCAAAGTAGTTCAAAACATCCTTGAACATCTTGTGTTCAATCTCTCCAGTACGACGGTGCAACACCATCAAGCGCGACTCATCTCTATACTTCGTAGGATGCAAAGCGATTTTATCCTCGGGTAACTTAAATTTGAATTGTGATAGCTTCATATCTATTCCTTATTACGTTAATTATTATCTTCGTCGTTTTCTATTTCCTGCCGGTCGATCCACTCTTTAAAGTGTTCGGGGTCCAGGCAATCTTCCAGACGGACATCCCCCACACGTGTGCGGATCAGTTCCGTCAGATGGGCTCCGCTCTGAAGCACTTCGCCGATGTCACGGGCCAGGGCACGGATATACGTCCCTTTGCTGCACACCACGCGGATTCGGATCGTCGGTTCCGGATCGTCCAGACGGCATTCAAGCAACTCTATCTCATCAATAACAAGTTGCTTCGCCTTTAGTTCCACCTCTTCACCTTTACGTGCCAGCTCATAAGCGCGCTTGCCGTCCACCATGCAGGCGGAAAAGGCAGGGGGCACCTGCTCGATGGCACCAAGGAAGTGCGTCAGTGTTTCTTCCACCAGCTCCCGGGTGATATGTCCGGTAGGGTAGGTGGCATCTATTTCATGTTCCAGGTCGTACGAGGGAGTGGTAGCGCCCAGCCGGAGCGTGGCTACATATTCCTTGGTATGATACTGAAATTCTTCTATTCGTTTCGTAGCCTTGCCGGTGCAGAGGATCATCACTCCCGTGGCGAGAGGATCGAGCGTTCCGGCATGACCTACTTTCAGTTTTTTCACTCCTATCCGGCGGCAGATATGATAGCGGACGTGTCCTACTACCTTAAATGATGTCCAGCCGAGAGGTTTATTGAAAAACAGTACTTCTCCTTTTTTAAAATTCACGTTATAGAGTTATAAATAACGAGTTGTGAGTGGGAGTAAAATGACCCACGACTTACAACTGCGTAATAATTACCGCCAATCCCGCTATTGCACAATAGATGGCAAAGTAGATCAGCTTTCCTTTCTTCACAATATTAATCATCCACTTGCAGGCAAGGCAACCGGCTACAAAAGCCGCCAGAAAGCCAACAATCAATGATAACGCAGGGATATCCCCTACTACATCTTCACCTTTCATCATCTTTACACTATCAAGCAACGCTTCCCCGAGAATGGGAGGGATCACCATCAGAAAAGAGAACTGCGCCAGTTTTGCCTTGTTATCTCCCAACAGAAGTCCCGTAGCAATAGTAGATCCCGAACGGGACAGCCCCGGCAACACCGCACAAGCCTGTGCCAGACCAATGATAAAGGCATCTTTCATCGAAATCTTATCCTTTTGGCGTGGCTTATAATAGTACGAGAATGACAGCAGGGCAGCAGTCAGCAACAGCATACAGCCTACAATCATCAGTCCCGAACCGAAAATAGCTTCTACATAATCTTTAAAGAATACGCCTACAATACCAATCGGTATCATCGAAATCACGATATTGATCACATAACGAGTCTCATCGTTCATCTGAAACTTGAATAATCCTTTGAAAATCCAGTCAATCTCTTTCCACAGAATCACCAGCGTACTACATACGGTAGCTACATGCACGACAATCGTAAATGCCAGATTCTCTTCCCCTTGTATCCCAAACAATGCCGATCCGATGGCCAGATGGCCACTGCTGCTTACAGGCAAATACTCTGTCAATCCCTGAATCAATCCGAGGATCATTGCTTCCAACCAACTCATAATTTCTTTTTATTATTCTTTTGTTTTAGGTTTACGCAACACTGCGTATATCATCGATATAAAGCCAAACAGGCAAACAACAGGTGCTACCTTGATTCTGCGTACACTGAAAATATCCGGTTCGAAAACCGTTTCGGACGACGTAGGTCCCGTCATCAATAGAAATCCGATAATGACAATCGCCATCCCTATCGCGAGCAAGATAAAGTTCACTTTATCGAAGGCAAATTTCTGTTTGTCAGACATAAGCTTATTTTGTTACAAGTTACTAAATTTCCAACTATATGTTATTCTCCTAAATATAATATAAGGTATTGGCTTTCATCCTCAGATATTTATTCATCGAGATGTAAGCACACAACCACGTTATCACTATTCCGAATACCAGCACGCTGCCGCAGACAATGAGCATCACTTCGGGTGTGATGACCTGAATCAGCTCCTGCTCGTACGTCACCGCCCAGTAGGCAGTTCCCATCAGAATGGCATCGGCAAGCATACCTGCCAATACGCCGCTCCACACGTTTTTCCGCAGGAAAGGTCCGCGGATAAAACTCCAGCTGGCACCCACCAGCTTCATGGTATGAATGAGGAACCGCTTGGAGTAGATGGCAAGCCGTATCGTATTGTTAATCAGTGCAAAGGATATGAAGGTGAGCACCACCGCCAGCGCCAGCAGCACAAGGCTGATGTTCCGTATATTCTCATTGACGGCATCGATCAGCTCTTTCCGATAGAGCACATCCTGTATGTTAGAGTTCTTCTTGATCATTTTCTCTATCTTCGCGATACTGTCGGAATTGGCATAATCGGAGTGAAGTTTGATTTCAAGGGAGGCCGTGAAAGGGTTATAGCCAAGAAACTCTTCGGGATCGGTGCCCATCGCCTCCGTCTGCTCTTTCAGAGCCTGTTTTTTGGAGATGTACTCGGACTGCTTCACAAAAGGTTCCTGATTCAGTTTCTTCTGGAGTTTCAGAATATCCGCCTCCTTCATGTCATCACTGATAAGAACGGAGAAACTGATATTTTCGCGGACGTATACAGACATATTGTGCGCTGTGAGCACAAAGAACACAACCAGCCCCAACAGCAGCAACACCAATGTCGTACTGATACTGGACGTTATGAATTGCATATCGAACAGTGACTTCGACTTATATCTGTTTTTATTTCCCATGCGCTATCTTTTTTTCCGGAATACGTAAATCATCGAACTGCTCCGTTCTTTCCGCCCCAACGTGCTGAACCACGCAAGCGTCCCCACATACATCCCTTTGAGGAAACTGCACGAACTGCCGCGATGTTTCTCACTCAACATCGATACATAGAACGCATCAAACGGCATCGGATGACGAGCCGCCATAATGAATCCATGACGGGAAGCCAGCTGCTGAATAGTGACGGGAGTGAAATGCCAGAGATGGCGGGGGACATCGTATGCCGCCCAATATTCACCATAACGTCCTGCATCATAGGAAGAACAGTTGGGCACTGCCACAATGAGCATCCCTTTCTCTGTCAGCAGTTCACGAAGCATTTCCCATGTTTCATTGAGGTGTTCCAGATGCTCCATCACGTGCCAAAGGGTGATCACATCAAAACTGCCGGGAGCAAACTCCTGCAAAGCGGATTCGGGTTTTACGTCCAAATCGAAATGCTCCTTTGCAAAAGCACGTGCCTGCGGACTTTTCTCCACTGCTTCCACCTTCCATCCACGGCGTGCCATGGTGTCGGCAAAGTATCCGGTTCCCGTCCCGATATCGAGCAAACGCCCTCTTTTACGGTGTGCTTCTCTTGCTACCAGACGCGCTTTGCGACCCAGCATATAGGAACGTACATAATGGTAGATGGTATTCATCGCGCCCTTGCGCGTATCAGTGTGGGAAATGTAATCGGGAGTCTCGTAATACTTGCCTATCTCTGCTTCTACCGGCACACCTTGCGTGAACGTAAATCCGCAGTCTTCACACGAACACAGTTCAAACTGTTCGCCCGAAGCATAAAAATCCGTACAAGTCATGACGCGTTTCAAGTGCGTACTGCCACACACCGGACAAGCATTTATAATGAGTTTCTCCATTAATTTCTAAGCAAAATTAAGTGCTGCCTCGATTCACAAGACAACACTATTCCCGAATTTGGTGCAAAGAAACAAATAAAAAGTGATGGATTGGGCTTTCGTTAAGTACTTTTAATAATATAACGTTACTCTGACACTTATTTCAAAGTGTATCTCAAAACAGAGAATGAAATTAAATGTGAATCAACTTCCCTCAATCAGAACAGCCATTTCTCAGTACATGAAGAATGGATAGGAATCATCTCGTAGAATCAGAAATATACAACACAAGTACGGACTGAACAGGAAAAACGGAAGGATTCGCGATTGGCATATTTCCGAATCACACAGATTTTACTTTATAGCGATCAATAAAACACAGATAAGATCAAAAACATAAATTCCGAATATGTATTTCATCATTTAACTTTCAATCTAACATTTTCAAACTCTTCTGTAACTGACGACATCCGGAGCAAAACAAGCACTCAAAGTACCTTTTTACCCGTTCCTTTAAATGAAGCGAAGTGCTTCTCACCGACCAACGAGTCGTTCCTTTAAAACCAACGAAGCTTTTCTTTAAATGAAACGTCTCCTAACATTGGTAGTTATCATGCATATTTCACCTATTTATATCCAAAAGCAAGATCATTCCTGCATATTCTTGCAGCTTTTTATGCAGTATTTCTTCTATCAGGATAAGTCTGAACATCCCCTTTTTAAAAGTAATCTTCAAAATAGAACATATAATTTGTGAGGGTATTCATGCGGGAACGTATCTTCTAATTTAATAGGCTACCACAAGCTATGATATCAATTACAGCGGATTTTTTCTCCACCATTAAAATATCTCAAATGAAAATTCTAGTTAATTTCAGTGTCATAACCTATTTGTGTAAAAGCTGATTTATCTAATTACTTATCTTTGATGTATACCCATATTCGTGGATCTTGTCCATGATAGCCATCAGGCATATCATCTGGATATGAAATACCTAATATTCTACTAACTCTCTTTTCACTCAGCGCTTTTTTCCCTTCCAAATAAAAAAGAATATATTTATCTTTGTAATTCATAGCATTGGTAGGTAAAATTTACCCCCTGACAGGCAACTGCCAGGGGAATAGTCAATACTATTGATACGTATATCAAAGAAATAATCACTTTTCTCATAATCACCAAAATGAAAAATTTACTTTATTTCAACCCATCCTCTACTTCAATGAATAAATTAAGTGATTCATCTATTTCAAGATCCACAACCTTTTGACTCTCGAAAAGTCAAATTGTTCGTGCCATCAAACCATGACAGCTGTAATATCATCTTCTGATGTAGCAATTCATTTTCCATCTTTCTGAACTTCCCAATAGCAATATGTCATTATACGATTCCCACTATCAAATTCCATAAGAATAATTGAGTAATTACCTCCATCAGAACTACTATATACGATGTTACAACCTATATTCTTTTTTAATTCAGTATTAAAATTCATATTATCTAAATAAATCAATTTTCACATAGCTCCTCGAATAAAAGGTACCCCAACATGAGTATATATATCGTTTCATGTCAGGGTAACACTTATTAATGCAAGAGGCCAATCTATATCAAAATATCTATAATTATTTCATATTTATAATCTTCCTTATTTGGAATACTACAAACCAGATAATAATAATAATCGTAAATAAATGAGGTATAAGTTCTGTACCATAATACCAATAATCATCTTGCATATCTGAGACATTTTTAACCATAGTCCCAAAAACAAAATTAATTAATTGAAAAAATAATGCACCTAAACTTAGTAGCACTGCAACTACTCTGAAAATAATTTTCAATATGTTATTGTCCATAATTTATTTGTATATTTGGATTTTGTATTAACCATGAATCTAAGATTGGCATAAGTTGATTCCAAGTTATACCATTGTTAGCATTCCAAAAACTTCCACTATCAATCCAATCTCTATGCCTATATTGATACCCTTCATTGCTTTTCTTTCTTATTTTATAATTCGCATTAGGAATATCTCTGCTACCATCTATTGGAAGACTTAATCCTTGTACCCAATCATTAGTAATCGTAGCATCAATCAAAAATGTTCCAACCGAGCCCATCAATTCAGAAGGCAACCATGTATTTAGATGAATTGAGAAATCAACATTCCAACCTTGCTCTTTTAAATATCGAACAATACCTTCTGAAAAAGCACCTCCCATACTATGAGAAATAATTCGGAATACATCCTCTTGTGGATTCATACCCATTATCAATTGTTTGTAATTTTCTTTAGCATATGCATATCCATCTAAATTTCTTAAAAAGGTAGAACTACGCAAATAGTTAAAATCAAAGTCGGTGAAATAGGCACTTTGATCATTAAAAAAGTTTTTTGCACCTTTAACAAAAGAACTATTTACTCCTCCCCAATAAGTGCCACCTCCTCTAGGAGATCCAAACCCTAAATACCCATTAACAAAAATAATCTTCTGCCCATCGGGGTCAATACAATTATGTGGTGTATTTAATCCATATACATACGAACTAATTGAATAATACTTCTCACTCATCGGATCAACCGCATGCCATCTACCAAGCGCTGCATCATACATACGCGCCCCATAATCATACCAATCAAGACCATTCTTCCTATCAAGTTCTTTACCGTTATACTTACGAATGTTTATCTACTAATGTACTCTCTGCAAATGACACCTCATAAGGATAATAGTGATTAGTCCGGACAACTGTTCCATCAAACTTTGCTACCACACGGCTATTACCCTGATGATCCTGAAGATAAAAAGAATACTGCCCATCTTCAATATAGCCAACTTCATTTAAACTGCTGTAATTCTAATCCCACTTAAAAAAACGTCGTATTCTCTCTTCTTTATCATAAACCCCTTTATTATAAATATACCTTACCCTTTTTGATAAAGAATCTCTTAAGTCACTCGAATAAACTGCATCATTATGCATTATTCTAAATTTCTGTGGGATATTATTAATATTCAAGAAGCAAAAAGTCGAATCGCTAAACAGCTTATACATAGACATCCAAATATCCTTATCCGGTAAATTCTGAAGAAATGAATGGGGAGGTTCACTATCATATTTCAAGGATTTAAAATCATGAGGGGCAATAGCAACTGGAAGTGAATCCCTCAAAACCAATTTTAATGTATCCGGTCCATTTATTACAGCATAGCACATACTCCTCGCTGAATTCCTCGATAATAGCAAAACGGAATCAGTCTGATTTCTTACAAATATTTCTCCTGAGAATCTTTCTACATAATTCTTCAGACTATCAATCTCAAGTTCAAAAAGGTCCGGAATATATGAACTGGGAACAATAATATCGTGCGAAGTCAATCCCATCAATGCAGTTTTCTCCTGGGGTATATCTCCAGAAAAATACGACCAAAGTTCCGGATATTCAAATAGACGATAATAATTAGGCAACATCTTTACTAAGATATGTTTATCTTCATATTTTCGAAGAGCCAACAGCCAATCACGACCTCTGTTTAAACATAAATTTTCATGAAAGTTAGAGTCCGAAACAAAACCTCTCTCAAACAATTCTGTGCGTGACATTTCAGGCTCATCTAATTCGATAAAGCAAAGATATCTTTCTTTATACTTTATCACTCTGGAAGGTAACTCAGCACCATCAGAACCAGGAGAATCTGATTCACCGATATAATAAAGTGAATTAGAATCTGTCGAAAACACTTCATCTATTTCTATATATGTCGTAAGTAAATAGCCACTATCTATCAGCACTTCCACCTGTTTTGCTACACGCTGATGAATATCTTCCAAAGAAGGGGAGGGGGATATGCATCCCCCCAGTATAATTAATAGAACAACATAGACTAATTTTCTCATAAGCATATCATTTACGTTTTATATATTGCAATAAATCTGTAGCATCATATACACGAATAGAATTTACCCGACTTGCATTTTTGGTATATTCATATATCATACCCTTTTTATCAGTACTCACACGGTTATCTTTCATATACACAGCATTCTTACGTTGTGGCTTAGCTAAGTTAAAATCATTACCAGCTCCACCTTTCGTTCCTCCGAGCAAATGAGAATGAATATCTATAACTTTTTCTCCTTTCACAGAAAGTTTATTTTGAGCATATACACCATTATCTACCCCATATGGATCTCGATCTGTCGCAACAACAGCTGTTCTTGTACCATTATCATCATAAACATCTAACTTCCATTCAACAGTTGTGTGATCAGCAGCAAATTTAAAAACAGTAGCAGCTGTCTCCAAATCTTGAGTACTTCCATAAGATTTCTTCACCCGATTTTCCTTCTGCTCTTTCGCCTGCATACTATGTATTTCCCCAAGTAACCCCTGATTTACAGTTACTGAAATAGAACGATCACTGGAAAGATATAAATTATCTGTTGAGCCTTTACCTCTCTTATCAATAGGAGTCTCATTAAATAATCTTCCTGATCTGCTGATAACATAATCATCCTTTCCGTCTAAGTCTATCCTCAACACAGGATTGTTCTTACAATAAGTATACGGACTCCAACTATAATACTTCTCACTCATCGGATCAACCGCATGCCATCTACCCAATGCAGCATCATACATACGCGCCCCATAATCATACCAATCAAGACCATTCTTCCTATCCAGCTCCTTACCGTTATACTTATAAGGCTGCACAGCATTACTTACCGAACTTGATAGCAGACCGCCAAACGGATAATAATGGTTCACTTCTTCAACATTACCACTCTGGTCTACAACCACACGGTTATTACCCAAATGATCCTGGACAAAATAGTGATACTTAGAATCGTCCAGTGTAACATAGCCAGCTTCTGTAAGCAACTTGACAGGGATTCCATTTTCATAGATCACATTGCCGCAATAATCAGTTACTGTAGTATCACTCCCTATGATATGCGTCGTACGAAGTTTTATTCCATCAGCATCATAAAGATAAGAAATGACATGACCGTTTTCAAATTCTATACGACTCGGTAAATTTAAACAATTATATTGGATATTCAATATTTTCTTGTTCAAATCTTTCGTCATATTACCATTTTCATCATATTCATATTCAGCTTCTTTGTTTACTCCGTCTTTGAAATCAAAGCCATTGCCGTAAACAGAATTTGTAGCCCTATCTGATACTGATTTTAGTTGGTTCCCATTATAGGACATTGCCAGATCATCTATCAAGCCGTATCCGGTAGATGAAGTCTGTCCGGAACGTTTGATCCCTAAAATATTACTCATCTTATCGTATCCGGTTACTTGTTCATTGAAGCGATTCTGATTTTGAACGAGAACACTGCCTTCTCCATACACCGCATTCGTCAAACGATTCAAATTATCATAAGTAAAGTGGTAGCCTCTCATTATATCATCTTCACCCGATTTCCAAACCATACTGCTGATATTACCATTGTAATATGGAATACCCGTTCCGTCCGTATAATGCAATACTTGCTCAAAAGATGAACCAGTGATACCAGTTAGCCAACTACGAATATTATACGAATAAGACGTATTCAACAGACCGTTATGGAACGTCTTCCGGGATAAGCGTCCCAAATCATCATACACATTGTCAATAAGAATCACTTCCTGAGCATCTCCCAAACGATGCAGCGCCTTTACAAGACGTTCGGCATGATCATACTCATAGGTATAACTGTCACTCAAAATCTCATTTCCAGCCCCGGTCTGACGGTGTAAATGCCGCAAGGCGTTCCCATTAAAATCATAGGAAAAGAAATCACGGTCCATACCACCTAAATGGTTGTCAGAAACAGTTTGAGAAAGGCGACCACGATCATCATAATACATCACTGAGTAATTGTAGGGAGAATCCACTCCATATTCACCATTACGATACTGATCGTATGCATCCGTATGCAACTTAGCTATTCCTGTCAACATTCCTTTAGCACTGGATGACGTAGCGGCAAAACCTTCTTCATGGGTATATCTAAATTCATCTCTTGCCGAAAGATCTGTCCGATACATAAAGTCATAGTTATCATAATAATTGATTACCTGAACTAATGGTTTCGGCCCCACTAATCCTGCCATAAGACTTCCACTAAACTGATACCCCCCATATTCAGTACTTCCTACGTATTGACAAACATACCAATTCGACAATCCACTAAAAATAGGTTTTAAATAAGGATTATCAAACGGATCAATCGCAACTTTACATACTCCCTGCAAGCATACACGACCGAATGCATCCGGAATACTAAATTTCCATTCTCCTCTTTTACGTTCCTCGCCATTCTGGCTAAATATAAGATTGTTGTTTACATTATAGACATAGTATTCCCATGAAATTCCTGGAAGCTTTTTAGCCATGAGGTTTCCCGCCACATCATATTTATACAAATATCCATACATATCGAGTTTTTCTGCAGGAATATTACCTACACTCAACTGATCGGACAATGCAGGAGGAAGAACAGCACAAAGTTTTCCCAAATCATCATAAATATAGTAAGTATCCGACAATTGCTTATCCCCTTTCAGTCTTGATTCTATACGACGTTCCAGAACGGTTCTTTCCAAACGGTCTTTAAATTCAAACAAAGTGACTCCATCTTCATCCTCTGAGCGTGTAACAAGCAAGCTTCCATTTTCATACTGTTTACTTACACTAATATTTAATGCTTCTCTTGCCCCATTGATCAATTGAAAACCGAAACAACCTAAAGTATCATTACCAGCGATATTAACGTACTCATCTATTTTCAATGATCTGCCATTTTCACGCCATACTCTCCCCGGATTATGCTGTTTAATTACTTTTTCCAAAGGAGAATTTTCGTAGGTAAAGGTTAAATACGGATAAGCATCTCCTCCATAAGTATTGCGTGCCAATTCTCCACAAGAAGCTACAGATATGAAATCACCTGTGTTTTGTGTCGTTACAGCTGGCAACCATGTATTGGCTTTACGCCCCCACCCATCATATTCTTGTAGGGTTACTAAATCTTTATGACTAGGACTCACACCTTGTTGTACCGTTTCTTTCGAACGCCCCAGCCCATCATAGTAATTAACCACAAGCATACCTTCTTCCTTATTTCCTGTCCTACTCTTGAAAACAGAAACAGCATTTTTGCCAAAACGTTCGGGCAATAGATCATTTCCCCAATTTATTGCAGGAAAAGGAATAGCCGGCATCGGCTGTTCTTCCGGAGCAAGTCCTTTTGTCTCTATTGACAGAGTCATGATATAAAATAAAGGAAGTGGTCGAATTGAGTCCATCGGCAAGACCGGATCTATTGGCGGAAAAGGATCAATCGGCGGAAAAGGCTTTATTGGTTCATGCGGGTCGATCGGTTTAATATCAAAAGTATTAGTTTTCAATACACTTGCAGCATTCACACCATTATCATCAGGAACAAGAATATCTTTGTTCTTTTCTATTACAGTCGATGTCAAACAATATGTACCGGCAAATAACAAAAGAGTATCAGTGAAACTCACTGATGATAAAGAATCCGGATCAACACTTTTCGCATTCTGATAATACACCTGATTAGTGAGCAAATTATCATCTGTTATTTTTAATTGACATTCCAATTGTCCCGGAACTTTCTCCATTTCCATTCCCATAGTGAAATAATTAGACTTAAAAGAAATATATAATGGTTCTTTCACACGAAACAAGTAGTTTGCGCAACTCACTGACGATGTATCAGAAATGTTTATATGGTCCAGATGTTTTGTTTTAACCATATCCCTCTTCAACGTGTCATATTCGAGCTTACCTATCTCATTCTGCAAAGAATTCTGCGCAGGTATTTCTATCGAAAATCCTGACAGCAAAATTAGAAGTAATATTATTTTATGCAATTTCATAGTTGTCCTCCTTTCTCTATGGCTACTTCTCCACTTTCAATCTTGGAGCCATAATAATAATTGTAATCATATATATTTAATATCCGTTTTTGATAATCTCCATCTTTAAATTCCATAATATAATTCTCTGTCAGGCGACCCAGAAAATCATATTTATAAAACACAGTGATTCCATTAGGCTTTGTTTCTGAGACCAAACGCAACTCATTTGTATATTTGTAAATATAGAAATGCGTTCCGGATATCTTATGCCTGATATTTTCTATTTTTAGCAAATTAGTTGCAGAGATATCGGATGAAGAGAAATCCTTCACATTCATTCCCAATGCTTCTTCCACTTGATTAAGAGTGGCATTTTCTATCCGTGATATTAACCGTTGACCTTCAGCTCCCCATATCAATACAACGGGCGTTGACTCTTCGTGAAGATATATAGGATTCCCATAACCATCCACAGCCTGCACAGTGTAATGTTTATGCACATAACCATCTCTATCTGTACTAATCTGCTTTATATAAGGTATAGGACCCATATACTGATATACCTCTTTTAAATAAGAGCCGCCTGTCTGTTCTTTTTTACTAGAAACCGGAGATAGTATATGTGCTTCTTCCATCCATTTATATTCCGGTAAAGTTGCAGCATAAACATATTCTGTCAGAGTACTTTTTCCATCGCTGTTTCTACCGGCTATTTGGCTTAACTGCTTATACTTATTATATTGATACGCCTTTTCTATAACAAATGCCGTATTTCCCGATTGAGGATAAAGAGTTTCTATAACAGAGTCGGTCAGATAAGCATGTGTATATGTACGAGTTAAAGTCCCCACTTTTCCTAGCATGAAATTGTCTAAATCTGTACAAAAGAACAACACCATTTGATCAGCTGTTACAAATGAGCCTGGAGTTACCTCTTTGTATCGGTAATTCACCTTCTTTCGCAAACGATCATTGACATCATAGTATTCTTCAGACAACAACTTTCCTCTCTCCATAGAACGACTGCTAAATGGCATTGTATAAGAGTTCCCTTCAAACATAGAATAAAAAGCAAGCTCGTCATAATGAGTATTACCATAAATATCCTCATTATAGTTAGAGTAATGACGCACAATATAACCTTGCGACTTATTATCTTTGTCGAACGCTTCTTCAATTACACAAGAATAACCTACATCCGGTGTATTCAGATTAGTAACTGATGGGAAAAAACCTCCCTTTGATTTGAGATATAACGATATTGCATTCTTAGGATCAGGCTCCTTATCTCCATCCTTAAGAGTATACACCATCTCATTAACAGGAAGACTTTTCAATATTCCACTACTTTTTCCAAATCGGTCACGGGTATTCGAATAGTAATATTGCTTGGCACCAAGCACATTATCTTCATTATCCAGATTGGTAATACGCCGAATACGCAAACCGCCTGCAGTACCACTTTTGTCTGTTAATGACATCAAAGAAGGAGCTACCACTTTTGAATAGTTGTTCAATTCATATTCAAAACGGCTTTTTCCACCTGTTGGATAAATGACTTCCGTCAAGACCTCTGCCAAAGTATATTGCAAACTACTATAAGTCTGAGAAAAATTAGGTATCTCGGCAAAAGCAACACTTCCTCCTGTATAATATCCCCACGAATCGGCAATCGGGCGTACATAATCATTTGGCATACGTTTTTCCGAATTATAAAGAAAACGATATTCAGGTACGCGACCTCCGGTCAAATTCTCAGGTATATTATACCAAGTAAGAAAATAAAATCCATGTGGGTGCCATACATAGTTAGGGATCAAATCCGGATTCCCTGAACGTTCCGTAATTAAAGACAATTTAGTACGATTATTCCTTGCATAGTCAAAATATATAGTTTTCAAAGCCTTGGAGTTCTTTCCTTTCACATAAATACAATGAAGAATTTTATGTTGTAGTTTTGATTTAATCGATTGACGCAATGTTGCCTGATCGGTATTATCAATTTGGTTTCCTAAAAACAGAGTAAATTGATTAGCCGGGTCTTCAAAATTCATGTTATCTATATCCTGACGGTCATAATTTGCATTGTCTTTCCATGCCAAATAACTATCAACAAACTTATCTCCATATCCGTATTCATTGTAATAATTGAATTCCAATATCTCGTTAGGTGTTTTTATAGTCTTTAAATTAACTGGGAAAAGCAGATACCCAGTCATCCCTGAACGCCCACTTTGTATACCACTATAAGTGCATGGTATGTTGGTCACCACTTTCTGTTGGGGTACATAACGAAGATCACACATGATAGCTGAAGTGTCATAACTGAATTCTATTACCCGCTTGTCTACGGTTGTTATTTTGGACAACCTCCAGGTAGTAGCTATTAAATCACTGTTATAGCGGGCATAATAAGGAATACTATATTCAGTAGCGTTGATTCCACCAAATTCATACCTGCATCCATCAGGAGTAATCAGCGTAAATTTATTGAAAAAACGATTGTTTCTTGTGCTTGCTCCCCATCTACTTACATCAAGACGTTTTCCGACTTCCGACAAACTAAGAAAGCCTTCCCCATCAACAGGATTAAATTCCACACGTATATCCTGATCAGAAACAACATTCCACTCTCCATTACCGGCATAGTAGAAATTTCCAGAATAACCACAAACACTAAACGAAAATTCGTCAGCAGTTAATTCATAATAATCATTTTCCGTGCTTTGTATATGCATCGTTTCTGCTTTAAACTGTTCATTACTGATATTTTTCAATTTAGAAGCATGTGCATAATAACCCGGAGCATATCCATTTGATTGACATTTCTCATCATACATTCCACGAACAGAACGTGTAATATAGCCGCCTGCTATAAGATTCCATCCAAGTCCAAGACAACCAGACTGGGAATTAGGCTTTACCGAAGCCAAATGATAACTTGCAGCAAGTGATAACGAATAGTTACCAGCTTTCAATTCATAAATAGGCACGGATATATCCGGAACTCCCGTATATAAACTAACTGGAACTTTTCCATATTCTCCCAAACCGGCTATTTCCGGACTGGGTACATTTTTAATAGGTATTTGTTGCTGACCTATACAGTTGAAACTGAATATTGCCAGAAAAACAAATACTGATAGTAGTCTTTTTTTCATATTCTTTGATATATAATAGTTTCTTAAATAAAATCACAATACTAAGAAACTCCCTGCCCGATAAAGTAGCGCGCATATTCCCATGACAGGGAGTTCCCGTTAATTACTTCTCTTACAGATTCATCGCATTAGCACCCAATACGCCTGCCACAGCCGACGCTACCGCGATAACCACCTTCAGGATCATATCCCATACAGATCTCTTCATTGCCATCATTTACCTCCTTTCTTGTTCTTTAAATAGTTTAGTTTACTCTGTGTTTCTTCCGTGTCTTCTGCCGCAAATTCTTTAAATTCCTGCTCGGCATCAAAGCACGGACACGCCTTCATCCACTCTTCCGGTTCTATCTCTCCATTACCGTTCCTGTCCGGCGAGAGATCCCGATGCCCGCACACCCGGCAGCCGGGGAATACCTCCAGCAGCTGATGAATCAGCAGCCGAAGCGTAGCACGCTGTTCCGGCGTCCGGG